>NZ_DATKFP010000407.1:0-16913 GCF_035511395.1 Sphingobium sp.
CGCCCCCAGCCGCATCGTCGAGACGGTGGTGCAGGTCAACGACCTGCGCAAGCGGGCCATGGGCCGCAAGATCGTCAAGGCCCTGGGCGGCGACGCGCGCGGCAAGACGGTCGCGCTGCTCGGTCTCACCTTCAAGCCCAATACCGACGACATGCGCGACGCTCCCAGCATCGCCATCGTCCAGGCACTCGAAGATGCTGGCGCGAAGATCGTCGCCTATGACCCCGAAGGCATGGAGGTCGCTGCGCCGATGATGCCCGGCGTCACCATGGCGAAGGATGCCTATGAGGCTGCTAGGGACGCCGACGCTCTCGTCCTCGTCACCGAATGGGACATCTTCCGCGCGCTCGACCTCAAGCGTCTCGCCGGGTCGATGACCGGCAATGCGCTCGTCGACCTGCGCAACATCTATCCCGTCGCCGAAGCCGCCGATGCAGGCTTCCAGCTCGCACGCGTAGGTGGCGCGGGCAATTGATCTGGCCCTGGGGGAAGGGCGCGGCCATGACCGCGCCCTTCCCCACATCCGTCACTGGATGATATCGGCGGCGATCCTCTTCATCATGGGGATCGCCGTTCCGGTTTTTGCAGGCTTCGTCTGACGGACGGGGCGGCTGGATAATGCCGCCGCACATTGTGCAGCGACTTGCTGGACCTGCGCGTCAGCAGCCGCATTCGCCTCTTCAAGGACATCGGTGTAGAGCTGGCAATAATCGATATAGGCCGCCTTGTTCTTTTCCCACAGGCGCCGAATATTGTCCGTCAGTTGGTAGTTTTCGATCGTCATCGCGCGGATCGCCACGGCCGGCTTCAACCCATGGAAATGGACCATGCTCGCCGCCTCGTTCACACCCCAATAGGGTTTCCAGTTCATCTCCAGCGGCAGGCGATCATATTTGTCGCCGAAAAAGTCGTTGAAGCTTTTCTGGTCATGTGGCGGCGTCTGGAAATTATTGGTCAGTCGATGCCGGATCGCCTCCCGAAATTCGGCATGAACCGCCCGCATATTGGCGACGTTGATGATCATCACGCCGGAATTGAAATAGCTCCAGTTGTCCTTGGAAAATTCGGGTGCGACCGCGATATAGGTGGGATAATCGGCGAAGCTGATTTCCTTGCAGAACAGCACGTCGCAATCGGCGTAGAGCACATAATCATCCTCCTGCTCGATCAACGGAATGTCCACGCGCAGCCAGTGGCCGAGGAATTTTCGGTATCGGTCGCCATAGCCGATCTTCAATTCCTGCTCGAACGAGACCTGATGATGGACGATCGTGGCGCCCAGCCTTTCCAATATCTCCAGTTCAGGAACCGGATCACCAGTATAAAGCAGGATCGGCTGAAGCCTGGCGTAACTGTAACAGCTATGGATCGCGACCTTCAATAGATCGAGATTGGCGCTGATGCCGCTCTGGTTGATGGAGAGATAGCATTTCCTGATCGTCATCTGCTGGCCCTTTATTGCCGCGATGGCGCCTGCCCGAACGGACGCGACCCGACCGGCAGCCGATCGGCTATCAGGCAGGTTTGAGCACCATGATGAAGGGAAGCCCGCTCGATGGATCGCTACAGGCAGATGAACTGCTAACAGGCGCGCACCATCATTGCAAATCAGATCAGTAGAGAATGAAATGAGCGGCGCGGCCGAGGGCACCACCCCCGTCAACCCGCTTCGACAGGATCAGGCCTTGATCTTCCAGCCCCGGCGCAGCAGCGCGTAGCAGAGCCCCCCGAAGATCAGGTTGAGTGCCAGCAGCACGAGGCTGCCCGTCACCACATTGGTATCCGCCGCCGCGACGAAGCCGTAGCGGAAGCCGGAGATGATGTAGAAGAAGGGGTTGGCGTGGCTGATCCCTTGGAAAAAGGCCGGCAGCCGGTCGATCGAATAGAAGGTACCCGACAGCAGGGCGAGCGGCCCGATCACGAAATTGGTGATCGCAGCGCCATGATCGAACTTGTCTGCCCAGATCGAGGTCAGCACCCCCAGGAAGGCGATGAAGCTGGTGCCAAGCAAGCCGAACCAGACCACCGCCCACAAATGCGCTGGCGTCACATGCACGCCCGGCCAGGTCGCCATGGCAAGCCACAGGGCGCAGCCGACGAGTACCGCGCGGGTCACTGACGAAGCCGCCAGCGCGAACAGCAATTCACCGACCGAGATAGGCGGCATCAGATAATCGACCAGCGTGCCTTGCACCTTGCCCACCATCAGCGAGAAGCTGGCATTGGCGAAGCAGGCGTTGATCATGCCCATGATGATGAGGCCCGGCGCAATAAAATCCGCGAAGGGCACTGCCTCCCCGCGCAGTGTCACGGTGCGCCCGCTACCGCCCAGCGCGACGATGAAAATGATGAGGAACATGAGTGTCGTGATCGCCGGCGCCCAGACGGTCTGGAGCTGCACCTTCATGAAGCGGCGCACTTCCTTGCGGTAGAGCGCCCAGGTGCCGGCCCAGTTCACGTTGCGGATCTGCGGCACCCCCGGTTCGGCAAACAGCGATTCGGCGGCAATTTTGGGCTGGTCGTTCATAGGCAGATCGACTATCGGCTGGTCCGTTGTGCTGCAAGGGGTCAGGTCCAAGGATTTGAACCTGCGTGGCGTGCTTCCCATATAGGAAGCCATAGACGAATTGTGAGGAGTTTTTCATTGTCCTGGACCGACGAGCGTATCGACCAGCTCAAGGCGATGTGGGAACGCGGCCTGACCGCCAGCCAGATTGCAGATGAACTGGGCGGCGTAAGCCGCAATGCCGTGATCGGCAAGGCGCACCGCCTGGGCCTGCAATCGCGCCCCTCGCCGGTAAAGGCGAACGAAGCGCCCAAGAAGGCCGCACCGCCGCCGCCGCGCAAGCCCGCCTCCGAAGCAGAGGCACCGCGCACCGCCGCTGCGCCGGTAGCACCGCAGCCGGCTCCGCCGCGTCCGGCTGCCCCCGCAGCGCCTGTCGCTGCTCCCGCCGCTGCCGCTTCACCAGAGGCTCCGCCCGCGCCGCCGCCACCGCGTATCGTGTCGGTCGGCCCCGGCGGCTTCTTGCGTCAGGGTCCGGGCGATCAGCAGGCGCCGATTCCGCCCGCACCGCCCCGCCGCCTTGTTCCGGCCAAGCCCAGCGCGGAGATCGCCGACAAGACCAGCCTGCTCGACCTGACCGAGCGGATCTGCAAGTGGCCGATGGGCCATCCGGGCGAACCGGACTTTCATTTCTGTGGCGAAGCGGTGAATCCCGGCTTCCCCTATTGCGTCGAACATTGCGGTCGCGCCTATCAGGCGCAGTTGCCGCGCGGCACGCGTCGCCCGCCCCCGCCCATGCCCTTCGGCGGCCCGCGCGTTCGCTGAGCCAACAAGAAAGGCCGCCCTTCGAGGCGGCCTTTTCATTGTCGGGAAGGGAGGCGGCATCCCGCCTCCCCATGTTCAGAAGCGGAACGCCGCCGTCACGCGGACACTCTGCGTCGTATATTGTTCATTGCTGCGACTGATAACGGTCTGACCCGACGTCGTCGCCGGATTGACGAAGGGGTTGGTCGCCGGGGCGCTGCCCTGGGTCACGGTCACCGTATAGTCGTTCGGGTTGAAGCGCGTGTAGCGATAGAGCACACCGATCGAGAAATTATCACTGATCTTGTGATCGATGCCGCCGCCGACGGTATAACCCCAATCACCCTCGGACTTGTTGTTTTCAGTGAAGCTATTGAGAGCGTTGGTCGTCTGGAAGCTGTTCTTGAACTTGCCATAGGCCAGACCACCGGTCGCATAGATCAGGGTACGGTTGAGGGCAAAACCTGCACGCAACCGCGCAGCCGCCTCCCAGTCCAGCCTGCGGCCCAATGTATAGCTCGCCGGAGTCGTGCTGAACCCGGTAACATAGTTGGTGCCATAGGACTGGCCACCTTCGATCACACCGCCGACGACGATGCTACCCATCTGCATGTCATAGCCCGCCATGGCCGACCATGCCGCTTTACCTTCCCGATCCATCGAAGAACAGGTGGTAGCGCTGGTCCCCTTGCCGTCGCAGAAGCCCGGAGCAAAGGCATTGCCGCCGCTCGGGGTCTGGACGATGTCGCCATATTGGCCGTCTCCGTTGGTATCGAAATAGACCTGTTCAAGATCGTTGGCCTTGTTGTTCGGAAGCCAGTTGTAACCAAGCGACCCACCGACATAAGGCCCGGTCCAATCCGGGCTGCCAGCATCATCCTGTGCCATTGCAGGCGCGGCAAGGACGAGGAAAAGGGTAGCGCCGAGCGGCGCGATGGATTTGAATTTCATAAGCGGTCTCCTCACCATGACGCAGACGATCTCGTCCACGGTTGCTGCGCCAACGACCTGCCATCCCCCTTTGTTTCACTTTGCATTACATTTTCGCAGAACCGTGATGCAAAAGCCTCACCCCACATCGACCAGCCAAAGTAAAAAAGGCCGCCCCATATGGAGCGGCCCCTTTCTTTCAGACGATGGTCAGCCCGACATCGACATTGCCCCGCGTCGCGTTTGAATAGGGGCAGATCTGGTGCGCGGCGGCGATCAGTTTTTCGGCATCAACGGGTTCCACACCCGGCAGGCGCACTTCCAGATCGGCGGTGATGCCGAAACCGCCAGCCGCGCGCGGGCCGATGCCGACCGTTGCGGTCACGCTCACATCCTGCGGGACCTTGATCTTCAACTGTCCGCCAGCGACCTTGAGCGCGCCGATGAAGCAAGCCGAATAGCCGGCCGCAAACAGTTGCTCGGGATTGGTGCCGTCGCCACCCGCACCGCCCAGTTCCTTGGGGGTCGAAAGCTTCACGGCGAACGCACCGTCTTCGGTGCGCGCTTCGCCATCACGGCCGCCCGTAGCGGTGGCGCGGGTGCTATATTTGACTTCGACGGACATAAAACCTCCTTTTTACTGCGATATTATTTATCGCGATAATTATTAGATAGGAATGTACCCGATCCTTGTCCAGCAGAAATTTATCGCGATATCCTTTTTCATGCTAATGGTCTGACAAAGGAGATAATTCATGGCCGCCGCCCGTCCGCTTGATGAACAGCTCTGCTTCTCGCTTTATGCCACCAGCATGGCCATCGGCCGCGCCTACAGGCCGATGCTGGATCGGCTGGGCATCACCTATCCGCAATATCTGGTGCTCCATGCGCTCTGGGAACAGGATGGGGGCACCATCGGCCAGATTGCCGAGCGACTCTCGCTCGAATCGAGCACCGTGACGCCGCTGGTCAAGAGGCTGGAGGCAGCCGGCTTTCTCGTCCGCGCCCGCTCCACCGCCGACGAGCGCCGGGTTGAGGTGCGCCTGACCGAACGAGGCACAGCGATGCGCGAGGCGTGCGGCTGCCTCGCCGAAGCGCTGATGGAACGGTCGGGCATGGAGGGCGCACAGCTTGCCGATCTCAATGCAAGGGTGAAGCAACTCTGGGCCGCGCTGCGCGATCCCCTGCCCTGACCACCCTGCCTGCACGAACCCGCGCTTGCGCCTGCCGCCCGCCCGCTTATAGCTTGTTTCCATGTCCGAAGACCTGTTCGCCGCCAACACGCCCACCACCCCCACCTATGACGCCTCCACCATCGAGGTGCTGGAAGGACTGGAGCCGGTTCGCCGTCGCCCCGGCATGTATATCGGCGGCACGGACGAGCGTGCGCTGCATCACCTGGCCAGCGAAGTGCTGGACAACAGCATGGACGAAGCGGTCGCAGGGCACGCCACCCGGATCGAGGTGACGCTGGAGGCGAGCAATCGGCTGACCATCACCGACAATGGCCGCGGTATCCCGGTCGATCCGCACCCCAAATTTCCGGACAAGTCGGCGCTGGAGGTGATCCTCACCACGCTTCATTCTGGGGGCAAGTTCGAGGGCAAGGCCTATGCCACATCGGGCGGCCTGCACGGCGTCGGCATTTCGGTGGTGAACGCCCTGTCGACCAGCACGATCGTCGAAGTCGCGCGCAACAAGGAATTGTTCCGGCAGAGCTTTTCGCAGGGTCTGCCGCAGACCAGCCTCGAAAAGGTCGGTGCTGCCCCTAACCGGCGCGGCACTTCGGTCGCCTTCGTCCCGGACATCGAGATTTTCGGCGAACAGAAATTCAAGCCCGCGCGCCTTTATCGCCTCGCCCGGTCCAAGGCCTATCTGTTCGCGGGCGTCGAGATACGCTGGAAATGCGATCCCGCGCTGATCAGCGACGATACGCCGGCCGAAGCCGTGTTCCAGTTTCCCGGTGGGCTTGCCGATCATCTGAAAGAGCAGCTGGGCGACCGCGACTGCGCGACCACGCAATTCTTTTCCGGCAATCAGGATTTCCCCAGCACCGCCGGCCGCGTCGAATGGGCGGTCGCCTGGCCGCTCTGGTCGGATGGTTCCTATAGCTGGTATTGCAACACCATTCCGACCCCCGATGGCGGCACTCATGAAGCGGGCCTGCGTGCGGCGCTGGTGAAGGGCATCCGCGCCTTCGGCGATCTTGTCGGCCAGAAGAAAGCGAAGGATATCACCGCCGACGACATCATGACGTCGTCGGAGATCATGCTGTCGGTCTTCATCCGCGATCCCCAGTTTCAGAGCCAGACCAAGGATCGTTTGACCAGCCCAGACGCCGCGCGCCTCGTCGAAAATGCCGTGCGCGATCATTTCGACCATTTCCTGACCGATCATATGGACCGGGGCAAGGCGCTGCTCTCTTATGTGCTCGACCGCATGGACGAGCGCCTCAAGCGCAAGCAGGAGAAGGAGGTCAAGCGCAAGACCGCGACGAACAGCCGGAAATTGCGCCTGCCCGGCAAGCTGACCGACTGTTCCAACGACGATCCCGAAGGCGCGGAAATCTTCCTGGTGGAGGGTGATTCGGCGGGCGGATCAGCCAAGCAGGCACGCGACCGCAAGACGCAGGCGATCCTGCCGTTGCGCGGGAAGATCCTGAACGTGGCGTCGGCTAACACCGCCAAGATCCTGGCGAACCAGGAAATCGCCGACATGATCCTGGCGCTGGGCTGCGGCACCCGCAAGGACTGCAATCCCGACAATCTGCGCTACGAACGCATCGTCATCATGACCGACGCCGACGTCGACGGCGCGCATATCGCGACCCTGTTGATGACCTTCTTCTTCCAGGAAATGCCCGAACTGGTGCGGCGCGGCCATCTCTACCTCGCCCAGCCACCGCTCTATCGCCTGGTTGCCGGCGGCAAGAGCCTCTATGCCAAGGACGACGCCCATCGCGAGCAGTTGATGACGAAGGAGTTCAAAGGCAAGAAGGTCGACGTCAGCCGATTCAAGGGGCTTGGCGAAATGAACCCGATGCAGTTGCGCGAAACCACCATGGATCCCAAGACGCGCATGTTGATCCGCATCACCCTGCCTGATGACATCGAGGACCGTCAACAAGTGCGCGATCTGGTCGACCGGCTGATGGGCACCAATCCGGCGCACCGCTTCGCCTTCATCCAGGAAAACGCAGCCGCAGTGGACGAGGAAGCGATCGACGCATGAGGATGATATCGTCCGCCTCGCCCTTCCCTGGGGCGTAGCGCGTGCGGCTATGGTCGATCCTGCTGTCGCTGCTTCTCATGGCGCTGCCCATGAAGGCTTCGGCGCAGATCGACCCCGCCTATCAGGCTCGCGCCGAACAATTGCTCCATATTCTTGCCGCGCCGGGTGGCGAGGCCGACTTTTTCGCTCCACTCTTCCTCGACGCCGTCCCGGTCGATCGCTGGCGCGCGATCGCCGCCGATCTGCGTGCCCAGCATGGAAAGCCCGTCGCGCTGGGATCGGTCCGGACCGAAAGCGCCACGGCGGGCCAGGTCGAAATCCGCTATGAACGCGCAACGGTTGGCTTCGCTATTGTCGTGGCGCCCCAGCCTCCGCATCGGGTGATCGGCCTGCATATCATCGGCGCGCGCACTGCCAATGACAGCCTGGACAAGGTCGTGGCCGACATCTCCGCCCTGTCCGGCACCACCGCCTTCGCCATTGCCAGACTGACCGACGACGGCCCGCACCTGCTGCGCGCCCATCGCGCCGACGCGCAGATGGCGACAGGTTCCAGTTTCAAACTTTATATCCTGGGCGAACTCGCCCGCGTCTCTGCGGCGCGCGAACGGCGCTGGAGCGATGTCATTCCGCTTGGTCCCAAGAGCTTTTCCGGCCGCCTGATGAACTGGCCGGACAGCGCGCCCATGACGCTCCATAGCCTCGCGACCGCGATGATCGCCGAAAGCGACAATAGCGCGGCCGACACGCTGCTACTGGCGCTGGGGCGCGACAGGGTGGATTCGATGCTTGCGATGACCGGCCATGCCGATGCGGCAAAGACGCTGCCGCTGCTCGGCACCGCCGAAGCCTTTGCCCTCAAGATGCCGGCTAATGCCGACCTGCGCCGCCGCTTCGAGGCCGGCTCTCCCGAAGCCCGACGCTCCCTGTTGCGGGACGCCAGTCCGCGGCTTACTGCGAACCGGGTGGATATCGGCAGCGTCGCCGAAGTGCCCACCGCGATCGACAGCATCGAATGGTTCGCTTCTCCCATGGACATGGTCGGCGTGCTGGACTGGCTGCGCGTCCATGGCAGCGACGCTCTGCCGATCCTTGCCGTCAATCCCGGCATTGCCCCGGCCGATGCGAAGCGGTGGCGCTATCTGGGCTATAAGGGGGGCAGCGAACCGGGCGTCATGGCAATGAACTTCCTCGTCCAGGCCCAGGACGGCGCATGGTACGCCGTCAGTGGCAGCTGGAACAATCCAACGGCGCGGGTCGGAGAAGGCAGGTTCGTTGCGCTGATGACGCGGGCGCTCAACTTGCTGGCGGACTCGCCGCCCTGATCCGGTCGGATCCGCGCACTCGACAGCAGGCAGTCCATGCCGTCATTCGCCCGCGATCGCGACCGCTCTGGCGAACACTGCGTCGAACATCTCCGCCGTCAACCGGCCGACATTCTGATTATAGCGTGAGCAATGATAGCTATCGATCAGGATACGCCCGTCGGGCATCCGATGCTCGGCCAGATGGGCGAAACGAGCCTTGGGCAGCTTGCCGCCCAACACTTTCACCGCCGACTGGTGCGCAATCTCGCCCAGGGCGATGAAGGTGCGCGCTCGCGGCAGGGCGGACACCGCCTGCGCCAGGAAAGGCCGGCAGTTGTGAACCTCCTGCGGCACCGGCTTGTTATGCGGCGGCATGCATTTGACCGCATTGAGGATGATCGCGCCCCGCAACGTCAGCCCGTCGTCCGGTCGCCCTTCATATTGCCCCTTGGTCAGCCCGTGCCGGGCCAGCGTGGAAAAGAGCAATTCGCCGGCCTGATCCCCGGTAAAAGGCCGTCCGGTGCGATTGGCGCCCTGTCGTCCCGGAGCGAGACCGATGATGGCAATGCGCGCATCCGGATCACCGAATGCAGGGACGGGCGCATTCCACCAGTCGGGATGCTCGACCCGGCAAGCCGTCCGCACATCGACCAAACGCGGACAATGCAAGCAGTCGCGGGACGGCTCGGTTTCGGGCAAGGGACTTTCCAGGATCATCGGGAGCAGATAGGCGCTGGAGCATGGCGGACACAACCCATCTCTATGCGCTGGCACTTGGATCGAACCGTCCCCTGTCCGCACGCCGCACTCCATCCCGGCTATTGAAGGAAGCGGCCACGCTGGTCGGCGTGCAAGCGCGGGTGATAGCCGTGTCGCCCACGATCTTTACACCGCCGCTCGGCCCGTCGACACGCATATTCGCCAATGGCGCGATGCTGGTGGAAACCCCGCTGCCTCCACGCGCGATGCTGGTATTCCTCCAGTCGATCGAGAAACGGCTCGGACGCCGCCGCCATCGCCGCTGGGGCGCACGCAGCATTGATATCGACATCATATTCTGGTCGGGTGGTACCTGGCGCGATCGGGCACTGACGATTCCTCACGCAGCGTGCCGCGACCGCAGCTTCGTCCTGACCCCGCTGATAGCCATTGCACCGGGCTGGCGCGATCCCGTTACCGGCCTTTGCATACGCCACCTTCATGGTCGTCTGCAAAAAGCGACAGCAAAGCACGCGACAAGAGGTTGACCATCTGCCCCGCCCGCTTTAGGGCGACCTCCACCTCCTCGGGGGCCCTTAGCTCAGTCGGTAGAGCAACTGACTTTTAATCAGTAGGTCGCTGGTTCGAATCCAGCAGGGCTCACCATCGGAATAGGCGCCATTCGGATTACCGAGAACGCCCCTGATCGTTGGAAACCGGCCTTCATCTGAACAGCGGCAACGTCCCTTGCCCTCCGCCTCCTGAACGGCTCCGAGTTCCCCCTCCTTCTTCTCGTGCAAACATGCTTCCGACATGTCCGAGATAATGCGGATTGAACGCCCCCATTTTCGCCAGCGCGCTTAAGTCGACCATTTCCAGCGAGCGGTGACGCCAATAGAGCAACCCCGTCGACCGGAGCAGGTTGATGCTCCGGTTCACCTGCACCAGGCTGAGGCCGGTGCAGTCGGCGATATCGCGCTGCGCCATCGGGAAATTGACCGCCCGCTTTTCTTTGGAGCTTTCGAGCAGCAGAGCACGCACATAAAGCTCGCAGAGCAGATGAGCGATGCGTTGCGTCGCGCCGAACCGCCCAATAACGGAAATCCACTGGCGCTGAATGGCGAGCGTCATGCTCAAATCCCGTCGCAGCGCCCTTTCCAAGCCAGGAAACTCCGCCGTAACCGCCATGAAATCGATCTGGGACAGTTGGGCAAAGACGACCGGCGAAATGGAGCAGGCAGAATGATCCTGATAGGCATGCGCGACGTCATGTCCCAATATGTCGCCCGGCATCAGAATTTGCACGATCTGACGCGTGCCATTTTCGAATTGATGGTAACGGCAGGCCCAACCGTCCACGATGACCCGCACGTTGGACGCCGGATCGCCATCGACATAGATATCCTGACGTGCCTTAGCCTGTCGCAATTGCCGTTGCGCCACATCCGCCAGCGATTGCGCCTCTTCTGGAGAGACACCCAGTTTCCAGCCCAGTTTCCTGGCAAACCCGTCCAGCACCATAAATCTCCGCGGCCTGACTCTCGCCAGATTCGGGCCGTCGAATGCTTTTAGTCGATTATACCAATAAAGTATCTACATCATTAGGCTAACCCATAGCCTAATAAGAATAATGTCAAATGATGTAACGCCATCAAGATGACGTTCTCACCCGCAAAACTATTGATCCACATCAACATGACATCCGAAATATATGTCATTATCAGATATTCAGCTCGGCGATCAAAACATCGGCCTACCGCAATTATAGGCGGGAACAGCACCAGAACCGGCCCCAACCATCTTCAGGTAGCGGATATCCTCCTTCGCCAGGAAGTTCAGATATTCCTCGATATTGGGATAACCGTCTCCGTCGCGATCGTCATTAGCGTCCCAGACATTTGGATTAGTATTCCTGAACTTCTTTTCCCATTCATCGGGCATACCATCATTGTCGCTGTCGATCTTGGCAGTGCGCTTCGTAATCCGCGCCCAGCCACCAGCTTCCGCAACCGTCGATGGCCAGTTCTGGTCGAACTTGTAGGGCGCCGTATCGCAGGTTCGGACGTCATCGACATACATGGCGTCCACATTGTCGCGACACGCCCCATGGAGACAAAGGTTGGCACCGGCGAAAGTCATGACGTCGCGAAATGCCTGTTGCGCGGAAGTCAGCCTGATCGGGTCGAAAGAGGGCGACTTCATGCCGGGCATCAATGCGTAAAGCTTGTCCTGCACGACGGTCAGGCCAAAACGACTGCAATCCTGCAAGCCGGCGGCGGTAAGGCCGCAGACCGAATTCGCACTGACATGAGCGATATAGCCCGCACTCTTCTGGAAAGAATCTGTCGTGGTCGACCCGAACTGCCCGGCGATTCGCGTCCTGGGCGTCACATTCCCCTTGGAGAAAATATTGAAGCCGAAGGCAAAGCGGCTGGCATTCGCATAGAGGCCAATCAGATAATTGCCATCGGATGCATTATATTTTGGACCACGCAAATAGACGTTGTTCAAGTAATTGGCGTAAACGCTTCCGAACTGGTTCGAAACCAGCCCAGCCTCGGCAATGAAATTGTAGAGAACATTATTGATGACATCGACCTGACCAGTTGCTCCCGCCACCGCCGGATTGGAGCCCACGGCGATGTTGATGCCGCGCTGCTCTCCATGCTGTGACAGGTTATGCGCGATGGTTACGCGCGTCGCGGGCTTCAGGAAGAAGGTCTTGCAGTGCAGATATGATGTGTGCCCGGCATTCCTGCAAATATTGGGACCGATGATAGACCATTGAACGGTACAATCTGTGCAAGCCATGTCCAGACTCTCATCAGTTCCGAACATCGTCGACACATGGTCGATAATCTGGTTATTGGTACCCGACATGCGGATCGGATCGCCATTTTCGGATGCACGCCCCAGATGCGGCCCGGTGCGCGTGCGCACATGGCGCAAGATCATGTGATTTCCACCACGCCGTGTGTCGATCAGGGAATCTACGGGATCATATTTCGATCCCAGGCGAAATTCGATACCTCCCGGCGAGGTCTGACCCGCAATATAGATTTTTGGCTGAGTAATGAAGGCCGGCGCCTGAAGAATGATAGCACCCGCCACATCGAACACGCAATAACGCGGACGATTAGCCGGAATAGCATAGGGATTGGTGATCGGCAGAGCGAGCGCACATTCACGATAACTGATCTTGCCATCCAACGGATCGGCGACATCAGTGAGTGTGTTTATCTTGTACACAACCGCATCCGGACTTCGCACGCTTGTATTCTTGCCAAAACCTGTTGCAGTCGGGAATGCCAACGGATGGAGAGCGCGGTCCGGAATGGCGCCGTCGTCGGGATTGACGAAGGCGGCGGCCGTTCCGGATGCGACGGCAGCAGCGACAGAAGGTATCGGAACCGCGAGGCTTCGCGTGGACAGGAGCGGCGATGCTGCAGTGGACGAGGATAGAGAGGTAGCCGTTCCGACATTCTCAGCCAGAGCAGCTTCCTTCACCCAGCCGTCCACGCCCTGGGCAAAGTCAACATTCCACCAGCGTTCATCATTCTGGATCAAGGGCCCGCCAACAATAGCCCCGCTGGCCGCCGCCTTCTGGATACCCGCGCCCGTCCGCAAATCCCCTTGCACCACCCAGAAATCGGCGGCGAGTTTCACTTTCGCACCAATGTCGATGGAGCCTGCGCGAACCACGACGCCGCTCGCGACCAGTGCAGCCAACACCGCCGTCAGAAAAAGGAGCTTCGCTCGTTTGTTTGCAGAACGCGACATTCCCCACCCCACTCCGATATCTTCAACAGGCAATATTCCGCCATCATCCGGCTTCGCATTCCGGATCATCAACTTGCCCGCACCCTTTTCTGAAACTCTCCACCGCAGTGCCCACGACAAATGCCGCACCCGAAATGAACCCGGTGCGGTTCTATCGACACATTGATCGCGATCAAGTTAACTCATCGCAAAATTTTCATCAGCCCGCCTCAAAATTGCTGATGAAAATAGTCATCATGTCCTAAAGATCATGTTCTTTAGGACATGATTATGGATGGATACTTTAATTATCGGAATAATATCAGGTCAAGTCAGAGAAGATTGCTCGCGATCGCAACGACCTGAGTGCGATTATTCGCGCCGAGCCTACGCATCAGCTCCTTAACATGCGCCTTGACCGTCCGCTCGCTGATGACCAGCCTGCCGGCTATCTCTCGGTTGGTGAGGCCACGCGCCACGCCTTCCAATACTTCGCGCTGGCGCTGGGTAAGCCGTTCGTCATGGGTGAGCAAGCTTCCGACCGGCGTAACCGCCGATCCCAGCCCCGGCCCCGCCAGCACGGATCGCGGGTATATGATGCACCCGCGCCCTACGATGCAGATCGCATCCTTGGTCAGTTCGAACGACATTTCGCTGTTGAGATAGCCATCGACGCCCAGTCGCAGCGCGACTCCCGCATGATCGGTATCGGTATGAGTGGTCAGGATCAGTATCCGCCCTCCGGGAGCGGCGACCTGCAACGGATCAATCATATCGGACAAGCTGGCCAGATCAAACGCATCGGACGCGAGGTTGAGCAGGACTGCATTGATCATCCGCTGCTCGCGCAGGGTTGTGGAGGCTTCCCACACGCTGGCGGCGGCCGTCACCGATCGGATTTCCGGCGTGTCCTGGAGCGCTGCGATAAGGCAATCGCGGGTGAGCGACCGGGGGTCGATCACAAGCAGGTGCAGTTCGCGGAGCGTATCCCGACCGCCAGTCCCCAATCCTCCCTCAATAGCTATCAAATCCGGGGGCAACGGCTTGCCCTTTCTTGAAAAACGGTTGCCTGCCCACCGCTGCCGGGTGGGTCCGGTTACGGCCTCAGTCCTACCCGGCACGACGGCCGATCAACCGCATGAGGGGCGCAAGCCGATTGGGGGTTTCCTCCTCGCCATAAGTATATTTGCGATAATGCTGGATGCTGTCGCCATAGCGAAGCTGCGCATGTTTCCGATATTGTACGCGATTGAAGGCCGCGCCGGTGATCGGTTCGCCGAACTGCAATATGGCGGATCGCAGGAGGTCGGGCGTGGTGCGTCCCCAGCGGAGCACCATCACCGTCTGGTCGGCATGATGCGCTAGCTCCTGCGCATCCCCCACCGCCAGGACCGGCGGCGTATTGAGGACGATCACATCATAGCGCGCGCGCAGGGCCGATATCAGCGTTTCGACCCGTGGCGAGGCGATTGCTGCGCCTGGATCTGGCGCGGATCGCAGCGCCCGGATGCCATGAATGGTCGGGGTCGACGCGCTGGTCAGGATGACTTCGTCGAGCGTGGCATTGCCGGCGAGATAATCGAGCAGATCCTTGCCCGACGTGCCGCGCTGCAACGTGCTTCCCAGCCCTGGGCGACGCAGATCGAAGTCGATGACGATCGCCCGGCGCCCACGCGCGATCGCGGCGGACGCCAGCCCGATCGACAGCGTCGTCTTGCCATCGCCCGGCAGAGGCGACGTGACCATGACCACATTCCCGGCGGCACGGCCAGCGCTGCGCGCGAGCCGGCTTTCGATCGATCGCACCGATTCAGCAAAGGTCGAATAGGGATGATCGATCACACGCTGGTGCGTGGCGATGCGCTGCTCACGGCGGTCGGTAAGACGCGGGATCAACCCCAAAGTGGGCAGACCGGCGATTGCCCAGATCTGCGCCGCGCTGCGGACCTGCGTATCGAGCGCCTCACTCAGCATCACGACGATCAGGCCGAAAATGATCGCGGCGACGGCGGCCGCTGCCATGATCTGTGTCCGGCGCGGGAAGCTGGGCTGCGTCGGCTGAAGGGCGGGAGATGCGATGGTCGCATCGGCCTTCACATTCTTCTCGTCCCGGCGGATCTCGTTGAGACGGCCAAGCGATGCGAGATAGACGGTTTGCAGAGCCTGGGCATTGCGTTCTAGGTCGGCAAGCGGAACGCCCTGAACGATGGCGTTGAGCGACCGCGACCTGAGCGAGGCGACATCGCCCGCAAGTTGGGACTCGCGCGACTGCTGGGCGGAGGCTTCATTGGCCAATTGCGCCCGCACACGGGCAGACTCGTTGGAGATGTTGCTGTCCAGCTGGCTCAGTTCAGCATAGGCTTTCCGCACGTCGGGATGACCGCTGCCATAGAGGGTGGTCAGTTCGCTGAGACGACGCTGCACATTCGCCTGCTGGCTGCGCAGGTCCGCCAGGAGCGGCGACATCAATTGCCCCGCCGAACCCGAACGCCTCGCCGCTTCGGCACGCTGGCCACGGGTCGCCGCCAGTTCGGCCGCCGCACGCCCGAGTTGCGCCGCATTCGCATCACTGCCCGCCCCCGGATCGAGGCCCCGCGAGCGCCGGTAGGAGGCGATCGACTGTTCGGTGGAAACAAGCTGCCCGCGCAGCTCGGCGACGCGTTCGCCGAGCGTCTGGATACGCCGCTTGACCGCTGACTGCCGTTCCTCGACCTGCGATTTCACATAGGCACGCGTGATCTTGTTCGCGATCCGCGCCGCCTTGTCGGGGCTGACGGAAGTCACGGTGACGTCCACGAAACTCGACTGTCCGTCCTGCTCGACCTTGACCGCATCCAGCAGACGATCGGTCGTCCGTTCGATCAGTTGGGGCGACGTGTTGCCCTTTACCGAAGCCTTGGGCAGTTCGCGGTCGTCCGCGTTCCAGAAGGTCACGCGATCCCAGAAGTCGTCCCACCTGGTCCGCTTGTCGGGATTGGCATAGGGGTTGAACTCCGGATCGTCATGCAGCGCCATGTCGCGCACGACCTGGCGTGCGACGGCACGGGACTGGAGCAACTGGATCTGCGTTTCGATCTGATGCTCACGACGCAGTTCCGCGTCGCGGATGGAGGCCGCAGTCTCATCCTCGGTCGACATCACCGTCTCGCCCGTATCGACGCGCATGACGGCAGTGGCCTGATATCGCGGTGCGATGAAAGCCAGCGCGATGGCGGCCAGGACAATGACGACGAGAAAAGTGATCCCCAGACGCCGTTGATGGCGCCGCAGAACCCGGAGGAAATCGACCCCCGATGCCTGCTGTGGCACGGCGGGTGGGGGTGGTCTCATATCCGCCAGCGCACGGTCCTGCATATTTCGTCACTCCGAATCGATACGAAACTGAAGATTGTGGAGCCTTGGACCTTACGCGGCTGCCGAAACGCAGCCAGAAACCAGAAGGGTGCATTCCGACGATTTTGGGTAGCACCCCGCGCTTCTCCTACCGCTGGCCGTGTTCCCTATACCTCTACTGAACTATCCCTCTTTGCCGCCTAGCAATCAGGCGGCGGAACCGGCACGCCACAGCCATGACTCAAGAGCCACCGTCGTCGCCCAGCCCAGCCGCTTCGATCGGCGGGGATATCGAAACCATGGCCCTGGCCGCCATGCAGGAGCCTTCGCACGGCGGCAGACCAGAC
>NZ_DATKFP010000408.1:0-42721 GCF_035511395.1 Sphingobium sp.
CGGTGACCTGATGGATCTCACGGCTCTTGGCTTTGCGGCAAGACGGGCGAACGGTCGACCGGCGTTGTGGGGCGCAGTTGCGTTCGTCGCCGGGGCTGCCGCACTCGACGCGCTGGTGGCGCGCGCCCTTGACCGGCAGGCCGGAAAGGCTTCGCCTCTGGTGATGGGCCCGGCTTCTCCGGTTTCGGTGCGTGCTGGCCGCCATGCAACCACGATCGAACCGGACAGCAAGCGCCTCGTCCGGGCGCCTGATGTGCCTTCTCAAACACCTTGACCCATCCACCCAGGAGTTCGGTTCATGATACGCAGATTATTGTTCGGTGCCGGGATCGGCGTTATCGCAAAGACGATCGCCGATCGTGTGGGGGCACGTCAACATGTGACGGAAGCCTCTGATACAGAGATTCTGCGTGACGAAAGTGACCTGGACACCGAACAGTCGGTCGGAGAGCCGAGCGATGCGACGGGCCATGTTCCCACCGATCTGTTGGGCGACGAGCATCCGGACGGTTCGGAACGCGCGGACGACCATTTTCGGCCAGATCCCGGCGGATCCGTGGATCCCGAGGATCGTGAGAGTATGCGTCCAGTAACGTTGCCTGCGCCCCATGATCTACCCGGTCGATAGCGCTGGCCTACCGATATTCACCTTGTCCGGAGGAGCCTGTCATCCGCGACGATGTGCGTGCGATCGATGTTTCTGGGACTTAACCGGACATAAGGCGCCGACCTCAATCGTCCGCTTCGTCTTTCCGAACGAATTTGAAGAAGCGGCTGGTGGTGCCGTTGCTGGCCTTATCCTGATATAACAGTTCGATGTCAGACTCGTCGAAAATAGCAAAGAATTCGCTCCAGTCGATCTCCTCCAGCGATTCCTCTTTCTCGCCGAAATCGAAACGTAACACGCCGCCCTTATCGCCTTTAGTCCGAACGACGGCCGGACGACCGCCCCTGTCTTCGGCCCATTTGCGAATAGTGCTGTGATCCGTCGTACGTTCAGCGCTGCTCATCATTGTCTCCTCGATGACCATTTCAGGGTATAACGGCAGGAGTTGGCGCGAGCTCCCGGCGGTTGCTGTACGGTCAGAACATGGGATAATCGGCGCTCACTTCCCGGCACAGACAATCATCGTCTGCTATTCAGATCAGCATTTCATCCGGTGCCAAGGCCGCGGCTCTTCGCAATCCTCCAAGATCCAGGATGCGGAGCCATTTGGATTGGAGGTCCAGCAGTCCTTTCGACCGCAGGGACTGGAGCGTGCGATTGACGTGTACCGGGGTGAGGCCGGTTACGTCGGCGATATCCATCTGGGTCAGCGGCAGGGCGCATTGCTGGCCGTAAGCCAGACCCGCCCCTCGCATGCGCTCGAACAATTCGAGCAAGAGGTGGGCGATCCTTTCAAGAGCAGTCTTTCGGCCCAATGAAACCTGCCAGCTCGCCTGGCGCTCGCAGCTGTCGGCCAGACTTCTCAGAAGTTTATGTTCGTTTTCCCCCTGCGGCCCAACCGGCAAACGGCAAGGTAACTGTACGGCGCGAACGATGGTCAAAGCTATGACCGGCTGGGTGGGGAGGCGTCCCAGGATCCAACTGGGGTCGCAGCACTCGCCTGGCAGATAGAGGGCAGTGATCTGCCGGCGCCCATCTGCAAGCATGCGAAAGCGGCAGGCCCACCCTTCCAATAAATGGAGAACAGCTGCGGGCGACTCATTTTCCCGCGCGACGAAGTGCTGCGGGCGGAAGAACACGACATCCTCATTCGGTGCAACTTGGCTTAACATAGCTAGTCCCTGTTAATCCCCCAAAAGGCATGTTAGCCAATCTACGAAAGCGCGAATTCACCTATGTTGATTTCGAAAAATATTACCTGCATATGAACGGATAAGAAGAACAACCTACCGCATGAGCTTCCCATGTCCGGCTTCATGCTCATCATTCCTGCCGCGGACTCTCTTCATCGTCGAGCACGTCGAGGACGGCCTCCGGCGCTACATCACGCTCCAGCTCGTCCAACTCCGGGTCTTGGGCCTCCGCAATGCCGAGCCGATCCGCGATTGCAGCGGTGAGCCGGACCAGCCGCGTCACTTCATGTTCGGCCAACAGGCTGACCTGCAGGTCCAGCTGCGCGCGCTTGTCGGCCGCCGCAGCCGCGCGATTCTGGCTGATGAGTACGAATGTTGATAGGAATATCGCCTCCACCGATGCCCAGGTCGCCAGAATGATGAACTTCGGGTCGAAAGGCTCTACGGGCGGCAACATGCCCAGGTTGAGGACGATCCAAGCGCCGAACAAGGCGAGATGCAGATAGACGAACCGCATGCTGCCGCTAAAAAAAGTGATCGCCTCGGCGACGCGCGTTTGGCGGCTGGCGCTGTTATCCTCCAGCCGCTCGCGGTCCCGCAACGCCTGGATATTGCGTGCCAGGGCCGATGCGAGTCCCGGCGGATCGGGCGGAGCGATCGTGACCCTGTCCTGTTGGTCCTCACTCGTGCGGGGCTTGGCCATAAAAACTGCCGCTCTGGGCTATTCCGCCGCGACCTGTGACATGGACGCTCGAAAGCGCGGGCCGATTTCCGAAGCGAAGAAAGTGCATGTGATGTGGAGGCCTTCCTCCAGCGCAATGCGCGGCTCCCAGTTGAGCAACGTCCGAGCACGTTGGATATCAGGCCGACGACGCCGCGGATCGTCGGTGGGCAGGGGATGGTAGATCACGTCGGATGTCGTTCCGGTTGCCGCGATGATCTGTTCAAGCAGCTCGAGGATGGTGAATTCTTCGGGATTGCCGAGATTGACGGGGGCCAGCTCCGACATATCGGCTTCCATCAGGCGGATGAGCCCCTCCACCATGTCCGACACGAAGCAGAAGCTGCGCGTTTGCGATCCGTCGCCATAGATGGTGATGTCTTCGCCCGTCAGTGCCTGACAGAGCAGATTGGAGATGACCCGGCCGTCGTCCGGGTGCATGTTGGGACCGTAGGTGTTGAAAATTCTAGCGACGCGGACGTCGGCGCGGCCCAGCCGCGCAAAATCGAAGGCAATCGCCTCTGCCGCCCGCTTACCTTCATCATAGCAGGCGCGGGGCCCCGTGCAATTGACCCAGCCGCGATAATCTTCCTGCTGCGGATGCGCTTCAGGGTCGCCATAGACCTCGCTCGTTGACGTGAGGAGGAACCGGGCGCCATGTTGTTCGGCCAGCCGCAGCAGGCGATCGGTGCCGACGACATTGGTCAGCATCGTATGCTCGGGATCCGCCTGATATTGCGGGGGTGACGCGGCGCAGGCCAGATTGTAGATGCGACCGATGTCGCGCCGCCGCGTCACCGCGTCGGGCAATGGGTCGACGATGTCGGAGCGGATGAAGGTGAAGTTGCGGTCACCCTCCAGCGACTGAAGGTTTACGGCGCGCGAGGTCTGGAGATTGTCCAGGCAGATGACTTCATGGCCGCGGTCGAGCAGAGCCCGGCACAGGTGGGAACCGATGAACCCCGCGCCGCCGGCCACGAGCGCTACATCTTGTGTCTGCTTCATCAGTCTTGTCCTTACGAATTGCAGCTATTGCGCCGCAGCGATCTTGTCTGGCGCCAGCATGGTGACCGCTTCGACGAGATGTGCTTCCAGCTCCCGTGCGCGGCTTGCCGCGCCATGTTCGGCCAGGATGCGCGTCCGCGCCGCCGCACCGATCTGCGCCTTGTCCTCATGCAGCCAGACGATCACCTGCTCGGGCTTGTCGGCGAGCAGCACCTCCTGATTGTGCGCCAGCAATTCGCCCAGCCCCGGCCAGATGTCGGAGATGATCGGCGTCCCGCACGCTGCCGCCTCGAACAGACGCACAGATGGGGACCAGCCGGCGGCGATCATGTCGGCGCGGGTGACGTTCAGCGTGTAGCGCGAAGCCGAGTAGAACGAGGGATGTTCGGCTGGCGGCAGATGTTCGATGCGATCGACATTGGCGGGCCAGTCGATGGCGGGAGGATATTGGGGTCCGGCGACGACGAAGCGCTTGTCCGGCATGGCACGTGCCGGCTCGATCAGCAGGCGTTCCAGAGTCGGCTGCCGGTCCGGGCTGTAGGTGCCGAGATAGGAAAGATCCCAACGTTTGGGGATATCCTGGGGCACGTAGGTGGCGGTATCGACCGAGCAGTAGAGCGCACGCGCCATCGGGGAGCCATATTGGCCTTCGATGAGGTCGAGCGTTGGCCCGCCGGTGAAGGAGCAGTAGAGATCATATGTCGCGATCAGTGCGGGGGAGAGATAGTCGCAAGTCCCCTCGCGCAGCCGGGACAGGGTCACAGGCGTGTCGATGTCGTAAAAGGCTGTGACCCCTTGGGCGTGGCGTTGGACGTATTCGCCCACGGCAATGCCGTCGGGCACATATGAGCCGACGATCACCGCATCGGCCGAGGCGATCTCGCCGCGCCATCCATCAAGCGCCGCCGCGCCTTCGTAGAATTCCAGCCGGCAATAGTCGGGGCACTTCAAATCGCGCTGGTCGGCATACCAGGCGACGTCGCGTTCCAGGAACAGGATATCGTGTCCCCGCGCGGCGAAGGCCGAGAGCAGCGCGCGGAAGGTGGTGGCATGGCCGTTTCCCCAGGAGGAGGAGAGGCTAAGTCCCAGGACGACGAGTTTCATGCGCGCTCCATCTGATCTTGGCGTTGAGCGACTTTCGCCCCATGCTCGCGCAGGATCCCATCGACTTGGGCGCCGCGCAGCGCGTAGCTATGCTCCAGCCGAACACGGGCGAGCGCAGCCTGGCCGATATTACGGGCGAGTTCGGGGGTCAGCGCGGAAAGATGCTCGGCCACGTCCTGCCCGTCGCGAGCGACCAGCACTTCCTTGTTCGGGGTCAGGAACAGCTCAATCCCTTCCCAGGCGTCGGTGATGAGGCATGCGGCCGCGCCTGCTGCCTCAAACACGCGGGTGGCGGGGGAAAAGCCGATATGCGCCATGCTGTCGCGGGCGATGTTCAGCACCGCGAGCGGCGTGCAGTTGAAGGCGTTGTGCTCAGCGGTATAGACATGGCCGCGATGGCGGACATTTGCGGGCATCGCCTTCGTTTCCCATCCGTTGCCGCCGACCAGGAACGGGCGTTCCGGCAGCAATGCAGCCGGCTTCAGAAAGAATTCCTCGACCCGTGCTTCACGGTCGGGCAGGCGATTGCCGAGGAAAGCGAGGTCGCAGGCGAAGCGTGGATCGGGCGGCACGGGAAAATGCGTGCCAGGATCGAGCGCGTTGTAAACGGGGATGCATTCGCGCGCGCCAAACTCCTGATAGGCGCGCGTAACGGGATTGCCACCGCCGTAAGTCAACACGAGGTCGAGACCCGGGAGCGCGCTGCGCACGGGATGCGCCGGATCGGCGCGCATCTCGTCCAGCGTCGCCGCGGCGTCGACATCCCAGAAGATCCGCACGGCGCCCGCCCGGGCGCGCCGCATCACGCCGTCGAGCAATTCGTCATCGAAGACGCCGACACCGCTGGCCTTGACGACGACGTCGGCGTGTGCGGCCTCGTTCATGACGCCGTTGAGCCCGTCCACCGTCGCGGGATAGACGATCACGCGCGCCCAATCGGGCGAATCCATATCGCGATGTTGCTGCCGGTCGAAGGCATCCGGCTCGTAGAAGGTGATGTCGTGCCCGCGCGCGCTAAGTTCGCGCAGGATGCCGCGATAATAGGTGGCGGCGCCGTTCCAATAGGATGACAGCAGGCTGGAGCCGTAAAACGCTATCTTCATGCAACAGTCCCCATGGATTCCGGTTGGTGGACGGGCCGCAACGTTGCGGCGATATCCAAAAGTTCGCGGGCCCGGTGCGCGCAACTGTGGCGCGCGCGCACTGTCTCGATACCCTTGCTGACCAGAGACGCACGCAGATCGGGATCGGACGCGAGGCTTTTGAGGTGGCGGGCCATCTCGGCGCCGGTGCGCGCGACGAGATAATCATCGCCCGGGCTGAACAGGCTCTCGCTGTCGCTCCACGGAGCGGAGATCAGGGGGATCCCGCACGCCAGCGCCTCGAACATGCGGATCGTGGGGATACCTGGCAGCCGCTTCGTGTAGAAGCGCCGGGGAACATGGACCGTGGCGAGATGCCGGGCGAAAATCTCCGGCGCTGCGGCGTTGGGCGCCCAGCCGTGATAGCGAACGCCATAGCGCTCCAGCGTGCGCAAGGCAGCGTCGGGATAGCGTACACCGTAGACATCGAGAGGCAGGCCCGCCGCCGGAGCCGGTCGGAACAGATATTCTTCCAGCTCGGCGGTGCGCTCTCCATCGCCCCAATTGCCGATCCAAACGAGGCCGCTTCGCTCACCCTCTTCCTCGGGCGGCTGGAAGTGGCGGATGTCGGCCGCTTCGTGCCAGGTCCAGACCCGGTTGCCCCAGCCCCAGCGGCGATAGACATCCGCCAGCGTCTCGCCAAAGGCGAGAACCCCGTCGAAGCCCGACAGGTCGAAGGCACGGATGGCGCCCGGGTCGGACACGGCACGATGATGGGTGTCATGGAAAAGCAGAGTGAACCCGCCACCACCCGCTCTGATGTCGCCGAGCCGGGCCACGAGCGAGGGCTCATTCCATTCATGGACGATCACGACGTCCGCATCGTCCAACAGGTTCTCCGGCTGCTCGTCATCGCCGTAGCTGCGCGTGCGCAATTCGGGATAGGCAATGCGAAAGGCGGTCAGACCCGCCTCGCCATGGTCGGCAAGCAAGTTCGACAGGCTCCAATTGCCCTCCGGCTCGAGCGCCAAAACATCATGGCCAAGCATCGCGAGTTCGCGCAATACCCCGCGCAGGAAATGCGCATTGCCATGGTTCCAGCAGGATAGCAGCGAGTGCGTGAAATAGCGGATTTTCATGCCGCCACCCTGCGCTGCACCTTGTCATATAATGATGCCATGCGGCCGGCCATGACGGCGGGCGTGTAGCGGCGGGCCCGTTGCTGGGCACGCCGTCCCGCTTCCAGCCGGCGTGGCAGGTCTTCGACCATGTCCTGGATGACGCGGGCATAGGCTAGCGGGTCGCGGGGATCGACAAATGACGCCACGTCGTCCCAAAGCTCGCGGAACGTGGGGATGTCGGACAGTATCAGCGCGCAGCCGGCGATGGCCGCCTCCAGCACTGCGAGACCGAATGGCTCGTAGAGTGCTGCCGATGCGAATACCGGGCGCGCCGCCAGTTGCCGCGCCAGCGCCGCGTCGTCGAGCGAGCCCAGCGGATGCAAAGCCTGAAGGCTGATCATATCGCCTTGCGGCGAGCGCCGTGGACCCGCCGCCTTGAACGGTACGCAAATTCGGGCGGCCGCCTCGTCCAGCACCCGGACATTCTTGCCCTCGTCCCACAGTCGCCCGGCGGTGAAGACGAAATCCTGCATTGCGGCCGGAACAAGCGGCAAGCTGCGGCCATTGTGCACCGCCATCGGCGCGACGCCGTAATGGCGCTGCGCAACAGCGGCGAAGGCAGCGCTAGGTGCGACGGCGATATCGGCGCATTCCAGCCCTTTTTTTACCAGCACCGTGCGCCAGACGAAATCGTCGGGCGCGGGTCCGCCCCGCACAGCGGACCACCATGTGGCGACGCAGCTATGTAATGTTGCGACAACCGGACAGGGATAAAGCGCGGTGTTGGCCAAGGCCGGCGTATGCAGTTGCACGATGTCGGCGTGAAGATCGCCCGCCATTGCCGCGAGGCGCTCTTCGGCGGCGGCGATGGATTCTGGCTCATCCGCGAGCCATTCCAACGGGAGCCCCGTTTCCGTGATCCGAAGATTTTTGACCCCTGCTGCGCTCTCTCGCTGTGAGCTTTGAAGCGGCGGCCCCAGCACGGCCAGCGTCACATCATAGCCGAATGGCTGGAGCGCCGTGGCAAGTTCGATCGAATATTGCCACACGCCACCAACCGCGTCGGCTGTCAGCAACAGGTGCCGGCCACGCCTCACAGCGCATTGGCCTTCAGGCGCGCCGGCTCTTCCCGGGTGTCTTGCGCGTGTCTCTCCCGGATAAGCCACTCGGCAAGATCGGCCACGCCCTGCCGCCATGGCTTGCGCCGGTCGAGGCTGATTGCCGTCCGCAGCGCGTGTGTATTCGCCACGAAATAGCGCTGATCCCCCGCCCGCCAGTCAGCCATCTCGATGGTAAGCGGGAGCTTGAGATAGGTGCCGACAAAGTCGAGGAGCTGCCGCAGGCTGACGGCATTCTGGACGCCTCCGCCAAGGTTGAACGCGCGACCGCGTACCCGCGCTATGTTGCGCCACACTCCAAGATAGGCATTCACCGCGTCGCTCACATCGAGGATGTCGCGGACTTGGCGACCGTCGCCATAAAGGGTGATCTGTCGCCCATCTAGCGCGCTGATCAGAAAATGGGCGACCCAACCCTGATCCTCCGTGCCCATCTGCCTTTGGCCATAGATACAGCTCATGCGCAGCACTGCGGTCGGCACGCCGAAACTGCGGCCATAATCCAGAACATATTGGTCTGCCGCGCCCTTCGAACAGCCATAGGGCGTGTGGAAATCGAGCGTGCGGTTCTCGTGGATGCCATGTGCCCGCAGCGCGGGATCGGCCGGCTGATAGGCCTCGCCCGTGACGCGAAATTCCAGGTCATCAAGGCCGCCATAAACCTTGTTGGTGGACGCAAAGATGACAGGGGGCGGCACGGCGCAATGCCGTGCGGCTTCCAGCAGGTTGAAGGTGCCCAGTGCATTGACGGCGAAGTCCACGCGCGGATCGGCAAGGCTGGTCGTTACCGCGACCTGCGCCGCCATGTGGAACACCGCCTTAGCCTGGCCGACGGCGCGATCGACGGTCTGATCGTCGCGAATATCTGCGGTGAGCGGCATGATCCTGTCGCCATGCCGCTCTTCAAGCCAGGCGAGATTGCGTTCGACGCCGGGACGCACGAGCGAGTCGAAGATGATGACATTGTGGCCCTCTCCGGCGAGCCGATCGGCGATATTGCTGCCGATGAAGCCGGCGCCACCCGTGATCAGGACAGGTCGTGGATCAGCGTCGATCATGCGACAAGCCCTCGCGCTTCCAGTTCGGCGCGCGCGTCGGCGACGCGGTCCTCGGCAGTCTGCTGCGCGACCCATTCGGCAAGTTCCGACAGGCCATGCTGAAAATCCTGCCGTGCCTGGAAGCCCAGCACATCGGCGGCCAGCGTCGTATCGCAGAAGCAATGCCGGATATCGCCGGTCCGCGCTTTGCCGACGATTTCAGGCTCGATGTCGTTCTTTCCCATGGCGGCGGCCAGCGCCTGGGCCACTTGCGTGACCGAACGGTCCTGCCCCGAGCCGATGTTGAACGTGCCCCCTGCGGCCGGCGGCAGGGTCAGCGCATCGGCGAAGGCGCGGGCGACATCCGTTACATGAACGAAATCCCGCCGTTGCTCGCCGTCTTCGAAGATCATCGGCTTCTGGCCGTTCAGCAGCCGCGATGCGAAGATCGCCAGCACGCCGGTATAGGGATTGGAGAGGGCCTGGCCGGGGCCATAGACATTGAACAGGCGCAGGCAGACGCCTTCCATGCCATAGGGCGCGGTCATGATATGGGTCGTGCGTTCCTGCACATATTTGTTGAGCGCATAGATGGAGGCGAGGTTCGGCCGTTTCCATTCGGGCGTGGCGACCGGCGCCAGGGGCCGGCCGGCGCGGTCGGTCGGCTCCCACAGCTTCTGATTGTCGCGAATCGCGCCGCGTTCCGCATCCTCAACCAGATCGCCGTCTGCGTTGCGATAGAGACCTTCGCCATAGATGCTCATGGAGGAGGCGGTGACGACGCGCCGCACTGGATTGTCGATCAGCCGTTCGAACAGGACAGCGGTGCCGACATCATTGACGGATGTATAGCGCTCGACCTCGTACATCGACTGGCCCACGCCGACTTCGGCCGCGAGATGGATGACGCTGTCGATACCGTCCAGCGCGCGCTCGACCGCGTTGCCGTTGCGCACATCGGCCTGGAGGAACTCCACTTCGCTGTCCAGATCCGCGGGTCGCTTGCCGGCGCCATGAACCTGCTCGATAAGGCTGTCGAGCACGCGCACCTCATGGCCGCGCGATAGAAGCTGCTTGCATACCGCGCGGCCGATAAAGCCGGCGCCACCAGTAACAAGTATTTTCTCCACGGATGTTCCCTTCATGGACCTGGCGCTCGTGCCGGCATCACCCGGACGCATTGCGCGGTATCGGCAGGCAATGGATGGAGGAACATCTTCTTCTACCCCTTTGTTCCTGAAATATTACAATCCATCAAAGAACAGATTTCGATCACGCTAGATTAATATGAATTAATATGGCATAATCTAGGTTATAATGCGTGATAATTATCCGAAAATATCGCCATGTTTCTATAGTGATATGTTTGTTGCCGTTTAATCTTACTTCCGTTAAGGAACAATTCTACGCTATCCCGGGTTAAGTAGCATCTATGTTGATGCTTGACCAAAATTTCCTACCAGCACATACTTGCCTGCACCTGATACGCCATGGGGTACATTGGGAGTTCGGCCGTCTGTTGAGCGGCCGGGCGGGTTCGCCGCCGCTGACCCCACAGGGCCGGGCACAGGCTTCGAGCGTGGCCGAGTGGACCTGTCGCGCCCGCCCTGTGGCTGTCCATGCCAGCCCGCGCGCACGGACGATGGAAACGGCGTCGATCATCGCGTCCGCCCACGCGCTCGACGTCCAGGAAGTCGATGCGCTGGATGAAGTGGATTTCGGAGCCTGGAACGGCCGAAGCTTCGCCGAACTCGCGGACGATCCGCGCTGGCAAAATTGGAATGGCAGCCGGTCGCTGGCGCGGACGCCGAACGGGGAGACGATGATGGAAGCCGTTGAGCGGACTGTTCGCCATATCGAGGGCGCCGCACTCGCCTATCCAGGCGAGACCATCCTGTGCGTGACCCATTGCGACATCATTCGCGGTGCGATCGCGCATTATCTGGGGCTCAGCCTCGACAACATCCTGCGGTTCGATGTCGATCCGGGATCGATCAGCACGGTGGAACTGAGCGCGCACGGCGCCCGCGTGACGCGCATCAATGAGGTACCGGCATGAAGACTGCGACCATCGCCTCTGGCCAAGATGATGAGGCGGCGCTGCGGCGGGAGATCGTCGCGCTCGGTCCCTGGTTCCACAACTTGCGGATTGGAGGACAACAGACCGCGCCCGATCATTTCCTGGGCGACTATCCCGCATTCAAGTTCGCGCGCTTCGAATCCGCGATCCCCGCCGATCTTTCGGGCAAGACCGTGCTCGACATCGGCTGCAATGCCGGCTTCTATTCGATCGAGATGAAGCGCCGTGGAGCGGCCGAGGTCATCGGCATCGACTCTGACGACCGCTACCTGGCACAGGCACGCTTCGCGGCCGACACGCTCGGTTTCCAGGGCATCAGCTTCGAAAACTTGTCGGTCTATGATGTCGGCAAACTCGGCCGCCGCTTCGATATCGTCATCTTCATGGGCGTGCTCTACCACCTGCGTCATCCGCTGCTGGCGCTGGACCTCATTCGCCAGCACGTGGCCGGTGATCTGCTGTTGTTCCAGACGATGCAGCAGGGTCCGCCCGATGTCCTTCAGGTCCCCGACGACCATCCTTTCCATGTGCCGGGCACCAGCAGGCCGCCGAGCTTCTTCGACAATCCCGCCTACCCGCGGATGCACTTCATCGAGAAGAAGTTCGCGAACGACTGGACCAACTGGTGGGCGCCCAACTCCGCGTGCAGTCAGGCGATGCTGCGCGCCGCAGGCTTCACGGTCGAGATGCAGCCCGAGGAGGAAGTCTATCTTTGCCGTATCGGCCCCGTTCCTTACGCGGAGTGGATGGGCAGCCCGGCCGTCTACCCGGCATTCGGACCGCAGGAGGAGAAGCGCCCATGATCGAAGCCGCGATGATCTGGAACGAGCCCAACAACAAATCGCATTGGGACCCGGAGATCGACCCCGACTGGTCGCTCTATGCCGATATGGTGATCCGCGCCGGAAAGGCGATCCGCGAGGTCAACCCGGCCGTCACGCGGGTGCTGGGCGGCATGTCGCCGATCGACCCGCATTGGGTAAACCGAATGCGCGGTCATGGCGCGCTGGATGCCATCGACGTGGTCGCGGTGCATGGCTTTCCGCTCGACTGGAATCTCTGGCCGATCCATGAATGGCCAGACCGGATCGCCGACATTGAGGCAATCGTGCCGGACAAGCCGATCTGGGTGACGGAAGTCGGGGTCGGCTCCTTCGGCGCCGAGGAGGTGCAGGTCTTCGGCCTCAACCGAACGGCCGAACTGCTGATCGGCCGCGTGCCGCGCGTCTACTGGTACAGCCTTTATGACCTGCCGCAGGACTGGGGCGCCACCACTCGCCATCGTGAGGCGGAAGGCTCCAGCTATTACCGTCATTTCTACATGGGCCTGATCCGCGCCGATGGCATGCCGAAGCTGGCATTGGACGACTATGCAAAGGTGGCGGGCGAGATGGGTCTGATGCAGTGGTTCCATTTCAAGGACCCACGACTGAACGATGCCGTCGCCTGGATGAAGCGGCTGGGAGTCAAGCAATTGCGCACCGGGCTTTCCTGGGCGGACAGCTTCCGCCCCGATGCGGTCGACTGGTTTGACCGGCAGATGGATGCTCTCGCCGATTTCGATGTGACCGTCACCTTCTGCTTCACGCCGGAGCATCTGGGTATCGCACCGCACCACAGCAGCGCCGTTCACGATCCGCAGGCGTTCGCCGACTTCTGTGGGTGGGCGATCGAACGTTACGCGCCTGCGCAACCGGCGCTGCCGATCGCCCGCATCGCCTGAGAAAGGGAAGATACATGCCACCGCCTTCGATCAATATCGGCATCATCGGGATCGGCAATTGCGCGAGTTCGCTGGTGCAGGGCCTTTCCTATTATCGCGCCGAGTGCAACGACCATCACGGCCTGATGCATTGGGACATCGGCGGATATCGCCCCTGTGACATCCGTGTCGCCGCGGCCTGGGATATCGACAGGCGCAAGGTCGGAAAGGATGTGGCCGACGCGATCTTCGCCAAGCCCAATTGCACGCAGGCCTTCTGCCCGGAGGTGGAACCATGCGGCACGCTCGTCGAAATGGGCTGTATGCTCGACGGCTTCGCCGAGCATATGGCGGACCATGTTGACGAGCGAACCTTTCTGCCCGCCGACGCGCTGGAAGCGACGAAGGATGCGGTCGTCGAGCGGCTGCGCGGGGCCAAGGTTGACGTGCTGCTCAATTATCTGCCGGTCGGATCGCAGCAGGCGACGGAGTTCTACGCCGAATGCGCGCTGGAGGCAGGCGTCGCCTTCGTCAACAATATCCCGGTATTCCTCGCCAGCGATCCGCAATGGGCGGCTCGGTTCGAACGGGCCGGCGTGCCGATCATCGGTGACGACATCAAGGCGCAGCTTGGCGCCACGATTGTTCATCGCGTGCTCACCGATCTGTTCGCCAAACGCGGCGTCAAGCTCGATCGGACCTATCAGCTCAACACCGGCGGCAATACCGACTTCCTCAACATGTCGAACCGGACCCGGCTGAAGTCCAAGAAGATCTCCAAGACCGAAGCCGTACAGGCCGTCGCCGAAACCCGGCTGGAGGACGAGAATATCCATATCGGCCCGTCCGATTATGTCGCCTGGCAGAATGATAACAAGGTCTGTTTCCTGCGGATGGAAGGTCAGCTGTTTGGCGGGGTGCCTATGAACCTGGAGCTGCGACTTTCTGTCGAGGACAGCCCAAATTCGGCCGGTGTCGCCATCGATATGATCCGCTGCGCCAAAGTTGCGCGGGATCGCGGGCTGGCGGGGCCGATCCATCCGGCGGCCGCCTATTTCTGCAAGCACCCGCCGCGCCAGATGACCGACGATCAGGCGCATGAGGCGCTGAAGATATTCATCGGGGCCGAACACCCGACAGCGGTGGCGGCCGAATGAGCGATCTGTTGACCATCGATCCGGCCGCGCTCGCAGGCCGCGCGGGCGCGGCTACCATGCGCGCGGCGGTCGTGACTGGACCGGGCACGATCCGCATCGACACTGTGGCGCGTCCCGAACCTGGCCCCGGCCAAGTGCGCATCCGGCTGGAGGGTTGCGGCGTCTGCGCCTCCAACCTTACGCCTTGGGCGGGGCCGGAATGGCAAGAGTTCCCGACGCAGCCGGGATCGCTAGGCCATGAAGGGTGGGGCGTCGTCGACGCAGTTGGCGATGGCGTGGCATCTGTGGCGCTCGGCGACCGGGTAGCGACCCTGTCCCATGCAAGCTACGCCGAGTATGACATTGCGGATGAGAGCGCCGTGGTGTTGCTGCCGTCTGCTTTGGACGGCATGGATTTTCCCGGAGAGCCGCTTGGATGCGCCTTCAACATCTTCCGTCGCTCGGACATACGGGCTGGCCAGACGGTCGCGATCATCGGCATCGGCTTTCTGGGCGCGATCCTGGCGAGCCTCGTCTCGGACACTGGCGCTCGGGTCATCGCCATTTCCCGGCGGCAGTCGTCGCTGGATATGGCGCGCGACCAGGGCGCAGCGGAAACAATCGTCATGGACGATCATCACGCGATCATCGATCAGGTGGGAGCGCTGACCGGCGGACGCTTCTGCGACCGGGTTATCGAGTGCGTGGGCAAATCATGGCCGCTAGACCTTGCCGGAGAACTGACCGCGGAACGCGGCCGGCTGATCATCGCCGGCTATCATCAGGACGGTCCGCGGCAGGTGAACATGTGGCTCTGGAATTGGCGGGGCATCGATGTGATCAATGCCCATGAACGCAACCCGGGGATCTATGCGCGCGGCGTCAGGGATGCGGTGGAGGCGGTGGTATCGGGTCGGCTCGATCCTCAATCGCTCTACTCCCACCGCTATCCGCTCGATCGGCTCGACGAAGCGCTCGATGCAACCCGCGACAAGCCCGACCGTTTCATAAAGGCGATCGTCACGTTATGACAGCGACGGCATCCTCGCACGCGCAGGCATCGGTCATGGCCCGCCCGCGCATCGGCTTTCTTGGCGTCGGCTGGATCGGCCGCAACCGCATGGAAGCGATGCTGGATACCGGCCTGATCGAAACTGTGGCCATTGCGGACGCTTTGTCGGACAACAGAGGCGCAGCATGCCTGCTGGCGCCGAACGCCGCATCCCTCGACTCGCTGGATGCCCTGCTGGAGGAACAATCGCTCGACGGCATCGTGATCGCCACCCCAAGCGCGCTGCACGCGCAGCAGTCGATCCGGGCGCTCGAACGCGGCATTTCGGTCTTCTGTCAAAAGCCGCTCGGGCGCGATCTGAACGAGGTGCGAGCGGTGATCGACGCGGCGCGTGCGGCCGACCGCCTGCTCGGTGTAGATCTGTCGTATCGCGGCACCGCCGGCATGCGAGCGATTCGCGATCGGGTGACAGCCGGCGACCTGGGCGAGGTGCATGCAATCGACCTGACCTTTCACAATGCCTATGGCCCGGACAAGCCATGGTTCTACGATCCTTCTTTGTCGGGCGGCGGCTGCATGATGGACCTTGGCGTCCATCTGATCGACCTCGCCCTGTGGGCGCTTGATTTCCCGGAGGTAGAGAGCATCGACGCCGATCTGTTCAGCAAGGGCAGGCCGTTGACCGACCGCGCCGCGCAGGTCGAGGACTATGGCGTGGCAACCATCCGCCTGGCGGGCGGCAAGGTCGTACGGATCGCCTGTTCCTGGCATTTGCACGCGGGACAGGACGCGGCGATTGCGGCAGAATTCTATGGCGATCAGGGTGGCGCAGCCTTCCGCAACGTCGGCGGCTCCTTCTACGACTTTTCCGCAGAATTGTTTCACGGCACGGCGCGAGAGACCTTGTCGATGCCCTGCGATCCCTGGGGCGGGCAGATGGCGGCTGCCTGGATCCAGCAGCTTGCCCGATCTCCGCAATTCGACCCGGATTGCGAACGGCTTGCGGCGGTCGCAACCGTGCTTGATGGCATCTACGCTGCGGCAATGGCTCGATGAGCGTCGCGCAGATCGTGGGCGACGATATAGTTTATGACGGCTGGTATCGGTTGCGCCGGCTGCGGGTGCGCATGCCCTGCGGCACCGAGGTCGAGCGGCATCTAGAAGACCATGGCTCCGCCGCAGCCGTGCTGCCCTATGATCCGGTGGCGCGTACGGCGCTGATCGTTTCAATGCCGCGCGCTCCCCTTCTGGCTGCCGGCGCTTCCCCGATCTGGGAGGCGGTCGCCGGCACTCTGGACGGTCGCGAAGCCGAGGACTGCGCACGCGCCGAAGCTGTAGAGGAAGCGGGCGTCCTGTTGCGGGCGCTGGAACCCGTCGCGTGCGTCTGGACCATGCCGGCGCTGTCATCGGAACGCCTCCACCTGTTCCTGGCACCCTATGCCGCAACCGATCGGATCGGCAAAGGTGGCGGCGCGGAGGGCGAGATGGAAAATATCACGGTCGCGGAAATCCGTCTGTCGACATTGCGAAGACAATTGTTCGCCGGAGAGTGCGTCGATCCCAAACTCATCATGTTGTCGCAGGCATTGCTGCTGCGTCGACCAGAGCTTTTCGTCTGATCAACGCAATCTGGTCATCAGCCGCTCGGCGCGGTCGAATACGCGCCCGATCCAGCCGCGGGAATAGGTCATTCCCTGATATATCGCCAAGGCGGAGCGGCCCCCAAGGATGAAAAGGCCAGGCTGATGAAAGCGCCTAGCCACTCGGAACAGGACCACGCTGCCGCGCGCGATGCCGTGGCGAAGCCGGTAGATCAGCTTCCGACGGAACGGCAGATTGTGCCGATCCGCTACGACGCGCTTGCGTGGCTGCACGCCTGACCGGCGCCAGGCGAGCCGATAGGCAAGCCCCTCGCGTCGCTGCCGAAAACCGGCCGCTTGCGTCTCCCTGACGAACGCGGCGTCGACCGGCTTGAGTTCGACTTGGGCTGCCGCCCGCCCTTCCGAGATCAGCGCGTGCAATATGGCTGAGCGGACGACTACCACATTCGTCCCCCGACCATCGGACGAATGGGGCTCCACCCAGGCATCGCCGAAGCTGATATCCGCCGTCTCAGCCACGACATCGTCGCAGAAGTCGCACGCGCGGTTCTGGAAGAAGCCCGATCCCCAATCCCCGTCGACGAGATGCCACCAATCCTTCGTTCGCGCTTCGCCATCCCGTCGGTCGAGCCGGGCCGTATACCAGTTTGCCGGACGATCCGGGTCCTTCACCCGGAAATCGACCTGGCTGACGTCTTCGAGACCCATACCCATCTGCCAGGCAAAGCTTTCCACCATATGCCGGCTCTTCATATGGCCGCAAACCAGTCCCATGGTGAAAGCGATACGCTCACGCAGAATGGGATCGGCGCGGGTAGCCAAGTGAACCGCCCTGATGAAGCACGGGATGGCGATCACGGCGTAGCGGCCGGGCACATCGCGCATTTCCCGCAATATGGCGGACATCTCGACGGGATAATAGCGGGACTTCGCCCCTGCGCGCAGGGAGTCCTCGTCACGCGAGATACTATAGCCGAAGAAGGCTTCATCGGTGGGATCGACCGGTGCGACATGGGCGACGCCGTCCACCATGCCCCGGCGCAGCAGTTCGGCCGCAACCCAGCTCACCATGCCGCCTGAGCTGCCCCGGTCGCGGAAGCCGGGCTCGACTGCATGGCCGACATAAGCCGCCTCGAAACGGCCGATCCAGGGATCGATATGGCGCGCGCGAGGGAAGCGGTCGGCCGCGATGATGTCCTCGTCTGGCGCGATCGGAGAGAAAGGACAGCATTTGGAAAACGACTCGGTTCGTCCGCGATGCCAGCGCCGCTCACCCTGCGGCTTCAACTGCCCGTCGGCGTCCCATGCCAGATGGGCCTGCGCCTCCCCGGCAAGGCTGACGCAGCCGCCGCAGCCTGTGCACAGGCCCGAAGACACCATATCGCGCGGACTAACCAGTCGATCCGGCGGGGGCCTCATGACCGCAACGCCAGTGCTTGACGGATATAGCGATCGGATTGGGTTCGTCGCGCCACGATGCGCGCCTCCGCGCATTCATCGATCGGTGCATCGAGCAGGCGTGAGAAATCGCGGTCGCTTGTCCCCTCTGTCACCATACGCTCTTGCGTGCCCAATAGCGCCATCAGGTCGCGCACCTTGTTGAACCGATAGGCGGACGGCGCCGTCACGAACGGCTGCCGGTTGAGCAGCGCGAACACGCACCCATGGAAGAAATTCGTCACGACCGCCTGGGCTCTGGCGATCAGTTCGGCGAACTCTTCGGGGCCTGCATCGATGCGCTGCTCGTCGGCCCAATCGTTGCGATAGCCGATACTGAGGAGGCGATAATTGTTGCCGTCTGCCCATCGCCGGACGTATCGCGCCAGCCAGTCTGGAAAACCGTGACCGTAAACCGCGACATAAGGCCGATCTTCGGATGCCCGGGCGCGTGTGGGCGGCGGGAACTGCAGGCATGGATCGAGCACCAATGCGGGCTCATGGCCGAGCGCTGCCTTGATGATGCTGCGGCTGTTGTCGTCCCGCACGGACAGCGCCGAAAAATTCCGCAGACGTCGCGCCCAATGATCGGACAGCCCCCAGGCGGCATTCTGATTGCCGAAGCTCGCCGCATAAGCGACCAGTCGCGCGGCTATTCCCTGTCCATAGAAAGTCTCGCACCCGCCGTACCAGGGATGTTGGAGGTTCCACACCTCATCGCTGCCCACGATGACGGCGTCATAATCCTCCATCGTCTCCGGCTGGTCCAGCGGGAATGCGGGGGAGAGAGGCAGTTGCGCGAAAGCTTGCCGGAACGTTCGGGTCTTGCGCGCATAGGCCGGAAAATCGGAGCGCGGCGTGCGCATGGGCAAGGTGGGCCGAAAGGCGCAGCGCAATTCCGCCCGTTCGATCGCCACGGACGCATGATCCAGCAGAACAGCGTCGGCGCCAATGCTGCGCAGCCCCTCCACCAGGCAGCGGGCCTGCCAGTAGGAGCCGTAATTGATGCAGCGGTGGAAGGTCAGGATGCCGAACCGGTCGCGACGCACGGTGCTGCTCGCTTGGCCGTGCATCAGCGATCGTTTCCAACCGGACCGATTGCGGCCAAAGATGGCGCGGCATGATGCACCGATAGCCCACGGCCATGACCCACGTCGCCGCGGCTATAGCTTTTCTCCTCCACGATCTCGGAGCCGAGCCGATCGTTGATCTCGCGCTTGATGCCCGCTCGCTGATCGTTCAACCTGTAGACCGATCTTGCAAGGCGGATGAAGGCCGGCCCGAAATCGGCGATCGCCTCCTGTTTGCGGATCGCATCCTCTACTTCCCACAATCGCGCGTTCACCCGTTCGAGACGTTGGACGAGCTGGCCCAGCTCGCCGGAAGCCAGCGCTTCGCTGCCGGCCCGCTGCAAGAGGCGATATTCGGTATCGACATGCGCCCGCGCGTCCGGCGTGGCGATGCGATCCCGCTTGATCGCCAGGATCGTCAGCTTGTCGAGCAACTCGCCCCAGGATACGGGGATGCTCGGACTGGAAGCGAGGGGCGCCTTCACACTAAAGTTCCTTCGCACTGAGCGCGACCGCCGCCAGATCGTGCCAGACTTCCGCCAGCACGCCGCGCCAGTCGCCACTGACCGTTTGGCTGTAGATGCGTATCGAGGGATACCAGGGCGTATGGCGGCTGCCGACCGGCCAGCGCCAGTCCGGCTCCGCCTTGAGCAGCAGCCAGGTCGGCTTGCCCATCGCTCCTGCAAGATGCGCGATCATCGTGTCTGTCGTGATTACCAAATCCATGGCGGCAACGAGGGCGGCGGTGATCTCCATGTCGAAAGGACAGCCGCCGGGGTTCAGCACATCCAGGCTGGTGGGCTCGGGCACCAATGTCAGACAGGGCGCCAAGCTGCATAGCGGCTGCAATAAATCGGCCGGTATGCAACGGGCCGGGTCCCAGTCGCCAGCCTCATAGCAAAGTCCGACGACAGATCGCGGCAGCAAGGCCCGACTGACGGAGATATAGGGCATGGGGGCGTCGGCGGGTCTCGCGCGTAGAGCGAAATCCAGTTCCGTAATCTCCATATCGCATTCTGAAGGCGGAGCGGGTCGGACCGGGTCGAACGGAACCAGTTCAATCCCTTGATGACCAACTTTTTGAAAGACCGCATTGAGCAAAGGGAGCAGCCGCGGCTGCACCTCCACCTTAAGCGATGCGGCGCGTGCGCCGAGCAATGGCAGGAAGCGCGCGAACTGTATCGTATCGCCCAGGCCATGATAACAGCGCACCAGGCAATGCTTCCGATGATAGTCGCGCCCATCCCAGACCCAGCGGTAGTGATAAGGCAGAGTGGGATCGTCGCGCTGTTCCGGCTTTCGCTCTGACAGCGCTTCTTGGGAGATTGCCCAGACCGTGTCATAATCCTGTGCCCGCATGGCGTCGATCCAGCGACTGGTCCGGTCTTTAGAGCTTGCTTGCTGTTTCGCCGTTCCGTCATTCATTGCGATCACATGCGCTGTCCGGTCCACCGACAGGTTTAACCGGGGGCGCATCGGCCGGTTCCTGCAAAGCACCCGCCGACTCACTCAGATTAATGCATGACCTCAAGGGTTGCGCATGCCGCAAATAGGCGGGCGACGCACGGCCGGACCGGCCTTCAGTTGGCGAAGCCCCTGTCCTTCATGATCGTCGCCAGCGCTCCTTCGACGTGTCGGGCCTTCAATGGCTTTTCGGCGCGCGGAATTTCATTGAACCGATCGGGGATGGCACTGCGGTCATAGCCCGTCGCGAACAGGAACGGCACGGCCCTTGCGTTCAGAGCGTCGGCCACGTCGAACACCATCGTACCGCGCAGATTGATGTCCAGGATGGCGGCGTCGATCCGCGGCGCTTCAACTATCCGCGCCAAAGCGGCCTCCACCGTGGGAACGGGACCGAGCACCTTGGCTCCCGCCGCATCCAGCATATCCCGAATCTCGTCGGCGATCAGATATTCGTCTTCCACGACGAGAATATGCAGCCCCGCAAGGCTGAACTCAGCCATTGATCGTCTCCATCATTTTTCTGTCCATGGCTACCGGCACACTGATCGTGCAATGAACGCCATCTTCGGTAAAGCCATAGCTTGTTTCGGCGCCAAGCTGATACGGCAATGCGCGCTCGATCAGTTCACGGCCATAGCCCCCCCCTCGCGGTACGGCGTCTTTGTCGGGCATGTCGGCAACGCCTCGCTCGCGCCAATCGACATGCAATTGGTGGGTGCCGTTGGGCCGCTCCGTGACATCCCACCCCACCTCGAGTAATCCCGTCGGTTGGGACAGCGCGCCGTATTTGACGGCATTGGTTGCGAGTTCATGCAATGCCAAGGCGAAGGTCTGCACCAGCGAGGTCGCCAGCGGCACGCCCAACGGGCCGGACGTCGCTATCTGTTTGCCGTTGCCGTCGTCGTCGAGTTCGACATGGGCTGACAGCTCCGCCCGCAGCAGCCGGTCGAACGCGATTCGTTGCGATCCGCGTTGCGACAAAAGCCCCTGCACGCGCGCCAGCGCTTCCAGCCTGTCGTCGATGCAGCGGCGAAACTCTTCCAGCGAACGCGTCCCCTTGATCGTTCGGAGCATGACCGCCTGCACCACTGCCATCAGATTGCGCGTCCGATGCTGCAACTCGTCGACCAGTACCGACTGCTGCTCGCGAAGCTGCAATATGTCGTCGACGTCCGTGCATGTGCCCAGCCACTCCAGGATCTTGCCGTCCGCCGCGCGGACGGGACTCGCGCGGGTCTGAAAGTGACGATAGCCACCGTCACGCAGCCGCAGACGTCCCTCAAACAGGAAACCATTATGTCGGTCCGCCTGCGCCCAGGCGCGCCGGGCGCCTTCGCGATCGTCGGGGTGAAAGGCTTCGAGCCAGCCGAACCCGCGGCTTTCCTCATTGCTAAGGCCGGTAAACCCCTCCCACTGTTCGCTCGCCCACGTCCATTGTCCGCCTTCGCCCGCGCGCCAGACGAGCTGGGGGATGCCGTTGACCAGTGTGGAGAGCCGGAGTTCGGTTCGGCGCAATATGCTGTTGGCCTCGGTCAGCTCGCGTGTCCGGCCAGCGACCCGCACCTCCAGATCGCTGTTTGCCTTCTGGAGACTGGTATTGGCGACTTCCAGCTCCTCGGTCAGCACCTGAAGTTCCTCGAAAGCTACGCGCAGTTCCTCATCGGTCTGGCTTTGCCTTACCAGCATTTCGGCTTCGCTCGGCGTCGATTGCGGTTCAGGAGGAACAGCCGGCTTGATCAGGTTCAGCGCATGCAACTCCCGTCCCAGCACCGCGATCCGGGTCAACAAGCGGTCTCGGTCCTCCACGACCCGACCATTCTCTTCCAGCGCCGATTCCAGCGCGGTGCGCAGCTGCTCATTTTCGTCGAGCAGGCGGATGATCTCGTCCGGGTCGGAACGGCCGACGGATGATGGCATGGCGGGGCCCTCTGTTAAGCAAGATAACGCGTGGGTTCAGGAAAAGTCGCCAGTTATTTTCGATGCGCATGCGGCGAAAGACGATGCGCGGACGTTACGTTTTTCAAGGAGGCATTATGCCGACCAAGGACATTGTAGTAATCGGCGCATCGGCTGGCGGCGTGGAAGCGCTGCAGCGGCTATGTGCGGGGCTCCCGGCGGACTTTCCCGCCGCCATTTTCATCGCCCAGCACCTGTCGCCTTCCGCGCGCAGCCTGCTGCCGCAATTGATCGGGCGCGCCGGACCGCTCCCCGCCATTTCGCCGATGGACGGCGATATCATCGAAGCGGGACGCATCTATATCGCGGCGCCCGATCTCCACATGCTGCTGCGACCGGGCAACATCCTCATGCGCCGCGGCCCGCAGGAAAACCGGACGCGGCCGGCGGTGAACGCGCTGTTCCGTTCGGCCGCGATCGCTTATGGGGGGCGCGTCATCGGTGTCGTGCTCACCGGGTTGCTGGATGACGGCACAGAAGGCCTGATCGCGATCAAGGCCGCGGGCGGCCTGTCGATGGTCCAGGATCCCGCCGACGCGCAGTGGCCGTCGATGCCGCAAAATGCGCTCAAGCGCGATCATGTCGACCATTGCGTAGCGCTCGACGGTCTCGCCGCGCTGCTCGGCACATTGGTGCGCGAAGAGGCCGGAGCCAGCGTCCCCTTGCCCAAGGACTATCTGGTGGAGGACCGCATGGCCGCTAGGGATTTTGCCATCATGGAACCGAATGTCGTCACGCCGGGACAGCCCAGCCATATCTCCTGCCCCGACTGCGGAGGCGTACTGAACGAGATCGAGCTGGAGGGCGAGCTGCGTTTCCGCTGCCAGGTCGGTCATGCCTTCACGCCGCTCGGCCTTGCCGCGGCGCAGAACGAAGAGCTGGAGCGCGCGCTGTCGATCGCCGCACGCACCCATCGCGACCGCATCCGCCTGTTCGTCCAGATGCGCGAAAGCGCGCATGCGCGAGGCCTGCCCCATGCCGAAGGACGCTGGGCCGAAGCATCGCGGGAATCCGAACAGATGATCCAGGTGCTCGAACGGGCGATGTCGAGCCTGCGTAAATCCCAGACCGACGGCGAAGCTTAACGGGTACTGAAGTTGAGTCCCATGATATGCGCCTTGCTCTTACGCGAGGTGCGTACAGCTGCCGCTCTGCGCTCATATTCCTCTGCGAAATTGCGGTGTACGGTAGCGATGGACGGATTCACCGCTTCCTCGGCGCGCTGACGGGCATAGAGCGCGCGCTTACGATAATATTCCTCATCGATTTCATCGAGCATGTCTGCTTCCTTACGCTTTCCCCCGATCGAAATGTCATCCTATTCAAGAGCGGCGCAAACGCCTTGATCTTTGATAACGACGATCTGAAAAACCATCGAAAAACTGACATATGCTAAACCAGGCTAACCCAACTGTTGACGATCGCTTGTGTCGTGGACGATCGCGACCAGCAGCGGCGGATGCTCGTCCGCGAAATATTGCATGCAGATCTCGGCGGGATAGCGGCGGTTGTCGGCAGCGCCGATCACCGTCTCGAACACAATCTCCGGTTTCGCCCGGCTCATGAGCGGCGCGAGCAGACCCTTGATCTCCGCCCCCGATACGTCCGGCATGACGTCGAGCAGCGACATCAACGACAATTGCTGCTCCGAATAGCCAAGTTTCTTCTGCGCCCCTTCGTTGGTCAGCGTGAAGTGCAGCGTTACGGGATCGAGAAAATAAATCTCGTTGAGCGCCCGCCCCATGATCCGGCCCAGATAGCGGCCATAATCGTCGCGGCGATGCTCCTCGGTAACGTCCTGAAACAGCAACACCAAGCCATGTCGATCATTCTCCTCGTCGAGCAGGCCCGAGACGATCACATTGCACAAAAGGCGGCGCCCCCGCCGGTCGATGCCCTCGATGATCTTCTCGACCTGTTTCTCGCTTCCCGCCTGTACCGTCGCCATCGCTTCGCGCAGCAGGTGGACCGGCAGGCCGATGTCCAGCGACTCGAAACTGGTTCCGAGCACCTCTTCGGACCGCAGGCCCCAGGCATTCTCGCTCCACCGGTTCCAGCTCTGGATCGCATGCTTGGAATCGAGCACGATGATGCCGCCATTCATACTGCGCAGCACCGATTCCAGATAGAGACGATAGCTCGACGCCTGTTCGGCCTGGATGCGCAGTTCCTCGTTGACCGATTCCATCTCCTCGTTGCTGGACCGCGCCTCTTCGTTCAGCGTCTCCAGTTCCTCGTTGATGGATTGAAGCTCTTCGTTGGTGGTCTCCAGTTCCTCGTTGGTGGACTGAAGCTCCTCGTTGGTGGTCTCCAGCTCCTCATTGGCCGACTGGAGTTCCTCGATCGTGTTCTCCAGATTCTCCTGCGCCGCCTCCAGCTCGAGATGCAGCATATGCATCCGCGTGGTGTCGGCGAAGCTCAGCAGCACGGCGTAGACGCTGCCGTCGGGCCGGGCGAGCGGACGCACGTCGATGGTGAGGCGCAACACGTCGGCCTGGGTCAGCCGATATTCCTGGTCCTCCAGCCGGATGCCGCGCCGGGTGCGGAACACCTCCTCGATCGGCCCGCGCAATTCCATCGGCCGGTAGGAGATCGGCAGGTCCTGGAACGGCCGCCCGATGTCCGCTTCGCCCACGCCCAGCAGATGCCGGGCCGGATTGTTCGCCAGCGCGACCGCGCCGGTCTCGTCCACCACGACTAGCGCATTACCCGCTTCGTTCACTACCGCTTCGAGCAGCAGCACGCTGGGCAGGGGCGTTTCGGCCCGCCGCGAACGGCCGCCTGCAAAGCCGCCGTTGATCGGCCGGCGCCATTCCTGCGCGACCTTGGAGAAGATACGGTGCTTCAACTCGACCGCCTTGAACAAAGGCGAGCGCGCGAGCTGCGTTTCCGCCTTGCCCAGAAAAAGGGTGCCTTCGGGATTAAGCGCATAGTGCAGGCGCGGAAGCACGACGCCTTGGGTCTCGACTTCCAGATAGATCAGCAGGTTGCGGCACACGAGCAGGTCGATGCGCGAGATCGGCGCGTCGTTGACGACATTATGTCGGCCGAAGATCACGCATTTGCGCAGTTCGCGCTCGAATACATAATGATTGTTGGTGCGCTCGAAATATTTTTCGAGTAAGTCGGGAGGCACGCTCTCGACGTCACGCGGGCTGTAGCTGGCCAGACGCGCGACTTTCAGCGCCTCTTCGTCCAGGTCCGTGGCATAGATTTTCACCCGGTTGCAGAAGTCCGCACTGCCCAGCGCTTCGGCCAGCAGCATGGCGATCGAATAGGGTTCTTCTCCGGATGCGCAGCCCACGCTCCAGATGCGGATCGGCTTATCCGGCTCGCTGTTGGCCACCAGCCGGGGCACGACCTCTTCCTTCAATACCGCCCATGCGTCGGCATCGCGGAAAAAGGATGTGACGTTGATCAGCACCGTGTTCAACAGGCTCTCGAACTCGCCTGGATCGGCTTCCAGATAGGATTGATAGTCGTCGAACGTCTTCGTCTCCACGGCTTCCATGCGCAAGTTGATCCTGCGGCGCAGGCTGGTCCGCTTGTAGCCGCGAAAATCCAGCCGGCGGCTGTCCTGAATATATTGAAGCAGCGATTCGAACGCGGGGTCCGATGATGTCTTTTCGGCCATGATGACTTTCGAGGCGGAACTGCCGCCGCTGAAGGAGGGGTGCCGGTACGCTACTCGCTACCGCTGCTCTCTCCAATAAAACTTGTAAGCGTCGGCGAATTTTCGATATGTCGTCAGCGATGGCACCGGATCGCGTGATATGCGTTCTTGCGCTGAAACGGTTGGCGAGGCAGTGTGGCGGAAGCGGAGTTCAACGGCGATCCTGCTGCGCAATTGCAGCGCGCCCTCGACGAGCGGGACACATACAAGCGCGCATTGGACAAAAGCCTCGAGCGGGAAGCCCTCGTGATGCGGGAATTCCATCATCGTATCCGCAACCAACTGGCGGTGGTGCGGTCGATCTTTTCCCGCACGATCGAGACGGCCGAAACGCTGGAGCATGTCGCCGATCATTTTCCGGATAGGCTGAACACGGTGGCGCGCTATCAGGCGCAGCTATCTCTGACGTCCGAGGTCGGCCTCGACCTGGAGATGATGGTTTGCGACGAGTTGATCACGGTCGCGTCGGCCAATGATCCTCGCGTGCTGATCGAAGGGTCGGAAGTCAGGATAGGGCATGATCAGGCTTCGGCGCTTGCGCTTGGAATTCACGAGTTGATGATCAATTCGGTCAAATATGGCGTTCTGGCCAGTATGGACGGGCATGGATCATTGCGGATTGGCTGGGCTCTTCGCGATCGGCGATTGACATTCTACTGGACTGAAACCGGCGTGTCTGTCGTTGCGTCCGCTCCGATCCCTGAACGCTTTGGCCGCAAATATATCGAGCAGGCCCTGCCTTATCAGCTTGAAGCTGATACCAGCTTCGAAATCATGCCGGGCGGGGTGCGATGCACGATTGCATTCACGATAGATTCAGAACCCTTGACACCAAGGGATACAAGTTTCGTTGCCGAACGTTGATCCTGAATGGAAGCGCAAACCTTTTCGTTCGGCCATCTCCCGACCTTTAGCCGACTGGCGGCGCTCGCTACGCTGAGCAATGGGGATCTCGCCAAACTGGAGGCCGCCGGCCGCAGCGCTCGAATTGTCCCTGCGCGGCGAGAAGTCGACATGTATGAGAAAGGGGTCCGGCGTTCGCTGCTGCTGATGGATGGCTGGGCATACCGGATGCATTTGTTGAGCGATGGACGACGCCAGATCCTTCAATTTCTGCTCCCTGGCGATTTGATCGATAATCTGGAAGCACAGGACGCGAACGGCCCTGCGAGTCTGACCGCCTTGACGGACATTGCGGTTTGCGTTGCGCCGGGCGCCGATGAGGACGGCAGCGGGCTGGAAAGCGCCTATGCCTCCAGCCGGCGGCTCGAACGTGGCTATTTGTTTCGTCAAATCACCCGGCTGGGCCGGCTAAGCGCCTATGAGCGGATCGTCGATTGGTTGTGCGAAATGCATGAGCGGCTGGCGCTCAGTGGATGTTGTGAGGGTAATAGGATGACTATTCCCCTCACACAGGAGATCATCGCCGATGCCGTCGGCCTCACCAGTGTACATGTCAATCGGACCTTGCAGGCGTTGCGGCGCGATCGGCTCATTCAGGTCAATGGCAGGACGATAACCTTCCTCGATCATACGACCTGTCAAAGTCTCGTCAACCGGCCCCAGGGGAGCGCAGTCCTGGCTTAGCCCATCAGGAAGCATGCAATAATGGCAGGCCCGGCCTACCGGCAGACGAAAGAGAGCGGCGGGCCGTTCCTGTTCTGGCGGAGTGGATTAGCTACGCCTGGGCGACGCCGCTTACCTACCGGCGGCGGCGATCCACATACAGATACATAGGATCGAATTCGGCGAGCATCCTCAGCTTTTCGAGCGACCTCAGTTCGACACGGCTTCGGCGAAACTCTACCAGGCCATCCTCGCGCAACGCTTTGAGCGAGCGGTTCACATGGACCGCGGTGAGGCCGGAGCATTCCGCCAACTCAGCCTGCGTGAGTGGCAGTTCGAAGCCTCTGTCATCGGCCATACCGACGATACACAGCCGAACTTGCAGCTCGCAAAACAGATGCGCGATTCGCGCGACGGCGGACCGCCGCCCCAGCGAAAGCTCCCACTCGCGATGCACCGCGGCATCGATGTTGGTGAGGAACCAATAGAGGCGCGCGAGGTGAGGGTGCTGCTCGGTGATTTCTTGCAATTTCTCATGCGGAACTAACGCGACCCGGCATGGCGTTAGAGTCATGATGTCATGATCGAGATATTTGAGCGTGAAGCTGTGCAGATCAACGAAGTCGCCGCTCACATGCAATTCACTGATCTGCCGCTGTCCATCGCTGAGGTCCTTGTAGCGACACATGAACCCGTCGAGCAGCAGCGTGGAGTGGGTCAATTGCTCTGCCCTGCGAATGACGGTCAGATCGGGCTCATAGATGCGCACCTCCGCTACCGCGGCGCGAATAGCGTCTTCTTCTTGCGAACTGAGTTCGTCGCGCGCGCGAAGCTTGGCGATATGGCGATCGATCATGCCGCTTCTCCGTCCACGACAAGCTCGACCGCTTCGGAAAAACGCAGGATGGCAAGCGCCTCGCCTGTCTCGTCCGCAATCTCGATATGGCCACGAAAGTCGATCCGGCCCTGTCTGACCTCTTCGCTTAAAACATCGCGGATGGAATCCAGCGCTAACTGCCGCGCCTCGTCGAGGGAGCCTAGATCCTGACCCTGCTCGTCTGGCGCCGTGCCGGTCTGGTTATGCAAATGAAGGTAAAAGCGGGTCATGACCGCGTAACGTGTGCGACGGCACTTCGTTGCCGGTTTGGGCGATAAGGAAACTTCACCGGACCGCAGGTTTTACCTTGCTATCCTGGATCAGTCTTGAGGTGCTTCTCCCTTCTCCAAAGGAACAGGCGCATGCGTGCACCGTTTCCCCTGCATGGACATGGGGACACCGATTCCGATTATCGTGGCGCTGCTGGCGCTTTCAATTGCGCTTTTCGTCGCGGGACTTCTTCTGCGGCGCAAGGCCTTGCTCACGTCGCGCGGGGCCTGCCTGGCTTGGGCCATCTTGTCTGTGCTGCCACTGTTTGGAACCGGGCTGATCCTTTTCACGCGTGATCAGGTTAATTTGTCCACAGGTAAGGTGCCGGTGCGTGAAGACCCGAATCTTGCTCGCTGAAGCGCGGAAGAACTTTGGGCCTGAGACATTCCAGCCAAGGCGTTTTTGTCTGCAGCAGCGCATAAGCGCCGGAGGAACGTTTTCGCCCGTCTCGCGACTTCCATCATTATAGCTTGCAACCGCTCTCGCGTCAGCCCGCAGAGCTGAATCATTGTACCCTGACTAAACGCCGGTCAGGTCCTGATTATCGAACGTCCGCAGCCGCCGCGATGCGCCGGTCGGCGATCATGCAGCGCCTGCTCGAGCGCATCCAGCACGAAGCTGGCGTGCGCCGTCCGGCTGGCCCGCCAGCCAACGATCCGCCGAGCATATGTATCGATAACGAAGGCGACGTAGACGAACCCCACCCAGGTCGCGACGTAGGCGAAGTCCGACATCCACAGCATGTTCGGGGCTGGCGCGTAGGACTGGCGGTTGACGTGATCAAGCGGGCATGGCGCCGCCTTGTCGCTGATGGTGGTGCGCACCGGCTTGCCGCGGATCACTCCTGCCAAGCCCATCTCGCGCCTCAGCCGAGCGACCGTACAGCGGGCGACGGACACGTCCTCCCGCATCATCTGCCGCCAGACCTTGCGCACGCCGTAGACCGCGAAGTTCTCGACGAACACGCGCGCGATCTCGGGCTTGATGGCCGCATCCTGCCGTGCCCGCGCCGACGGGCGTGTCGGATTCTGTCGCTGCGCGACGCGCTCGTAGTATGTGGATGGCGCGATCGGCAGGACGCGGCAGATCGGCTCGACCCCATAGGCATCGCGGTGATCGTCAATGAACGCGATCATCGCCGGAACGGGCGGTCGTGCTCCGCCTGCGCAAAATATGCCGACGCCTTGCCCAGGATCTCGTTGGCTGCCGCAGTTCACGGAACTCGCGCTCCAACGCCTTCATCTTGTCGGCAACCTCGGTCGGGACACCGGCGCGCTTGCCGCTGTTGACCTCCGCCTTCTTCACCCACTCATGCAGCGTCTGCGGAACGCAGCCGATCTTCTGCGCGATCGATACCACCGCCGCCCAGCGGGAGGGATAATCGCGCTCGTGATCGACCCCCATCCGCACCGACCGCTCGCGCACTTCAGGTGCAAACTTGTTCGTTGTCTTGCTCATACAGGCTCCACCTTCTCAGGAGTTGGAGCCTCCGGCAAACCCGGCGCGGTTCAGTTCGGTTGGCGATACAAAGTGAGTTACTTAGGTTAAGCTACGCAGCTTTTCAGCGCTTGCAGTCGGAACGGCCCTCGGCAAACCAAGTTTTACGCTCATCGTGAATTCCAATCCGTGAGGAAGGTCCGTGAGCAAGACGCTGGCCGACGGGTCCGACGCCATGTCCGTTTCTGCTGCGCCCGGTGGGGATGCCGATCAGAGCCGGTCGTCGCTTGCGCTGACCGTGAAGACATTTTTCCAGTATCCGACAATGGTCGGATCCGCCTTTCCCGCAAGCCGGTGGCTCGTGCGCCGAATGCTGGAACCGATCGACTGGAATGGCATCAAGCTGTTCGTCGAATTCGGACCCGGCACGGGTGCGTTCACGCGCGCGGCGCTGTCTCGTCTGCCTGCTGACGCTGCCTTGCTCGCACTGGACACCAGTCCGGCCTTTGTCGATCACCTCAGGGCGACCATAGACGATCGACGTTTGCATGCCGTCTGCGCGCCGGCATCGAATGTTGCTGCTATCCTTCGAAAGCGTGGCCTGCCGCCGGCCGATTGCATTCTTTCAGGCTTGCCCTTCTCCACCCTTGATCCGGCCGAAGCCGATCGGACGATGCGCGCCGGTCGCGCCATCCTCGCTCCTGACGGCATGTTCTGCGCTTATCAGATGCGCCGCGCCATTGAGCCCCTGCTGAAGACCCATATCGGCGCGATCCATTCTGCCTATGAGTGGCGCAACATCCCGCCCTGTCACCTCTACTGGACCAAAGCGGACCCCTCAAAAGTTGAACTGGGAGACGGTCGATGACTGAGCAGACACGCGAGCCTACAGACCCTTCGGACGTGTCGATGGACGACAGCCCGCGCCAGGGGCCGCTCGGTGAAGTCCGGCCGGACAAGAATGATCCGGATCCGCGCACGCGCGGTGGAGAGCCTCCCGAAAAGGTAGAGGATCGGCCCGCAGTCGGGACGGTAAACCGGAGGATTATCCGGAAGGAGAACGCGCCAAAGGCGCATGAAACGGAGAGAGCCATGGAAGATCAGTCCCGTAGCGAACGCGCCGTGCCGACGGAAAAGACGCGTAAGCCCAACATCTCGACGGAGAACCAGCCTCAGGGTGCGGCCCGCCGGCCCAGCGATACGCTCGACCGCAAGCCCGCACGCGATCCGGTGAGCGGTGGCGCCATATCGTCCGACTATAATCCCGAAACCATGACGCGACGCGGCGAGGAGAACGACACGCGTGCAGGTTCCGACTGAACGAAGGAAATAAGCCATGATGGAGCAGGTGAACCACAGCAGCGGCCGCGACAACAGCGTACTGCAGGACATCGAGAGCCGTCCGCGTTCGACCGAGCCGGCAGAAGGCGATGCCGGGACGCCGCCGCCGGGAAAGGGTTCCCCTACCCCCGCGGATGGTGGATCGGGCAAGGCTGACGACGACGTCGCGCACAAGGATAGATCCGATGGCAATCCTCTGGCGCCGCCCGTCAACATAGATGCTGGCAGCTGAGCGAGACAGGAGAGACGCAATGACCAAGCGCAAATGGTCGCAGGATGTGACCGAACATAGTGATGCGCTCGACCTCGACGAGGGCGTCTTCAAACAGGACGACCCAAAAGCCATCGCCCTGTCGTTGAAACGCTCTGCCGAACATAGCCACCGCCGCAAGGGCACACCGCTGCAATCGGCGATGGGCATGCTGACATTCTACATCAATCGGGCGGGAGACAATCTCAGCGCCAGGCAACGACATATCCTGGAAAAAGCCAAGGACGAGCTGCGGGCGGCATTCAGCAAGAAGGAGAAGAGTCATGCCTCGCGGTGACAAGTCCAGCTATACCGACAAGCAAAAGCGCAAGGCCGAGCATATCGAGGAAGGATATGAGGATCGCGGCGTGTCCAAGGACGAAGCCGAGCGCCGCGCCTGGGCGACGGTGAACAAGGAATCCGGCGGCGGAAAGAAATCGGGACCAGGTCGCAGCAAGATCGAAAACCACGCCTCATCCCGTAAGGGCGGTCATATAGCCGGCTCCGACCAGAGCGCCGAAAAGCGCTCGGCTGCGGCTAAGAAGGGTTGGGAAGCCCGCCGCAAACAGGCGCGTGGCTGACGTCGATTTACGGCGTGATGGCGGTTCACCTGAAGGTTGGTCTCAAGAGTGTGCGCTAACACGGGGCGTCAACGGCGGTTGCGCCAAGAGCCCTACTCCTGCAGACGCCTGCTCGGCTGCGCGGATGGAGATGCGGCAAGTCCGATCCTGCATAGATCGGGGGATATCGCTACGGGTAGCATTGCTGCGGCCTGCTCCACAAAATTCGGCTACCATAGTACGGCGCGAAATCGGTCCGCCAAGACCCGTCCCTGCTGTAACGTCCGGTTGCACCCTCTGGTCAAAAAGACCTATCGACCAGTGCGATCAGTCAGATCGACCCTCATGGCACTGTTTCAACCTGCGTTAATGTCATCAATTTCGGCTGCGATATAATATCGGCGCAGATCCCGCTGCCTGCCGGTCGTTTGCTACAGGAGATAGTCGCGAGGGAGACGTTACATGGAAGATCATTTGAGACTTGCGGCACAAGCCGCCGCACTAAGCAATGAAGAACTGCTTTCGGCGCGTCTCACTATCGCGAATGACCAGCTCACCCCCCCGAGCAGGAAGCATTGGATGAACTCGTCCTCCGTCGTCTCGGCGGTCTCGCCGGAGGGAAATGCCGCAATGTCGGGCACCGCCCGGTTCACGATCAGTCACCAAGAGGCGCGTGACGAGGTGTGCGCATAACGCTCCGCTGATTTGGGATCGTCGGAAAGGCAGCCTCATCCGTTAACGATCGTTCCGCCGTTGGGGTGCAGGACCTGACCCGACATATAGCTTGCGTCGTCGCACGCGAGAAAGAGGAAAGCTGGCGCGACCTCATTGGGCTGGCCTGGTCGGCCCATCGGTGTATCCTCGCCGAAATGTTCCAGCTTCTCTGAGCTTGCACCCCCGCACGGGTTGAGCGGCGTCCATATCGGGCCGGGTGCGACGGCGTTCACGCGAATGCCTTCTCCCACGAGATTTTCCGACAGGGACCGGGTAAAGGCGGTGATGGCGCCCTTGGTAGCGCTATAATCCAATAGCTCGGCGCTGCCCTGGTACATGGTCACGCTGGTGCAATTGATGATCGCCGCCCCGGCCTTTAGATGCGGACGCGCGGCCTGCACGAGGAAGAACATGCCGAAAATATTGGTCTGGAAAGTACGGCGAAGCTGATCCTCGGCGATCCCGGTGATGTCCTTGTCGGGATGCTGTTCGCCCGCATTGTTGACAAGGATATCGACCCTGCCGAACGCCCCCAATGTTTGTGCGACGATCTCGTCAGAAAAGGTCCGTTCGCCGATATCGCCGCGGATCGTGATCGCCTTTCGACCCTCGGCTTCTACGATGCGCCGCGTTTCGGCCGCATCGTCGTCTTCCAGCAGATAGACGATCGCGATGTCGGCACCTTCGCGCGCATAGAGGGCGGCGACCGCCCTGCCTATGCCGCTGTCGGCGCCTGTGATGATGGCCACTTTGCCCGCGAGCCGGTTGGAACCTTGGTAGCGCGGTTGCCATTGGGGCTTGGGCGACAGTTTGCGCTCATGGCCGGGCAGCGCATCTTCGTGGATCATTGGGGCGGTATCGGTCATTGCATAAACTCCTTTGCGTCAAAGAACCCATCGGCCTGCAAAGAGTTCTCCATGCGGCAAGTCTTAATCCCGGCGTGGTCTGTAGGGCGCAATCTGCTGTTATCAGGTGGCCCGCATATGCGCCGAAAATTGGTCCAGGGCAGCGGTAAGGGGCGGCAGGTGCGCGCCGCGCGAACTTGACAGTGCGCCATTGGTCGGCCGACGCGCCGCCCAATTGAATGTCGAACAGGGCGCTTCGACAACAAGCGCGGGTTCCAGGTGCAGCGATAGGGCGACCCGGCGGGCAAAGTCGGCCCATGTGACGGGTTCGCCGTTGGTAAGGTGCCACAGTCCCGCCTCTTCATCTATCAGCAGATCCAGCGCGGTTGCGACCAGATGGGGCACATAGGTGGGCGTGACGAACAGGTCGTTGGCCGCAAGGAACTGCTCACCACGACGGAGCGCATCGACAACCGCGACGGCAAAGTTATGGCGGTCGTAGGGCGAGAAGAACGCGGCTGTACGTATGATCAGATGGCGGCCGGGAAGGCAAAGAAGGCCCGCTTCCATATCCGCCTTGCTGCGTCCGTAGGCGTTCAGGGGCAGCGGAGCATCTGTCTCGTCATAGCCGCCGCTCTTTGTACCATCGAATACAAGATCGCTCGAAAAAGACAGGGTCGGCACCCCATGATCTGCACAGGCGGCCGCCAGGGCTTGCGCACCGCTGGCATTGACCCGACGGCATGCCTGCTCTGCATGTTCGGCATGGTCCACCCGCACCCACCCCGCTGCATTGACCACTGCCCATGGTCGATGCCGTTTTAGCGCTGCGTCCATCGTTCGCGGATCGCCCAAGTCGATCTCGTCGCGACCGGTAAGGACGAATGGAATGTTCCGATGCATGCAGGCGCGCGCGACAGCCTGCCCCAATGTGCCGGTAGCGCCGCAAATCAGCAGGGGTTGCGGGACGGGTTGTACAGCTTGGCCCGCGCAATGTTCGGCGATTGGCGAAGGCCTTGTCATCGGGGTATGCATGATACGGATCGGTCGCTGCCACCATCCCGCTCCCCGGCTTAGCAAGGGGCGGTCACCGCGAAAGGTCAACGCGCCTGGCAAGCGGGTCAATGCGGTGGCACGGGGGGAACCGTTGCTCACATCCCATGCACCTGGCTCATAGAGGCCTTTATGGGTCAATAGGGTGTTCCATCCCTGGCTGCCCAGAAGCGACCAGAGCGTGAAGGCTTCTACGTCGATGCCCCGGCTTCGGGCATTCACCGCTATGTCCCACGCCTGCGCCACCCAACGAAGCTGCTCTTCGCGGGTGCAGCCGTTATGAATCTCGGTTATTGCAAGTGGCGTTCGATAGCGCGCCCAAGCCTCGCTCAATGCGTTGTCCAACCCTGGTGGTGCCGGGTTGAGTACCCGGACCGCCTCGACATCGGCATAAAGCTGCTTGTCGCTGCCGCCATGGGTATGGCGCGGATATCGTTGCAGGCGATGATCCAGGAAACGGTCGCTGGTTAGATAATGATTGATGCCGACCACGTCAGGCGGGCAGGGATCATCGACGATCCGGCGCAAACGATCCTGTAAGCCAAAGGATGACAGCCGCGGCCAGAGGGGATGCAGGTCGTCAACGATTCCAAACAGCAGATCCCATCCGGCCCACCGTCGCTCATTATCGAACGCTGCCTGTCCCCTCAGCGTCGCTGTTGCGTAGGTTCGTCCAAGATCGTCAGTCTGGATAAGCCGGGCGCCTGGAATGACGCGCCGAATCGCGCGCATGGAGAGCCGTATGGCATCCACCTGATTAAGCAGCGCGAGCCAGAAAGCCCGCTCGTCCTTCAGATGCGGATACCATATACCATAGAGTGCAGAAAACCGCGCCGTCGTCAGCGGTTCGTTAACAGGGGTCCAGTCGGTGACCCAAGGATAGCGCTTGGCCGTGCGGGCCGCGTGGCGCGCCAGTCCGGGCGCGAAACTATCGTCGAGCAGGCTGGTATAGCGCGGACCGCTGCCATGATGCACCAGCCCCGCGATGACCCGCAGCTCCAGCGATTTGAGCCGCGCCATCCGGGCGTCGCTCCACGACCAGTCGCAAAGGCCCGGATCGTCAGGGCTGATATGTTCCCATAGTATTGGATAACGGATCGCGCCGATGCCGAGCGAGGCGAACCGGTCAAGATCGTCGATACGGTCCCGGTGCCCGCTCAGCCGGAGCTGATCGGTGAACATGTCACCTACCCGGTTGAGCGTACATTCCACGCCGGCCCATAGCTCAGGATTGTTTGTCATCAGCCAGTCTCCGGCAACTGTCCAGCAGCCCGCAGCATTGGCACTAAAGCCCTTTCGAGCGAGTTTTCAACGCAGGCCTGACGTATTCACCCCTTTGACCAACCTATGTGAACGAACATTGCTGGAACCGCAGATGTGCGCAGCGGGTTCGGTTTGTTCATATTCCAGAAAGGTAAGTCCATGGGCCGCCGGCCGACGCCACCCTCTCAGTTCCCTGCATCTTTTGTCGCCCTCAGCGGCTTTACCCTGATCTGCTTTAGCCATTTGCGCTGGGACTTCGTTTTTCAGCGGCCCCAGCATCTGATGCGGCGTTTCGCCCACCACAGCCGCGTCCTCTACTGGGAGGAGCCCGTCTCGATCACCGACCTGGACGAGCCGAGACTTCATATCCGCGATTGTCCGCAAACCGGCGTTCGCGTCATCACGCCGCAGTTGTGCGCGGCTGGCGATCCCGCCCTGAATGGCGAAATCCTGAAGCTGCTGCTCGATCAACATCTCGCCAGCGAGCCCGACCCCTATATCCGGTGGTATTACACCCCGATGATGCTGCCCTTTTCAGAGCATGTTCCCGCCGACTGCGTGATCTACGATTGCATGGACGAACTCGCCAACTTTCACGGCGCCCCACCGGAATTATTGCCCCTCGAACAGCGACTGCTGTCTCAGGCCGATGTCGTCTTTACAGGCGGATATAGTCTGTATGAGGCGAAAAAGGACCGGCATCGGGATATTCATCCGGTTCCTTCCAGCGTCGATGTTGCGCATTTCAGCGCAGCCCGGCAGCCGCGCACGCGCGCAACGGGGCATCCCCCCCGTTTTGGCTTTTACGGTGTCATCGATGAGCGGATGGACCTTGAACTGCTAGCGGCGCTCGCCGACGCGCGGCCTGACTGGCACATTGAAGTCATAGGTCCGATCGTCAAGATCAACCCGGATGATCTGCCCCGGCGCGCCAACCTGCATTTTCCGGGTGGCCTGACCTACGAAGAGTTGCCCGCCTGCGTGTGCGCCTGGGATGTCGCCCTGATGCCCTTTGCCATCAACGAAGCCACCCGCTTCATCAGCCCGACTAAGACGCCGGAATATCTTGCGGCCGGGAAGCCCGTTGTATCGACCCCCATAACCGACGTCGTCCGCCATTATGGCGATATCGAAGCCGTATTCGTGGCCGATCGCGGGGAAGCCTTCATTGCCGCATGCGAACAGGCGCTGACTCTGTCCCATACGCCGGGTAGTTGGTTGCAGGAGGGCGATCTTACCGAGACCGACAAAACTCCCGAATGTCGTTTTTTGTGGTTGCGGGGGCTCGCCACCACCGAGACCGACATTCGCTGAGAGTATCAATTTGAACTTATCGTTCAGACGAAGGGTATCGTCGCCTCATACCAGTTCGAATCCCATGCGACCCGCCATACCGCTATTTGCCGCCGTACGCCGCCGTTGCGCCCTCAAACACCGCATTGGCTACGCTGCAATCGGCTTGAACAGGCGGACTTTGGAGGACTTTGTGACCTGCTTTCGCCCCGACGATCGCCATAACAGAGTGGCTAGCTGGTCTCCCGAAGCGCCCGCCGGGCGCTGGCGCGCCTATGACATTGCGGGTCTCTTGGAACGTGACAAGGCTGCGCTCGATATCAGCTGGATTTCCGAGCGAAGCCGGCATCGGGATTTCGGCCCCGAAGCGTTAGACGAGCTAACCGGCCAGATTATTAAGGACCTGACCACCGCGTTGGAGCAGATGGCTGAGCTGGCTGCGCCGCAACCTGCGGCGTGACGGAGGTTTCAGCGCATAAACACGTCGTTCCCGAACCTTCCACTCAGGTGCATGGCCACCGATGCAATATAGTTCCGCTGACGCCACGCCGTCGGGCTGTGGTAGACGCCGACTGCCTTCCAATAGTCTCCCGTCGTCCGCAGGGCGGACAGAAACACCCACCGTGCGGCCTCGGCGTTGAAACAGGGATCAAAACGGAGCCAGTGGCGCACATGAGCTTTTGGCCGACCGATATGCGCGGCGATGCGGCCGACCCACCAACTGTTGATCTGCAAGGGCCCCAGGTCATGGGTGCCGTTGGTGTTGCCAACCTCGGCTCCGATCCAGCCTGCCTCCTGGTCGCGCAGACCCCACAGCGTCTTTTCGAGCCAGGGCCTGCCAAGTGAGGCCTGGCGGATGCACACACCGATCAGACGTTCCTCATCCGGATTGCGCGTTCTGGCCTGCGCCAAGGACGGTGAAATTATCACTCCGCACAGCAATATACCGATGAGATAGGGAACGAAACGCATCATACACCCCTCATCGCCTTTGACGCCACTCGGTCATGGTGCCCTATGCCGGTGAAGTCTGGAAACGGCCCATCTGTCAGCAAGGCGAGAAGTGCGCGACCGGAAATGATTTCGATGGTGCTGCTATTCGCGACGGCGGCCCGGCATTGTGGCCCGGTCCGCCCCGTGTGGATGAAGAGGCCGCGCCGCCCCCTCGTGCGACAGAGCGCCTCAAATGCCGCAACATGTTCCGGCCGGATCGTATCAGCATAGCGCTTGGCCTGGATCAGCCAGGCAGCGCCATTGATGACCACCTGTCCGTCGTTCCCGCCATCACCGGTGTAACGGCGGTTTCGAATGACCTTGTGACCACGGCGCTCGAAACTCTCGAGCAGAAGTTCCTCGAAAGCGAGCGGATCCATGGCGCGCAGGCGGGCATAGAGGAGTTGTGGCGGCTGCAACCGATTCCGTCCGCGAAGTTGGCCCGCCATGGCCCTGGCCTGCCGCCTTCGCCAGCGATGCTTCATGGGCACCCGAAATCGACGGAAGAAAAAAGCCAGAAGGATGAGCAGCAGCGCGGACAGGATAAACAGCATGGGAAATGACCTTATCGCTCGGGACCGTGAGACGGCTCGGGGTGATGGACAGGAAATGGCGTTGGCCGCGTCGGCTGATTTTCTGGTGCCCCGCGATCGGTGCGGGCGCGGTCGAGAATGTCCTTGAGGAAGCGGTCCAGGACCTGTGCAATACTGCGCGCGCCCTCGGCGAGATGTTCGGCGGCGCCGCGCGGCGGACGCTCCCGGCGATCAAGATGCCGTTCGGGCACGCGATCGCGGCGTTGTGCGCGCAATTGCTCCTGTTCGGCCTTGAGATTGGCCAGATGCTGTCCATGGCGGTTCGAGAGTGCATCGACACGGTCTGCCTTCAGCCGCCCCAACCCTTCCGACGAAGATGTTTTCTCGCCCGACTGCCGCTCGAGCTTTGCGATCAACGCCTTGACGTCGTTGGTCCAAAGCCTCGCGCCGAAGGCCGCGCGGGTGATGGCCGTGTAGAAATTCTGGGCGTTGACGAGTGGCGATTCGACCGGGGCAAGCACGAAGACGCGCGGATAGGTCTTGGACTGAGCGGAATAGACGGTCTCGGCATAGCCATGATCCCACGTCCTGTGCTCGGCGAGATCGACCTGTTGCACACGTCCATCCCGGTCCCAGCGGATCGTTGCCACCGCCCCTTCCAGCTTCTCCACGGTCCCACGCTCGGCGTTGCGCAGATCCAGTTCACGGTTGACGAGACGCCACTGGATACGGTCTCCTCCGGCAAGATCGCGATATTCGGGATTGAATATGTTGATGTGCCGGGCCCCGGTGGTCTGCGGATCCCATCGGATCGTGCGTCCTTGCTCGTCGACGAGGCGCACGACCTGTCGGCCATTGGGTTCACGCCCCAGTCCGACGACGCGATAGTCGGCATTGCGGGCGACACCGAGACCTACGATATCGCGGTCGAAACGTACGACCTGACCAGAGCCGTAAAAACGCGCCATATGCTTTTCAGTGTCGGTCAGGCCGGCGGGCGCGAGGATGGACAGCCGGCTGTCCTGGGCGGCGAGACCATTCTCGTCCTTCAGCGCATCGCGAATCTTGCTGTTGACGATGAGGCGGGTCGCATTGTCGAGGACGAGGATATTGGTGCCTGCCCGCGAGTCCGGCTTGAGCCGTATCCAGGCATGCACGACCTGTTCGGCCATCCTCTCATTGTCGGTGACGGTGCTGACGCTATCAAGCTTTGCCAATGCCTCGGCGAAGTTGCCCGATCGTGCGGCAGTGACGGCCGCCTTGATCGATTTGGTTTCCTGCCGCACGGCCTCGGTAAGTTCGACCGTCGGCAGGCCCAGTTTGCGCATCAGCCAGAACGGCTTACCCTGCTCGATGGCGCCAGTCTGTTTCTCGTCGCCCAGCAGCAGCAATCGTGCGCCTGTCGTCCTGCTGATCTCAAGCAGTCGCTGGGCCTGACGGTTACTCAATTGCCCCGCCTCGTCGAGGACCAGCACATGACGGTCGGTGATCCCCTGCCCGCCTCGCGCGACGAAACCAGCAACGGTATAGGAGGCTATATCTGCTTTCTTGCCCAGTTCGGCGGCCGCTGAAGATGTGGGCGCCAGGGCAATCAAGGTCGTGCCGGGCTCAGCCGCCTCTCCCAACACTCTGACCAGCGTCGATTTGCCGGATCCCGCGACGCCGTGGATGGCGGTGATGCGATCGCGTGTCAGCGCCGTCTCGACAAGGGCATTCTGCTGCTGCTTGTTGAGGCTGGTCCCCTCCAGCACGGTAAGCAATCGATCACTTGAGGCAATCGGGGGAGCATCATTCAGGCCGAGCGCGATATGCTGGGTGAGCGCCAGTTCAAGCCGCCAGGATTTGCGACTGGTTCGCCCTCGTGCCAGTATCCTGTGGCCGGTCTGCTCATGGGTCGGGAGCAGCTTGCGTAACAGTTCGTGGTTTTCAATCCGGGGACGGATATCCTCGAGCCGGACTTCACCGACATGGGCGGCGAGACCAGTGCGCAGGATATCGCCCAGATTGTTGACCGCTTCGGTCGTTTCCAATTGCCGCAAGCCGAACAGCGCGGCACGCGACGCCGCCCGTTCGGTGGCTGGCAGGTGCCTGCCTTCTCGCTCATGCGTCCCGGCGGTGATCAACCGAAGCGCGTCGAGCCGTAGCCCGGTCCGCTGGTGCCACCGTGCGACAAGGTCATCCTTGCCGATCTTCACCTTGGCCTTGCGCGTGGCGTAGAATGAGGCGCGCTGGGCCTTCTGCCCGACCAGCCCGTGTTCGCGAGCATGGTCCTCGATCGCCTCGGCGCGCTGCGAGAATTGCTCAATCAGATCATCGGGAACACCGCGTATCTCGAAGAGGCCCGATCGCGGGTTGGTGTCGATCTCATAGCCCGCCTCGCGCAAACCGAAGGCCAGGGCATTGCGATAGATCTGACCCGCGACGCGCTGTTCGCCATACATGACCCTGCTTTCCAGGCTCGCCATGGGATCGCCGGGTTCACGGTTGGTCATGTTGAGGACGACCAGATGGGTGTGGAGATGAGGATCGAGTTCGCGACTACCATGTTCGGTAAAGCGCGCGACGAGGATGCGACCGGTGGTTTCGTGAACGATTTTGCCTTCGTCCCGGCGGCGCAGCTGTGCCTGTTCCTCCAGATAGGTGATAGCGGCGGTCACCGCTCCCTCATGGGCGGCCAGCACGCGTTCGTCCCCGGCCACCAGCGCCATGATCGACACGGACTTTGGCGCGTTGACCGCGAAGTCCCAGCCGGGATGGTGTTGGATCTGCCCATCGGCGCGATGGCGCCCCAGTTGCTGGTCGCCAACCTTGCCAGCCAGAACGTCGCGAAACAGCTTGGGATCGACCGCGCCTGACAGCCCAAGATCAGTCGCGAGCTTGCCGGCCCATTCCGAAGGCTCGTTCCCGCCCTTGGTGTAATAGTCGCCGACCGTATAATAGCGGGCAATGTTGGCGGGCCGACCATGGAGACGCTGGGGCTGGATCATGCCGGCCTCGCCTGCTCACGCGGCCCATCTTCATGGCCATGCTGGACAAGTTCGGAGCGGATTTCTCCCTGCTTGCCGGCAAGGATGGTCCACAGGGTTCGCGCGGGAGCCGGAAGCTCGGCATGCTCTTCATTCAGCAGGATGTCCTCGACCCGCTGCGGATCGATATCGGGCGCCGGAGGGCTGAACAGATCCGGCTGGGGTGAAGGCGGCGTTGGCGTCTCCTGGGATACCGGGGGCTTCTTCGACGGCTTTTCTCCGGCGTTGGGGGCTGGCGGCGTCTGCGCAGCCTCGCGCTCCATGGCTTCACGGACCCGCGATTCGGCGTGGGCAATGCGAACGAGTGTTTGCGCCTTGTCGATCTGGGCGGGCGGATCAGTACGTTCGGCGAAGGCCTCTCCCAGCGATGGAATGTTGTTGAACCGGCTATCGAACCGGACCACAGGCAAATTGCGGCCGAAGCGCAGGAAGCCCACCAGATTGGGCAGGTTGGTGACCTCGGTCGGCATGACCAGCGGCCGGGTCACCTGCATACGCGACAGGTTGACGCCGTCGCGCATGTCGTTGACGCCATAGGACATGCCCTCATTGGCCTCGACCTGTTCGACCTGACCAAG
>NZ_DATKFP010000409.1:0-1523 GCF_035511395.1 Sphingobium sp.
GCAACGGCCTGGAAGGCGAGACCGATCAGGGCCCGCTGATCACCGCCGCGGCATTGCAGAAGGTGCGCGAACATGTCGGCGATGCCGTCGGGCGCGGTGCCCGGATCGTCACGGGAGGCGAAGGCCATGAAGCCGGCGAGCTGTTCCACCAGCCCACGGTCCTGACCGGCGCCAACCCGGACATGCGGCTGGCGCTGGAAGAGACCTTCGGACCGGTCGCTCCCCTCTTCCGTTTCGAAACCGAGGCCGAAGCCCTGACCCTGGCCAACAGCACCCGCTCGGGCCTGGCCGCCTACGCATTCACCCGCGACATGGACCGGTTCTGGCGCCTTGCCGAAGGTCTCGAGGTCGGCATGGTCGGCGTCAACAACGGCATCATTTCTTCGGAAACCATGCCTTTCGGCGGGGTCAAGGAATCGGGACTGGGGCGCGAGGGATCGCGTCACGGGATCGACGAATTCCTGGAACTCAAGGCCATAAGTCTCGGCTTGCCGCCGCAGCCTGCGATTGAAGCGGAGAAGCCCCGAAGGACATAGCTTCAAGGTGCTCTTACATGTTGCTTATAGTACAATTTGTTGCATAATGGTTGAGGGAGAAGGATTCGGCCATGAACGTTGCGACGGGAGTACGCAGGGAACGCGCGGGCGGCGCAGTCCGCCCATGAAGCGCGTGGTCGTTGCCATAACCGGAGCGACGGGCTCGGTTTACGGGCAGCGCCTGCTCGAAATGCTCCGCGAACAAGGTGGCTGGGAAACTCACCTCGTCATGTCGCAAGCCGCCTTGCTCAACATCCGCGAAGAAATTCCGGACGGCCGTCGCCTGATCGAAGGTGCGGCCGATGTGGTGCACAGCGTCCGCAATGTCGGCGCCAGCATCGCCAGCGGTTCGTTCCTGTGCGACGGCATGGTGATAGCGCCCTGCTCGATGCGCACTCTGGCAGCGGTGGCCCACGGTCTGTCCGACAATCTGATCACGCGCGCCGCCGATGTGATGCTGAAGGAGCGGCGCAAGCTGGTGCTGATGACCCGCGAGACGCCGCTCAACCTGGCTCACCTGCGCAACATGGTCGCCTGCACCGAAATGGGCGCGGTCATTTTTCCACCGGTCCCGGCATTCTACGCCCGTCCTGCAGGCCTTCAGGACATCGTCGATCACAGCTGCACACGGGTGCTGGATCACTTCGACATACATCGCAACGCAGCGGGCCGCTGGCAGGGACTTTCCACCGAGAGTGCGGTCGCCGAACCGGCGCCGCTGAAGATCGAAAGGCAGGCATGATGGCTTGGGATATCAAGCGACGCGAGCTCCTGGGAGCCGGAGCGCTGGGCGCAGCCGTGGCCGGGCTTGGCGTATTGCCCGGAGCGGCGGCGGCCCGCGCACGCAGGGTGACGGTGATCGAGGAAAGCGCGTCGCCGGAAAGCCGGATGTGCGCGGCGACGCGTGCCGAGAGCGGCGTGGTTGGCCGGACCATCCGGCTTGACCGGTCGCTCAATGTCCTTCTGCACGAACTGGACGATGCCGAT
>NZ_DATKFP010000410.1:0-24079 GCF_035511395.1 Sphingobium sp.
GAAACCGACTGGTCGATCGAATTGCGCACCCGCGACCGCCAGCGCAAGCTCATCTCCAAGATCGATTCAGCCCTGCGGCGGATCGATGACGGCGAATATGGTTATTGCGAGGTTACCGGTGAACCCATCTCGCTCGGCCGGCTGGAAGCCCGCCCGATCGCGACGATGACCGTCGAGGCGCAGGAACGGCACGAACGGCAGGAAAAAGTCTCTCGCGACGATTAACCTTTTTTCCATTCCCCGCGAATAACTTGCCGGCCATTCAACGACAGTTATTCGCGGGTTTTGCATGGAAGATGAGCAGGGTATGTCCGAACGAGGGCCGGCGCGTTCTGCGCCGCGCGACAGCCTGTTCCTGTTGACCAGCATCAGCACCGCAGACGGCATCGACCTGGGCAAGGCGCGTATTCGCAACCTGTCCGCGACCGGCCTGATGGCCGATTGCGAGCGGGCCGTTGCGGCAGGAACCCGGATCGAACTGGAATTGCGCGGCGTCGGCAAGGTCAGCGGCAGTGTCGCCTGGTCGCGTGAAGACAAGATCGGCGTGGCCTTCGACGAGGCGATCGATCCGCAACTGGCGCGCAAGCCCGTGGCCGCTGCTGGATCGCAGCAGATGCCCGACTATCTGCGCGTGCATCAGCCGCCCCGCGCCCGACGCTGATCGGATTTTCAGGGATCGGATTTTCAGGGATCGGATTTTCAAGGCAATAAAAAGCCCCGCGAACTTAGGGTTCCGGGGTTTTCTGCCGGTCGGGCGCGAATTTGCCACCCGTACGGGACGGGTCGGATCGGCGGTCTGTGCCGCCGGATTCCGACCTCCTCCCGGATTGGCTACAGCGGCTTAATGCTGCGCCGCCATCTCCTCCTTAAGCCGCAATTTCTGCTTCTTGAGCGAGGCTACCAGGATCGCGTCGGGCATGGGCCGACTCGACTCTGCCTTGATTCGGGCTTCAAGGCCGGCGTGCTTGGCTGAAAGAGCGGAAACATGGCTATTTTCCATGACATTCTCCTTACGAGGGGTGATGGAAGACGAAGTAGATCATCATTTTTAGTGCTTGTCTTGAGGTGATTCGGGCTTTGCGACGGGTTGCACGAAATTTTGCGGTGGCCCGTCGGGCGCTCTGACGCTATCTATTTGCGTTCGGGTGGTAATCGGGGTGCGAGCGGGACGTGAGCCGGGAAGATATCATGCGGCGTCTGGAACTGCTGCGGGTCGAGCATCGCGATCTGGACAGCGCTATCGGAGCACTGATCGATGCGGGCGGTGGCGACCAGATGCAGATCGCCCGCCTCAAGAAGCGCAAACTGCGCCTTCGCGACGAAATCACGCTGCTGGAAGACCAGCTGGTGCCGGATATCATCGCCTGATGCGCCGGTCGCCTCATGTTCGATGCGGGGCGGCGATCGACCCCGAATGGGACAATGAGCAGCGGCAAATGGCGGTTAACGGGCCTGACAAATTTGCAATTTCATGTCAGTGACAAGCCATGCAGAACGCCGCCTTTCTTGATCCCAGCCTGCATCGACGCCTGGTCGATGGCCTCTATCTGGAGGCGATGCTGATGGCGGATGAGGCGCGATCCTATTTCGACGGCGGCGTTCAGAAGGACGACCAGATCGAGAATCCGTTGCGCCGCGTCGCCTTCGCCTGCGAATCGCTGAAGGTCACGACCCGGCTGATGCACGTCATCGCCTGGCTGCTCAGCCAGCGCGCCTGGCAGCGCGGCGAGATCGAGGAAGCGGAACTGGACGACGAAAAATATCGGCTCGGCCGCGCGACGCTGACCGATCTGGAGCAGGCCGCCGACTTCCCCTTTGCCGCCCGCGCCCTGATCGAGGGAAGCCAGGATCTCTACGATCGGGTGATGCGCCTTCAAGACCGGATGGACCAGCGGTCCATGCCGTCTCCAAGTCCCGCCCGCGCGCTGCTGGATCGGCTTAACACCGCATTCTGACGCCGCTTTGCGGCTTTGGACGCTTCTTGACTGGTCATGGCGGGCGACTTTGGTCTAGACCCTGCGCCATGACCCATGGTTTGCGGACCCGCCGCACTTCTGGCCGACGCCCGCATCCTGTACGGCTCTATATGGTGCCGTTGCTGTTGATCGCGCCGTGCGCGGCGCAGGCGCAGCAGGTGAACCCGCCCGAAGCTGTGCCACCTGACGCCGCGCCCGACGTCGACGCGCCGCTTGATGCCATGCCCGATATCGGCGTGGACTGGCCGGACATGGGCCAGCCCGACACTGTCGTTCCGCTGCCCAACACCCCTGCGGAACAGGACGCCACGGCGACGGCCGAACCGTCGGCCGAAACCACGCCCGCGCTGCCCGAACCAGTAGAGGAAGATGTCGCGACCTTCGCCGATGCCGGGGAAGAACGCCGCTATACCGTAGTGCTGACCGGCATCGAGACGATCGCCGACGCGCAATTCACCCAGCGGTTCGACGAATTGTCGGCGCTGCGCCTGGGGCAGGACAAGCCGGCGAACCTTGCGCAGATCAACCGACGCATCAAGGAAGACAGCGATCTGCTCGACCGATTGCTGCGCGCCAAGGGCTATTATGCCGCACGCGTCCGAGGCAGCGTCGCGCCGCCGCCCGCAGGCAGCGACCGACTGGCGGTCAGCTTCGCGATCACACCCGGCACCCGCTATCTCCTGTCCTCGGTCGATGTCACCGGCCTGGCGGAGACGGGCGAGCGCGAGCAGAAGCTGCGCGCCGCTTTCCCGCCCAAGGTGGACGACCCGGTCGATGCCGATGCGATCCTGGCCGGGCAGGACAGCCTGTCCATGGCGCTCGCCGAAAACGGCTTCCCCTTTGCGAAGGTGGACGAGCCGGAGGTCAGGATCGACCATGAGGAACGCAAGGGCGATCTCGACATCATCGTTACGCCCGGCGGCTTCCGTCGCTTCGGTGCAATCCGGACGGATGACGAGCAACTGTTCAGCGCCCATCATGTGCAGGAAATCGCCCGCTTCGATCCGGGCGACACCTATATGGCGTCGGACGTCGAGGATCTGCGCCGTGCCATCGTCGCCACCGGCCTCGTCTCCTCCGTCACCTTGACGCCCAAGGAAGCGGGCGATGGGGAGCATGTCGATCTGGATGTCGACATGCGGCCCGCGCCGCTGCGCACTATCGCCGGCGAACTGGGCTACGGCACGGGCGAAGGCTATCGCGCCGAAGTCAGCTGGCAGCACCGCAATTTCTTTCCGCCCGAAGGCGCGGTGACGCTGCGCGGCGTGATCGGTACGCAAGAGCAGACCGCATCCTTCACCTATCGCCGCAACAATTTCAAACGGCGCGACAATGTGCTGACCGGCCTGCTGTCGATCAGCAACATCAAGCGCGATGCCTATGACGCGCGCACGATCAACCTGTCGGGCGCGATCGAGCGGCAGAGCAACATCCTGTTCCAGAAGAAATGGGTCTGGCGATTCGGCGGCGAACTGATCGCGTCGGATGAAGCGGATGCCTTCTCCGGCGGGTCGCGCCGCACCTTCCTGATCGCGGCGGTTCCGGTCAGCCTGACCTATGACGGCAGCGACGACCTGCTCAATCCCAGCAAGGGCTTTCGCCTGGGCGCGCGGGTCAGCCCGGAACTGTCGTTCCAGAACAAGACCTTCGGCTATACGCGGGCGCAGGTGGACGGCAGCGTCTACCAGCCGATGACCGATCGGGTCGTGATCGCCGCGCGGGCGCGCTTCGGCACCATCTTCGGTTCGAGCGTCGACCAGATCGCGCCGTCCCGCCGCTTCTATGCCGGCGGCGGCGCATCGGTGCGCGGCTATGGCTATCAGGCGATCGGCCCGCGTTATGGCGAGGATGACGATCCGGTCGGCGGCAAGAGCTTGGCCGAATTCTCGCTCGAAGGCCGCGTGCGCTTCGGCAATTTCGGCGTCGTGCCTTTCATCGACGCGGGCAATATCTCGACCAGCTTCCTGCCGCGCTTCCGCGACCTGCGCATCGGCGCGGGCATGGGGGTGCGCTATTACAGTAATTTCGGCCCGATCCGCGTCGATGTTGGCACGCCGCTCAACCCGCAGCCGGGCGACCCCAAAGTCGCCGTCTATGTCTCGCTGGGGCAGGCCTTCTGATGGCCGAAGACATGCCCCCCGCTGCCGTCGTGCCACCGCCACCGCCGCCCGCCCGGCATCGCCGCGCCTGGGACGGGCGCTGGCAGCGCTGGATCGCGGGACTGCTGGGGGCGGCGCTGCTGATCGTCGTTGCCGCGCTGGTGTGGCTCGACACGTCGGGCGGCCATCGCTTCCTTGCCAGCCGGGTCGCCACGATCAAGTCCGCTTCGGGCCTGCGCATCCAGGTCGGTGGGATCGAAGGCAGCATCTATCGCAAGGCGGTGCTGCGCGACCTGACCCTGTCCGATCCCAATGGCCGCTTCCTGGACGCGCCGCGCGTCGAGCTGGACTGGTGGCCGTTCGCCTGGCTGTCCAACCGGCTGGACATCGACCGGCTCGTCATCCCTCAGGCGACCTTGCACAAGCTTCCCAAGCTCAACCCGACCCAGCGGCGCGGGCCGATCCTGCCCGGATTCGACATCCGGCTGATGCAATTTTCGGTGGGCCGGCTGACCATTGCGGAGGCGGTCAATGGCCGCGTCCAGACCGCGACCATGTCGGGCGATGCCGATATTCGCGGCGGTCGGGCGATCATCGACCTGTCGGCGCGGACCCTGGACGGCAGCGACGCGCTGACCATTGCGCTCGACAGCCGGCCTGATGACGACAGGTTCAAGCTGGACGTCACGGTCAACGCGCCAAAGACCGGCGTGCTGGCGGCGATGGCGGGCCTGAAGCAGGACGCGAACCTGCGGATCGGTGGCAAGGGGAGTTGGAGTCGCTGGGACGGGCGGCTTGGTGCCACGCTGGATGGCGCGCCGGCAATTGATTTCGTGCTCGCCGCGCGCAGCGGCGCCTATTCGGGGCGCGGCACGATCGAGGGGACGGCGATCGCCGGCAATGGCCTGCTGCGTCGCATGGCCGATCCGCGCCTTGCGGTGCGGGCCAGCGGCACGATGGTCGACCGGGTGATTGACGGCAAGCTGACGCTCCAGTCCGCCGCCTTCGATCTCGACGCAGACGGTGCGATCGACCTGCGCAATAATGCGCTCGACAACCTGCTCGTCACCCTGAAACTCGCCCGGCCGCAGGCGCTGGTCAAGACCATGCGCGGTCGAGACGTGATCGCGAAGGTTCGGCTCGATGGACCGTTCGATGCGCCCGGCTACGAATATCTGCTGACCGCGCGCGAATTGGCCTTCGACAAGACCGTGATCCGTGATGTGCGGGCCGAGGGCAAGGGACGATATGCAGGCAAGGATACCGCGCTGAATGCAGGCAAGGATACCGCGCTGATCCCGATCAAGCTGCGCGCGCGCCGGCTGGACGGGCAGGGCGACCTTGTCGAAGGCATCGTTCGCAATTTCCAGCTGGACGGCGTGCTGCAATTGAAGGGGCAGCAGATCGTCAGCAACCCGATGCAGCTGCGATCGGACAAGCTGCGCGGCAAGCTGGTCGCGATCGTCGACCTCAAGACCGGCCGCTATGATGCGGGACTCGACGGGCAGCTAAACAATCTGTTCATCCGCGGCTTCGGCGTGGTCGACCTGACCTCCAAGCTGCGCGCGGTGCCGCGTCGTGACGGCAGTTTTGGCCTGAGCGGTAACGCGTCGGCGCGCGTGCGACGGCTGGACAATGATTTCCTGCGCACGTTGGGCGGCGGCTTGCCGACGGCACGCAGCGGGCTGGAACTGTTGCCCGACGGGCAATTGGCGCTCAGCAATCTGCGGCTGGATTCGCCGTTGCTGACCCTGACAGGGCAGGGCATCCGTCACCGCGACGGCACGCTGCATCTGGAGGGGAGTGGCCGCCATGGCCGTTATGGTCTCGTCACGCTGACGCTGGACGGTCACATCGAAAAACCGACCATCGACCTGCTGCTGGCGCGGCCGATGGATGCGCTGGGCTTGCGCGACGTGCGGGCGAAGCTGATCCCCGATGCGCAGGGCTATAGCTATACCGCCAATGGCGGGTCGACACTCGGCCCCTTCACCGGGCGCGGCGCGATCCTGCTGCCGCCGGGCGCGCAGGCGGTCGTGCATGTCGCGAACCTCGCCGTATCCGGCGTGACCGCCAGCGGCGATATCCGCCCGATAAATGGCGGGCTGGACGGCCAACTGGGCGTGACCGGGCCGGTGACGGGCTATATCGGCTTCAAGCCGGTCAACGATGTGCAGCAGGTGCAGCTCAAGCTGACCGCCAACGACGCCAGTTTCGAAGGACCGACCGTCATCGCGGTGCGGCGCGGCACGCTGGACGGCACGATCCTGCTCGATCCCGACGGCACCACCGTCACCGCGACGACGCAGGCGCGCGGGTTGCGGGTCGGGGGCATATTGTTCGGCCGTTTCGCCGCCAATGCCGAACTGGTCGATGGCAAGGGCAAGATTCGCGGCAGCCTGTCGGGTCAGCGCGGGCGGCTGTTCGACCTTCAGGGCGAGGCGCAGGTGGAACCGGATCGCATCCGCCTGTCGGCCAGCGGCACGGTCGACAAGCGCGCCATCCGCCTCAATCGCGCGGCGGTGCTGACCCGGACCGAGGATGGCTGGCGCCTGTCGCCCGCCACGGTCAGCTTCGCTGGCGGATCGCTGCAACTGGCGGGTGAACTGGGAAGGGAAACCACCCATGTCGAGGCACGGATGGAGAAGCTGCCGCTCTCGCTGCTCGACATCGCCTATGACAATCTGGGCCTGGGCGGCATGGCGACCGGATCGCTCAGCTACGCCCAGCCGCGCGGCGGCCTGCCCAGCGGCAAGGCGGAATTGCGGATCCGTGGCCTGTCGCGATCGGGCCTGTCCTTGAGTTCCCGTCCGGTCGATGTCGGCCTCAACGCAGCGCTCACGCCCGATCGTCTGGCGACCCGCATGGTCTTTGTCGCGGATGGCAAGACGATCGGCCGGGCGCAGGCGCTGCTGACGCCACTCGGCCGCGAAGGCGGGCTGGTGCAACGACTGAACGCCGCGCCGCTCTTCGCCCAACTGCGCTATGGCGGCACCGCCGATACGCTCTGGCGCCTGACCGGTGTGGAGATCGTCGATATCGGCGGGCCGGTCAGCGTGACCGCCGACATGCGCGGGACGCTGGGCGATCCGCTTATCACCGGGCAACTGGCGACCGACAATGCCACGATAAACAGCCCCGTCACCGGCATGCGCCTGCGCGGCGTCAAGGCGCGCGGCCGCTTTTCCGGCGCGCAACTGGTCATCTCCAGCTTTGCCGCGACGGCGCAGAATGGCGGCAGCGTCAATGGCACCGGACGCTTCACCTTCAACGGGATCGCGGGCGTCGGCATGGACTTGGCGTTGCAGGCGGACAATGCCGCGCTGCTGGAGCGCGACGATATCGCCGCGACCGTGACCGGGCCGATCACCCTGCGTTCCGATGGCGCGGGCGGCACGATCGGCGGCGACCTGATCCTCAACAAGAGCCGCTTCACCATGGGGCGGGCCGCCGCCGTAGCGCAGATTCCCGAACTGCGCGTGATAGAGATCAATCGGCGCGGCGAGGAGATGGACCAACCGCGTGCCTCCGTCCCCTGGGCGCTGGCGGTGAAGGCGCGGGCGCGCAACCGCCTGACCGTCACGGGCCTCGGCCTCGACAGTGAATGGCGCGCGGACCTCAATATCGGCGGGACCGTCACCAGCCCGGCGATCGCGGGCCGAGCGCAGCTGGTGCGCGGCGGATACGAGTTTGCCGGCCGTCGCTTCGAATTGCGTGAAGGCAATATCCAGTTCGACGGCAAGACGCCGGTCAACCCGACGCTCGATATCAGTGCGGAGGCGGATGTCAGCGACCTCAGCGCCACCATCCATGTCGGCGGCACCGGCCTTAAACCGGACATCACCTTCACCAGTACGCCGGCCATGCCGCAGGACGAACTGCTCTCGCGCATCCTGTTCGGCACCTCGATCACCAACTTGTCCGCGCCTGAAGCGCTGCAACTCGCCTCTGCCGTCGGATCGCTCCAGGGCGATGGCGGGCTGGATCCGATCAACGCGGTGCGCAAGGCGGCGGGGCTCGACCGGCTGCGTATCATCGCCGCGGATCCGACCCAGGGGCAGGGTACGTCGATCGCGGCGGGCAAATATCTGACGCGCAAGACCTTTGTCGAACTGATCACCGACGGACAGGGCTATAGCGCCACCCGCGTGGAATATCAGGTCACGCGCTGGCTCTCGCTGCTGGGCGCCATTTCCACCCTTGGGCGCCAGAGCGCCAACGTCCGCATATCCAGGGATTATTGACCGTGACCAAGAGCCGCATCGATGCCGGCACCGCGATCAGCGTGATGGACCTGTTTACCATCGGCATCGGCCCGTCCAGTTCGCATACCGTAGGGCCGATGCGCGCAGCGCTGATGTTCATGGACACGCTGCCGGCCACCCCGTCGAGGGTGCAGTGCGAATTGTTCGGATCGCTGGCGCTGACCGGCAAGGGCCACGCCACCGATGTCGCGATATTGCTCGGCCTGTCGGGCCATCGCCCCGAAAGCGTCGATCCCGATGCGATCTCCTCCATTCTCGCCGCGATCCGCAGCGACGGCCGCATCCAGGCAGGCAGCGCGATCGACCATTGGGTGCCTTTCGCGGAGGACAGCGACCTCCTGTTCCGCATGGGCGAGTTCCTCGAAGCGCACAGCAACGGCATGCGCTTTTCCGCCTGGTTCGAGGACCGCGAAGAACCGCTGGTGCGCGATTATTATTCGATCGGCGGCGGGGCGGTGCTGCCCGGCGTCGTGCCGGTCAGCGATGACACGCCGCTCGGCCATAATGTCGTCCAGCCCTATCCATTCTCGTCGGGCGCGGAGATGCTGGCGCAGGGGGAGACGAGCGGCCTGTCGATCGCCACGCTGGTGCTGCGCAACGAAGGTGCCTGGCGCGCGCAGGAGGAGACGGACGCCTTCCTCGACAGCGTCATCGACGCCATGTCCGCGTCGATCGACCGGGGCTTGATGCAGGAAGGGCTGCTGCCTGGCGGCCTCAAGGTGCGCCGCCGGGCCCGCGCCATCCACCAGCGTCTGCGGCTGCAACAGGATGCGCTGGGACCGGCGCAGATTTTCGAATGGGTCAGCCTGTTCGCGCTGGCGGTGAACGAGGAAAATGCCGCCGGCGGCCGGGTCGTCACCGCGCCGACTAATGGCGCGGCAGGCGTGATTCCGGCGGTGCTCCATTATTATCGCCGCTTCGTGCCGGGCGCCGATCGGGAAGGGGAGCGCCGCTTCCTGCTCACCGCCGCCGCGATCGGCTTCCTCTACAAGAAGCGCGCCTCCATCTCCGCCGCAGAAATGGGCTGCCAGGGGGAGGTGGGGGTCGCCTGCTCTATGGCGGCAGCGGGGCTTGCCGCAGTGCTGGGTGGAACCAACCAGCAGGTAGAGAACGCCGCCGAGATCGGCATGGAGCATAATCTTGGCCTCACCTGCGACCCGATCGGCGGCCTTGTGCAGATCCCCTGTATCGAGCGTAACACCATGGGCGCAGTGAAGGCGATCAATGCCGCCTATCTCGCGCTTCAGGGCGACGGGCGGCATATCGTAAGCCTCGACGCGGTGATCGAAACCATGCGCCAGACCGGCGAGGACATGGCCAGCCGGTACAAGGAAACCTCGCTCGGCGGCCTCGCCGTCAATGTGGTGGAGTGCTGAGTCCATTTCTTTCGGCTCGTCGCCCCATCCGCACATCGGCGCGACGAATTGAGGTGATTTCGTGGCATTAATGCCACATAATCAATCGTTTATCTCACGTTCATGAAACCAATGGAGCCTCTCCGGCTTGAGCGTCTCACCCCCTGACGGGGAGAGAATGACGAACGGAGTATCAGTTATGCGCAAGTTGATGGTCGCAACCTTTCTGGCCGGCGCTACCGTCGCCACCCCCGCTCTGGCGCAGGATGTCGGCCCGACCTTCACCGGTCCCCGTGTCGAGGGCATCCTCGGCTATGACCATACCGGCGCGGGCAGCAGCGTCGATAATGACAATGACAGCGACGACCAGTCGATCGACGGCCTGCTCTATGGCGTCGGCGCGGGCTATGACGTCAATCTGGGCAGCGCCGTCGTGGGCGTCGAGGGCGAGTGGACCAATTCGACCTCCAAGAGCAATCGTCGCGACTTCACCGACAATTTCGGTTTCGGCCGTGTCAAGCAGGGCCGCGACCTCTATGTCGGCGCGCGCGCTGGTATTCTCGCCAACCCCGAAACCCTGGTATATGTGAAGGGCGGCTATACCAACACCAAGCTGAACGTGCTGGCGGGCGATACCGACGAGACGACCGACACCGCGTTCAAGCTGGATGGCTGGCGCATCGGCGCGGGCGTGGAACGGGCGATCAACGCCAACACCTTCGCCAAGGTCGAATATCGCTACTCCAAATATGAGGACGCCCATATCGACTTTGCTGATGGGTCGACCAGCAGCGAATTCGGCATCGACACCGACCGCCATCAGATCGTCGGCAGCGTGGGCTGGCGTTTCTAATCCTTAAATGATCTGATTAAGGGGCCGGTCTTCGGATCGGCCCCTTTTTCGCAGCCTCCGTCCAAGCCCCCTATCTGCCTGCTTGCGGGGATGTTATTTACATCCATGTGAGTAACGCGATTCCCCATCTTTTCCCCATCGGCATCGAGCCGGACGACATCGACTTCATGGGTCATGTCAATAATGCCAGCTATCTGAAATGGGTGCAGAATGCGGTGCTGGACCATTGGCGCGCGCTGGCCCCCGCCGATGCCGTCACCCAGCATCTCTGGGTCGCGCTCAAGCATGAGATCACCTATCGCAAGCCCACTTTTCTGGACGATGAGGTGATCGCCACCGTCCTGCTGGAAAAGGTGCAGGGCGCGCGCGCCTTCTACGAAACGGTGATCCGCCGGGGCGAGGAAGTGCTTGCCGAGGTCAAGTCGAGCTGGTGCTGCGTCGACGCCAGCACGCTGCGTCCCGCGCGGCTGGCGCGCGAGGTGATTGAACGGTTCTTCGCATCGGATGACGTCGAAGCCGGCCGGCAGGTCGGCTGATCGTCGGGACGGGTTTTCCCGTCATCCCAGTTTTGCTGGAACGACGGGCCTCGATCATGCCCCCGCAAAAGCCGGTTCACCCGATCCGGGCGGCCTGCTCTCCGGTAGTTGGCGGCGCAACATGGCCTTCCGGCTCGCCCTTCATGCTCGCCGCGACCTTTTCCGCCGCTGCCATGACGCGCAGCACATTCTCGCCCGCCAGCTTGGCGATGTCGGCATCGCTCCAGCCGCGACGCATCAGTTCGGCGAGCAGGGCGGGATAGGTTTCGACCCCACTCAACCCCTGGGGCAGGGCGCCGACGCCGTCGAAATCGCTGCCGATGCCGACATGGTCGATGCCGGCGACCTTGACGATATGTTCGACATGATCGGCGACCTGGCCGATCGTCGTCACCGGTTCGGGATTGGCCTTTTCCCAGTCCGCCAGCGCCTTCGCCGCGCCCGCCGGGTCGCCGATATGCAGGCCGCCGAAGGGTGGGGCGTTGTTGCGGGTGATTTCCGCGCTTCGGTCCGATCCCCAGACGCGGCGGGCTTCGGACACATATTGGGCGGCGAGATTGACCATGACCACGCCGCCATTGGCCGCGACCTGCTTGAGCACGGCGTCCGACACGTTGCGCGACGTGTTGCACAGCGCGCGGGCGTTGGAGTGGGAGAAGATGACCGGCGCCTTGGTCACGCGCAGCGCGTCGAGCATCGTCGCCTCGCTGACATGGCTGAGGTCGACCAGCATGCCGATGCGGTTGAGTTCATGCACGACCGCTTCGCCGAACGGCGTAAGGCCGTCATGCTGCGGATTGTCCGTTGCGCTGTCGGCCCATGCGATGGTGCGGCTGTGGGTCAGCGTCAGATAGGAAGCGCCGAGTTCCCGGTAGGCGCGCAGCACGGCCATGCTGCCGTCGATCTGGCCGCCGCCCTCGACACCGATCAGCGATCCGATTCGGCCCGCCTTGTGGGCGGCGCGCATCTCGGCGGCGGTGCGGGCAAGCTGGAAATGCTGCGGATAGCGCGCGGCGAGGCTGTGGACCATGCCGATCTGGTCGAGCGTGTCCTTGACCTGCTGCACCTGCGGCAGGTCCGCCGACACCCAGACCGACCAGAATTGCCCGCCCACGCCGCCGGCATGGAGGCGGGTGATGTCGGTATGATATTGCTTGGGGTCCAGATGGGTGAGATCCATCGTCCAGCGGGCGTCTTTCGCCTTTTCTGCGAGCGCCTCGGGCCAGTCATTATGGCCATCGATCAGCGGCGTTGCCTTCAGAACCTTCGCGATTCGGGCGGCATAGGGGCCAGTGGCGGGGGCGTCGCCGGCATAAGCGGAAGGGGCGGCGAAAAGAAGCGGCAGCAGCGCCAAGCATATGTTTTTCATGGGCGATGAAGCTAGAGCGATTTCAAGTCAGATGGAACATCTGACGGCTTGGAAATCGCGGTAAACAAAAACAAATGCGTAACGATCCGTGTCAATCTTCCTTGGACGGTGGAAGCACGTAAGCGCCATGGCCGTCGGGCGGGATCAGAGCGGCATCGCGGACGGTGAGTTGCAGCGTCTCGAACCCCGGTTCGGGAACATCCTTCGTCTTCTCGGCGGTGAGCAGGACGATGCCGTCCTTCTCGCTCCAGCGGCCTTCGGCGAACAGGTCGAGCGCACCGTAAGAAAGATACCATTGGAAGCGGCCATCGGGGCGGAGCAGCAGTTCCGATCCTGTCTCCATGACGCCTTGCAGATAATAATGGCCGCTATGATCGGTTCGCGCATTGGACAGAGCGAGGGCGGGGACGGCGACACCGGCGGCGAGCAGGGCAATAAGCAGATAACGCATGGGACCACCCTAATGCCCGCAGACTTGTCGTCAAAAGCGATTGCGGGGGCTGGCCCTTCTGTATGGGTCTGCTAATCCTGATGGTGCATGATGATCGACCCGCTGATCCTGCTTCAGGCTTATTCCATTGGCGTCTTCCCCATGTCGGACGATCGCGACGCGCGCGAAGTCTATTGGGTCGAACCGAAATATCGCGCCGTTCTGCCGCTGGACGGCTTTCATCTGTCCCATTCGCTAGCCAAGCTGATCCGGCGCGAGCGTTTCCATGTCACCGCCAATCGTGCGTTCGGCGAGATATTGGCCCTGTGCGCGGAGTCGGTGCCGGATCGCCCGTCGACCTGGATCAACCATGAGATCGAGCGCGCCTATCGCGACCTGCATGCGCGCGGTTTCGCGCATTCTGTCGAGGTGTGGGAGGACGATGAACTGGTCGGCGGCCTTTATGGCGTGGCACTGGGCAAGGCGTTTTTCGGCGAATCGATGGTGTCGCGCCGCACCGACGCGTCAAAGGTGGCGCTGGCCTGGCTGGTGGCGCGGATGCGCTTCGGCGGATTCACCCTGCTCGACTGCCAGTTCATGACCGATCATCTGCGCAGCATGGGCGCGATCGAGATCAGCCAGCGCGACTATCTTCAGTTGCTGGGAGCGGCGGTGGGTGACGTGGCGCTGGGCGCGGGGGCGGCGCCGCTGTCGGCCGGTTCGGGCGTCGCGGCCGAGCTGGCATTCGCGCCGCTTGCGGCTGTGGCGCCGGACACCGGCTCGCCCTTGCCGCCCAGCTTCACCGTGTCGGGACCGGTTTCGGGCCATTCCATCGCGCAGCTTCTGACCCACACGTCATAGACCGGGTGCTGCACCACATTGCGATCGGGCCGTTCGCGGAACAGCCAGCCGGAGAAGGCGCGGCGCCATTTATTGTCGGCGGTCGACCGTACGTCGAGTTGCACAAAGGCGCCGGTTTCCTGGACATTTTCCCAGGGCGCACTGGTTTCGCAGGCCTGGAGACGCACGATCGCATCGCCGACGCGCAGCGCTTCGCCCGGCTTCATGGTCAGGTCGCGGGTCAGGCCGTTGCGCTTGTTGAGCAAGCCGATGACGGCGGTACGCTCGGCCATGGGCGTGCCCTGAATGGCGCCGCTGGACGCCGTCTGGATCGGGCTGCCCTCGACCTTTACCGGGCCGGACTGATTCGCGGCCGGCAGGTCATTCTTGCCACATGCTGCCAGCGCCAGCGCGCAGGACAGGACAGGAAGCACATGCAGGATCGGCGGGAAACTCCCCGCCGGACGCCGGGTCATGCCGCGTCGGGGCTCCAGGCCTCGTAATCGCCGGTCGCCTTCTGGCGCTGGCCGCCCTTTTCGAGCGCGCCCGACGGACGATAGGCGTTGATGGTGCCGGTCGCGTTGGGGGTGGATTCCTTTTCCCAGATGCGCGGCGGCGGCAGGAAGCTTTCGGGCGCGCCCTCGATCGAGTGATGCAGCCAGCCATGCCATTCGGCCGGCACGCGGCTCGCGTCATTGGCGCCGTTGTAGATAACCCAGCGGCGCGTCAGGCCATTGGGGTCGGTGCCGCCTTCATAATAGACATTGCCCTGATGGTCTTCGCCCACCTTGGTGCCCTTGCGGGTCGTGAAGAGCCAGGTGCCAAAGGTGGCGCCATTCCACCAGGTGAAGATGTTAGCCAGGATTCCCATGGGCCAAGCGCTTAGCCGCTGCGGCGGGCCTGGGCAAGGAGGATATGGTCTCAGTTGGCGGGCGATGGACAGAAATTCAGGTCGGTCGCGATCTTTTCCTGGGAGACGGCGCAGCCGCCCCAGGCGAGCCGGTCGCCTTCCGCGATTCCCAGTTCCGCCGCACGTCCGCCGCGCAGTTCCAGCACGGCCGCCACCGGTATGCCGGCCGACACGGGAACGCGCGAATAGGGCTGCGCATTGGCCTGGAGGAAGGCGATGGTTCCGTCGGTATGGACGAACAGCATGTCGAGCGGGATCAGCGTGTCCTTCATCCAGAAACTCGCCGTGCGCGGAGGGTTCATGGGGAACAGCATTCCGCCGTCTGCCGCCAGTTCCTTGCGGAACATGAGGCCCTTTTCCTGTTCCTGCGGCGTGCGGGCGACCTCCACATCGAAGCGGTGCGTGCCTTTGGCGCTGCGGATGACGATCGGGAGCGTCGCAGGAGCGGCCCGCGCGGGGGCATCCTTGTCGGCGGCCGATGGTGAGCTGGAACAGGCGGCGATCAGGCCGAAGACGAGAAGGGCGGCAAGGCGGTTCATGCGGCGTGTCTAAAGTGATTCGATCGCCAAAGGGAGAGGATAAGCGCGCTTAAATGCCAATCGCTTCCGCCCAGGCTTTCGTCGCCGGGCAATTGTCCATGGCCCGCTTATAGGAGTCCCTTCCGGTCGTACGAGCGACATAGTCTTGCTCGACCTCGCCCAACAGGTAGCAATCCGTCCGCTGCGCGAACTCCAATGCGTAGGTCACTGAGATATCCGCGGCCGTGAAACGCTTCCCGGCCATATAAGGTGCGCGTGCGAGCTGCCGCGTCACCAACCTTAGCCGGCTCTCGAACACTTCCATCGCCTTGCGCGCGCCCCAATTGTCCCGTTCTGCCTCCGGTGCCAGATTGCGGCTGACGACCACGAAATAGATCGATGCGGCAAGTCCCGCCTCGCCCAGATGCAGGAACTGCTGATAGGCAGGGAAGCTGGCATCCTGCGGAGGCGGGGCAAGCGGCGTTGGCCCATGGCGGGCGATCAGATATTCCATGATCGCGATCGATTCCACCATGGTCGCGTCTCCGTCGCGGATCGCGGGGATATAGCCGGCGGGATTGATTGCCAGATAGTCGGGATCATGCTCGATCCCGGCCAGCAGGTCCACCGGCCGCAATCGATAGGGGATGCCCATTTCCTCCAGCAGCCAGACGACCCGAAAGCCCCGCCCTTCGCCAAAAACGGTGATCATCGCCCGCGACTCCCTTTCTCTAAGTCATCAGATTACGGGTTTGCCCTCGGCCTTCACCACCGCGCCGCCCTTCATCACGAAGCCGACCGTTTCCAGCAGGCGTATGTCCTTGAGGGGGTCGCCGTCGACCGCAATCAGATCGGCATAGCGGCCGGCCTGCACCGTGCCGACATCCTGGCTGCCCAGCAGGTCTGCGGCACTGCCGGTTGCGGCCTTGATCGCGTCCATCGGTGTCATGCCCGCGCCCACCATCAGCGCGAATTCCTGCGCATTCTCGCCATGGCGCGACAGGCCGAAGGTGTCGGTACCGAAGGCGATCTTTACGCCCGCGGCATAGGCGTCGCGCAGATTCTTCTGGAGCAGCGGCCCGATCACCAGCGCCTTTTCGGCGGTGGAAGGGTTGAGTTGCTCGGGATGTTCCTTCGCCCGCTGGTAGACGCGCTCGCCCACCAGCATGGTCGGCACCAGATAGGCGCCATATTGCTTGAAGATCTTGTAGCTGCCCGCATCGGCATAGGAACCATGCTCGATCGAATCGACGCCCAGCGCGATCGTATGGTCGATCGCCTGCTTGCCATGTGCATGGGCCGCCACCTTCATGCCCAGCGCATGGGCGGTTTCGATCACTGCCTTGATTTCTTCGTCGGTCATCAGCTGGTGGGTGGGATCGTCGCCAATCGACATGACTCCGCCCGACGGCATGATCTTGATGAGGTCCGCGCCTTCGCGCTTCAGCCGCCGCACCGCGACCCGCGCCGCTTCGGGACTGTCGATGATGTTGTCGGCGATATGGGGAATGTCGGCGAACTCGGTGCGAAGGCCATTCACCGCATCGCCATGGCCGCCGGTCGGCCCCAGCGGCGTCCCTGCAACCCAGAGGCGTGGCCCCGGTATCACCTTGCCGTCGATCGACTTCTTCAGCGCGACGATGACCCCGGTATTGGCGCCGCAATCGCGCACGGCGGTGAAGCCCGCCAGCAGCGTGTCGCGCACGAAACCTGTCGCCTCTATCGCATCCTCATAGTCGGTACGGGTCACGCTGTTGCGGATCGGGTCGCCCATATGCCAGCCCGCAGTGATATGATCATGCGTGTCGATCAGGCCGGGCATGACGGTCCTGGTCGACAGATCGACGATTTCCGCGCCCTGCGGCGTCACGAAGCCGGGCTGGATCGCGGTGATGCGATCGTCGCGGATCAGGATCGACACCTTGTCGCGCGGGGCTGCGCCTGTTCCGTCGATCAGTCGTCCGGCGTGGACGACCGCATCCTTCGCGTTGGCGGTACCCGCCAGAGCGATCGCCGCCACGCCCAATGCCAACGCTGCGCGTTTCATCATCCTCATGCCAACCCCCTTATCCTCAGCAGGAGGACAAGGTTGCGCGGCAAGAACGATCCGTCAACGTCCCGTCGGCATCAGGTGAATAAAGATTGCTCCGCCCGGATCGCCGCGACCAGCCAATCCAGTTCGGCGCTGCTGTTGAACAAGGCAGGGGTTATGCGCAGTACCGGCCCCGATGCGAGCCCCGCTTTCGCGACCACCAGCAGCCGATATTTGTCGAGAAACAGCTTCGCCGCCTCGCCTGCCTTAAGCAGCGCATAATTGGCGATCAGCGCATAGAGAGCCTCGTTCCCGCCGCCGGCCATCACTCCACCTCGTTCGAGCGGAGACTCGTCTGACCCCTGCCTTCCAGTGCCAGCCCCATTGTCGCTCCGATCGTCACTCCGCCGCTCAGAAAGGACCGTCTCGACACCATGATCAACTCCGAGAATTGCGATATAACATACCATTGACGAGCGGCGCGCGGAAATCCGCCATGACCTCGATCACGGACATGCCCCTTCAGGCTGTGTAAAATGCCCTGATTCCGTGTATATACTGGTGGCAGGCTTAACACGGTTTCCGGCGAGGGGGACAAGCTGTGATCCGCACCGAGGAAATCTACGATGCCGCTACGGATGATGCGGCATTCGATCAACTGGCGTCTCGACTGGCGGAGTCGGTCGGCGCGCGCTCTGCGGTGCTGCATTGGGGGCAAGGTGCGGCTCAGGTCGCCGAAATCAGCTATTCGGGTTATTTTTCGGCCGAGCAGATGGCGATTTACGGGCAGGAATTCGTTCATGACGACCTGTGGGGGGCCGCTCTGGACGGGCGCTCGGCCAATCGCATATGGGATTTCGACGCGGTCGTGCCGGTCGCCACTTATGAAAAAAGCCGGATCTACAATGAGTGGATCAGGCCGATGGGCGACGATACCTTCCATTGCCTGGGCGGCGTGATCCAGCGGGGCGATACGGTCGGCCATATCGGCCTGCACCGGGGGCGCACCCAAAAATTGTTCGACGATCAGGAACGCGCCGTCGTCCAGAATATCGTCGACCATGTCGGCCGCATGTTCGATATCCGCCATCGGCTCGACCGCGCCAATCATCAGGGCCGTACTTTGCAGGCGACGCTCGATCTGGTCGAACATGCCATCTTCACCCTGAGCGCGAGCGGCCGGCTCGTTAGCTGCAACGCGGCGGGAGAGGCTATGCTCCGCCGTCAGGATGCGCTGCTGCTGCGCCAGCACCAGATTGTCGCCCGCGATCCCCAGAGCGACAGCGCCATGCAGGCCGCGCTGCGCGTCGCCACCGCGCGGGAAGCGACCCAGGCCGGCGCTGTCTTCCTCGCCCGCGAACGCGGCCTGCCCTATATGCTCACTGTCGCGGCGATCTGGACCGGTGAGGAGCGGCAGGTCGTCCTCATCGCCACGGATCCTGGCGCGCAGGACGCCAGTCTGGCGGGCCGCGTCCGCGCGCTTTATGGCCTCAGCCGGGCCGAAGCCGACATCGTCGTCGCCCTGTGCGAGGGCAAGGGGCTGGAGGATGTGTCGCAGGAGCGCGGCGTGGCGCTCAGCACCGTGCGAACGCAAATGAAGAATATCTTCTGGAAGACCGATTGCAGCCGCCAGTCCGAACTGGTGTCGCGTCTCGCCAGACTCCCTCGCCTTGGGCCGATCAATCGATAATCAGGGCGACCCCGGCTTGGGCGCGGTATCCGGCGGCCCGATCTTCACCGTCTCGAACCGCTCCTTGCGCCGGATACCGGCCAGCCCGCTGTCGCCGGGTGTGACGGCGGGAGGCACCATCACCGTCGGCACGCGCTGGCGCATGCACTGGCTCTGGATCGCGCGCGGCGTCTGGGCGCAATTCCACAGCGCCCGCTGCAAGCCGCTCCCGGCATTGTGGATATAGGCGAAGCTCATCGACTCGATCTCGCCATCGCCCAGCGGCAGTTTGCTCGGCGCGCTACCCGCCCGCCACGCCATGATCCGGCATTCAGAGCGCCCGGCGCAGAAGGTTTGCGCCATCGCCGGCCAGCTGTCCGGCGTCCCGGTGCGCGGCAGTTCGACCATGAAGCTCTTTCCGTCTGGTCCCAGTACCGTCAGCCGCACGCCGCCGACAGTCTTGCCGAGCGAGCCCGCATCGATCGCTTGCTGTGGCTGCGCCGCGAGCGCGACCGCGCCAAGTCCTGCCACCAGCACCGGGGCGCCCTCCGCGGAGGGCGCATTGTCTTCCAGATGTGCGGTCGACAGGCGCGCAATCTTCGGGACCAGCGGCTCGCCACCCTCGGCCCGCTTGCGGAAGGCGGGCGGCGTTCCCCACCAGCCACGCCAGCGGAAGAAGAGATGCGTACCCACCGCCGAGATCTTGTCCAGGCTGCCGCTCCAATAGGGCACGACCCAGTCTGTATGATAATGGGTGGCATGGCCGACCGGCTTGTAGACCTTGCCTGCCAGCGCGCCGCGCGCAATGTCGCGCGCCCTTTCCCATGCAGCCTGTCCCGGCGTGCGTGCGAGCGCCCCATCGCAGGTGAAGGTGAACTGGCAGCCTGTGGCCCGTTCCTGTCCCTGGAACACCACGCCGCATATGCTTTTGGGGAAGGCGGGGTGACGTACGCGGTTGAGCACGACCTGCGCCACCGCTTTCTCGCCCACGGCATCGTCGCCCGCTTCATAGAGTTCCGCCGCAGCCAGACAGTCGGTCGCTCGCGCCAAATCCGTTTCCGACCCGGCAAAGACATAGGGGCGGGCGGCCGGATTGGGATCGCGGGAAAAGGGGATGGAATCGTTGAAATTGCGCGCCTGATCGCGGTCCAGCGTATAATTCTCCACCGGCTCGACGGCCGGCGGCGGCGTCCGTGGGCGCCGCAGCCGCGCCGCCGTGACTGCGTCGAACCGTGTAGAGGCGCCTGGCGGACGCGGCCGACTTTCCCAGCCGGCCACGGCAATAGGCAGACCGACGAACAGCAATGACCAGACCAGCCACATGATGGCATGTGGCCGGGTATGGGGGGATGCGTCGGTCATGCCCGGTCCGATGCGGATTTATTCGGGCAGGAAGTCCGGCACCGACAAATAGCGTTCGCCGGTATCATAGTTGAAACCCAGAACACGGCTGCCCGCCGGGAGTTCCTTGAGCTTCTGCGCGATCGCGGCCAGCGTCGCGCCCGACGAGATGCCGACCAGCATGCCTTCTTCCGTCGCGGCGCGTCGAGCATAGGCCTTGGCGTCGGCCGGATCGACCTGGATCACGCCGTCGAGCAATTGGGTGTGGAGGTTCGCCGGGATGAAGCCCGCTCCGATACCCTGGATCGGGTGCGGGCCGGGCTGGCCGCCGCTGATCACCGGGGACAGGGTCGGCTCGACCGCATAGACCTTGAGCGCGGGCCACTGCTTCTTCAGCACTTCGGCGGTGCCGGTGATATGGCCGCCGGTGCCGACGCCCGTCACCAGTACATCGATCGGCGTATCGCCGAAGTCGGCCAGGATTTCCTGCGCGGTGGTGCGGACATGCACGTCTATATTGGCCGGGTTCTCGAACTGCTGCGGCATCCAACTGTCGGGCGTCTGCGACACCAGTTCCAGCGCACGTTCGATCGCGCCCTTCATCCCCTTTTCGCGCGGGGTAAGGTCGAAGCTCGCGCCATAGGCCAGCATCAGGCGGCGGCGCTCGATCGACATGCTTTCGGGCATGACCAGCACCAGCTTATAGCCCTTGACCGCCGCGACCATGGCGAGGCCGACGCCAGTATTGCCCGATGTCGGTTCGATGATGGTGCCGCCGGGCTTGAGTTCGCCCGACGCCTCCGCCGCCTCGATCATGGCCAGCGCAATGCGGTCCTTGATCGATCCGCCGGGGTTGGAGCGTTCCGACTTGATCCAGACCTCGGTGCCTTCCGGCGCGTCGCCGAACAGCCGGTTGATGCGGATATGCGGCGTATTGCCGATGGTTTCGAGAATCGTGGCAGCTTTCATAGGGCCTTCTCCAATTTGCTGTCCGCTCGCCCGCTTTCGGGTGGATCGAAGCTACGTGCTAGGCGCAATTCGGGAAAGAGTCGCGCCCAAATAAGGGTTATGATGATCGCGCCCACGCCGCCGCCGATGACCGCCGCGACCGGGCCGACCAGCGCGGCAAGGAAGCCGGATTCCGCTTCGCCCAGTTCGTTGGAGGCGGAAATGGTAAGCTGCGACAGGCTCGACACCCGGCCGCGCATCGCGTCTGGTGTGTGGATCTGCACCAGCGACTGGCGCACGAACACCGACACCATGTCCGCGCTGCCCAGCACGACGAGCGCGGCGACGCCGGCCTCCACCGCAATGTCGCGCGGCAGGAAGGCGGTGCAGCCGAAAGCGATGGTGGCCAGGCCGAACAGGATGACGGCGACCAGCATCTTGAGGCCGACCTCCGTCTTCATCGGGCGGAAGGAGAACCAGAGCGCCGTGACAGCCGCGCCGACGCCGGGCGCGGCGGCCAGATGGCCAAGCCCCGCCGATCCCACATGCAATATGTCGCGGGCATAGACGGGCAGCAGCGCGGTCGCGCCGGCCAGCAACACCGCGAACAGGTCCAGCGTGATCGTCGCCAGCACCAGCCGGTTGCCTTTCACATAGGTAAAGCCGTCGATCATCTGGCGCACCGGATGGCGGCTGGTGTCGCGCGGCGGCTGGGGTACCTTGCCGATCATCAGCATCCCGACCAGCGCCACGGCGTAGAGCGATGCCGCCAGCGCATAGGCGCCCCAAGGGGTCGCTGCATAGGCATAGCCGCCCAGCGCCGGCCCCGCGATCATGCCCGTCTGCCAGGCGACGCTGGAAATGGCGATGGCTTCGGGCAGCACTGCGGGTGGCACCAGATTGGGTGCCAGCGCACCATAGGCGGGGCCGTTGAAGGCACGGGTGATGCCGACGATAACGGCGATGCCGAAGATCAGCGGCAGGCTGACCCAGCCTTCATAGGTGGCGAAGGCCAGCAGGCCCGACGCCATGGTCAGCAGCGCCAGCGTGATCCGCGTGATGATGCGCCGGTCATAATGGTCCGCGACCCAACCGGTGATCGGCGTCAGGAAGAAGAGCGGCAGGAACTGCGCCAGCCCGATGAGGCCCAATTGCGCCGACGCGCCCGCCGTCGTCATCGTTTCGCGCGCGATATTGTAGGCCTGCCACGCCAGCACGATCATCATGCTGTACTGCGCCAGCACGGCGCAGAGCCGCCCGACCAGATAGGCGCGGAAATTACCGAAATGCAGGGGGTGACGGGGCGGGAGTGGGGCTGTCATGGGGAGGGCTTTAGCCGCGCGCGGGGGGGGCAGGCAACTGCTACGCTGATGGCTGAACTACAAGATTTGCTTTACCGCATATGAAGGGAAAGAGGCGGGGCGGGGAGGCGGGCAGGTTCCGGTGGCGGATGCGTCGAAACGGCCCGATAGCGTGCAAGATCCGCTATTTGTGAATATTCAAGATCGATGGATGCCGCAGCGTTTGGCCCATTTTCCAACGACATTGACCGCGACATTGGGCGGCAGATTGTAGAAGCTCATCGTGCGATAGCTCCATCCGTATGGCACGCAGTTTTTCAATGCGGCTGTATGAAGATAGAATTGAAATTCACGAGGCGCCTCGTGAATGGATTTGAAGAAGGAGAGATCAATATATTCATCAGGACGAAACTGAGCCAGTTTCTCCTGCCTCACCACTTCGGCAAAATAGCCGACGGAAAATATGGATGCGACCATCGTAAGCGCGATGAAGATCGGTATTTTGTACGAGAGGGCCGAAAGAGTTCGCGGCGGCAGGAAAAATGTAGTCGTAGCGACGACCGCACTTGTAAAGACGAGCATCCGCCAATGGGGAATGCCAAGACGGTCTGACCAGAAAGTCATCAGGGATATCGGTCTAAAAACGTCACCGAAGGCGAGAATCGCCACTATGCAATATGCGGCCACACGCATTGCAACAGTTTTCACAATGTGAGCTTCCTTGAAGCTTGGTTAGGCAGGCAGTTGCCTCCTCGATGTTCAGGATCGTATCAATGATGCGTCCGCTCGCCCCTTCCGTCATGATGACGAAAGTCGATAATCGAGAGCGTGCGTCGCCCACTCTCGATTGCGGCCTGTGCCGGGAGGAAGAAGGCGGACAAGTCTCGCTTGCCCGTCGTGCCGCGCGGTGGCCGTTATTTCCGCAGCAGGACGCCGCTTACCGATCCGTTGCGGACCGAGCAGACGAAGGGGATGTCGCCGTCCGCCGCAGCAATCATTCCTTCGACTTCCCAGCCGGTGGACATGGTGCTGGCATGGGCGGGGCCGAGCAGTTTTGCCGACGATCCGGCCTGATAGAGCGCCTTGGCTGAGCAGGCGTCGCGCGCCGCCGCCGCCGTGGCGATCGATCCATAGCCGGGCGTGGCGTAGGGTGTCTGGCGGGCATCGCGCTGCGCCTGACGACTGGCGGCGATGTCGCTGACGATCGCGGCACCGATCACGCTGCTCGGACGGACGATCACCTGTGCATGAATGGGCGTGGCCGCCAGCATCATCGCGCCGACTGTCCAGATACTGGTCGCTTTCATGTCGCTCATCTCCCTGTTTCCCTTGGATGATAGCCTATTTGAACAGGCTGCCCAATATCCCGCGCACCAATTGTCCTGCGATGCCGCCCGACGACGACTTGCGGCTCGACCCGCCGAATACCGCGCGACCCAGTTCATTGGCCACCTGCCGCCCGACCGAGGATGCGGCGGAGCGTGTCGCGGACTGCACCGCCTTGTCGAAACCGCTGGGCTTGGCTGCCTCGCGTGCAGCCGCAGCATCGCGCCGCGCCTGTTCCTTGAGGTCGGCTTCACGTTGCCTGGCTTCTACCTTGGCCTGCGTGGCGGCCGCCTTGTCGGCTTCGGCCTGCG
>NZ_DATKFP010000411.1:0-28205 GCF_035511395.1 Sphingobium sp.
TATAGATGCCGTGCGCACAATCGAGATCGCGGTCGCAGCGGCCGAGCTTGCGGAAGGTCGACTTGTCGATCACGACCTGTCCGCCGTCATAGTCGCCGGTGAGGATGCCTTCCTCGCTGTTGCGGAACAGGCTGTTGCTGACCGAGAGGTTGCCGCTTTCGAGGCGAATGCCCGCGCCATTGCCGTCGGGCACGCGGATATTCTGGAAGATGATTCCTTCGACGCGGCTCGACCGGCCGCGCAACACCAGCGCCGCCTTCCCCTCGCAGGGCACGCCATCGAAGATCGCGGTGCCCGGCGTCGCCGCGCGGATGGTGACGTCCCCTCCCTGCTGCACCCCGCATTGCGGATAGGTACCCGGCGCAACCATCACCGTCCCGCGCCCGTCCCCGATCGCCGCCAGCGCGTCCCCGATCGAACCGAACCCCTGCCCCGTTTCCGCAACGGTGAAAGGCGCCGCGCGACCCTGGGCAAAGGTCGTTGCGGTCAGGGCGACGGAGGCGAGAAGGCCGATGGAGATCATGCGCATGGTCCGGACGATAGAGTGCGCCGATTGCCATACCAAGGCGTAGCCGGCGGGAAATCCGGCGCTGCCCCGCTATGGGACAGATGCGCGGGCGGGCATGAACGGAATGAAGGGATCGGGTGGGATGCGGAACGTCCGGTTCTGTTCGCTGGGACGCAACAGCCGACATTGGCGGCTGCTTTCCAAAACGCTATGGTGTCCCAATGACCTTCAGTTACGGCGTATCACTTCAGATCAGACATCCTTATGCCGATCCTCAAAAAATTGCAGGCGGGATAGGATTAACGCCTGAACGGTGCTGGGCGGTGGGCGAAGCGCGTGAGACTCCTAAAGGCACTCCGCTTTTTGGGACACACAGTGAAAGCTATTGCGTCTTCGATCTTGGAAGTGGGGACGACGGCGCGCTTGCCGAGTTTCTGCGTGAGGCTGTCAAAAGGCTTGAGCATGCTGCGGCGTTTATAGGTGAGCTGCGCGAGACAGGCGGAGAACTGAACTTTTACGTCTCTTGGACCCTCGGCGAGCGAGGGGAGCTATTCGATGTCGAACTTCTGGCCAACATGGCTCGTTTAGGTATCGATCTCGGGATCGAACCTGTAAGAGTTAAGCAAGTCCGCCATCAGGACGCCGTAGATATCAGTTAAGCGGCAAAAATGGCCGTCACCCACCCTTCCGGGCCGTCCGCAGCCGCCTTAAACCGTGACCGCCTCCCGTACGACCAACACCGGGACGCCGTCGCGCACGGGAAAGGCCAGCCTCGCCGCGTCGGACACCAACGCCCTACGCACCGCGTCCCAGCGCAGCGGCGTGCGCGTCACCGGGCAGGCCAGCTTTTCCAGCAGCCAGGGGTCGATCGGGTTCACGTCACTCACTCCACTCATTGCATCGTGGCCCCGCCGTCGCGTTCGATCCGGCCGACGATCTGCATCAGCTGGATGATCCGTTCCGACCGCTCGGACAGGCTATCCGCCTCCAGCAGCGTCTGCTTGGCGGCCGGGTCGAAGGGCGCGATCTGGGCGATGCCGTTGACCAGCGCCGTATCGTCCAGCCGCGACACCGCCGTCCAGTCGACCACATAACCCAATATGTCGGCAAAGCGCCGCGATTCCTGCTCCAGCGCCGCCCGCTCCACCGCGTGCAGCACTTCATCCTCCTGCGGGGCCTGCTCGACATCGGCCTCCACCTGCCGGAACTGCGTCGCCACCGGCAGCTCGCGAACCACCCGGAACCGCGCCAGCCCGGTCAGGATGATGTTGAACCGGCCATCCTCCAGCGCCTCGATATGGCTGACATGGCCCAGGCATCCAACATCGAACAGCGGCGGCACCGGCCCGTCGCCGCGCGGCTGGATCATGCCGATCCGCCGGTCGCGCGCCATCGCGTCGTGGATCAACGCCCGGTAGCGCGGCTCGAAGATATGAAGCGGCAATTCCATCCCCGGCAGGAGCAGCGCGCCTGCAAGGGGGAAGATCGAGATGCGCGCATGGTTCATGGCTTCTGGGGCATGGCGCTTACGAAAAGAGGATCTGCGACAGCTTGCGCCGCTGCGCCGCGACCCAGGGGTCTTCCAGCCCGACCGCCTCGAAGATCTTGAGCAGCTGCGACTTGGCCGCGCCGTCATTCCAGGCCCGGTCGCGCCGCACGATTTCGAGCAGCGCCTCGACTGCGCCCTCGCGGTCGCCATTGCCCATCAGGCCGCCGGCCAGTTCGAAGCGCGCTTCATGATCGTCCGGGTTTGCAGCGACCTTCGCCTCTACGCCCGACAGGTCGGCGACGGGCTTCGCATCCCGCGCCAGCGCAATGGCGGCGCGCGCCTGATCGATCGCGACATGCTTCGCCACATCATCCGGCAGCACGGCCAGCACCGCTTCGGCTTCGTCCAGCTGGCCCAGCGCGACGAGCGAACGGACCTGACCGGACGCCACTTCGGCATTGTCGGGCGCCATTTCGGCAATCTGGGTGAAGATCGACAGGGCGCGCTCATTTTCGCCGCCGGCCAGCATTTCCTCGCCCATGGCGATCAGCGGCGCGACTTCCTGCTTCAGCGCCTTTTCATCGGATTCGATCGGCAGTTGCGACAGAAGTTGGTCCAGATACTGCTTCAGCTGCCCTTCGGTGCGCGCCTGGCTCAGGTCCGCGACCGGCTGGCCCTGGAACACGGCATAGACGGTCGGGATCGACTGGACGCGGAACTGGCTGGCGATGAAGCCATTTTCGTCCACATTGACCTTGACCAGCTTTACGCCCTTGCTTGCATATTCCGCGCACACCTTCTCGATCACCGGGGTGAGTTGCTTGCACGGCCCGCACCATTCGGCCCAGAAATCGACGATCACCAGTTGCGTGCGCGAAGGCTCGACCACATCCTGGCGAAATGCCTCCACGGCCGCCTTTTCGGTCTCGCTCAATCCCAGGGTCGCCACGCTCTTATCTCCTGCCTATGCGGTCCAACTTGCCGCCGTCATACAGCGCCTTATGTGGGGCGTCACCCCCACGTAACAAGTCGGGAAAGCAGGCAGGTCAGAAGGTGTAGCCGATCCCAACCGCGCCGACCCACTGGTTCTTGGACCCGGCGATGGAAACGATCGGCGAATCGGCATAGTCGCCCAGCATCCGCGAATAGCTGCCCGCCGCGAACAGCGCCCAGCCCTTGCGCAGGTCGCCCGACAGCGACTTTCCGCCCGCCAGACTCAACGACACGCGCTTGAAGCCTGAACCCCGACCGGCGGCGTCATAGGCCGGCAGCCCACTGGCGACGGATTCTTCGGGCGTGATGTCGAAATAGGTGCGGCCATATTTCTTGCCGACATATTCGGCTGAAACACCCAGGCCGACGAAGGCGGTGCGCGACAGCGGCGTCATATATTCGATCTGCGGGGTGATGACATAGCTGTCATGCGCGCCGGCCACATCCTTCGCCACGGCGACGCGGGCGGACAGCATGTCATAGGGGCTGGTGATCACCCCGGTCTTGCCGATCCCGACGAAACCGCCCACCTCGACCGCGATGTCCCGCTTGCCAAGCGCGCGGACGGCATCATCCCTTATATTTTTGACGCTGGACCGATCGAAGCGGACGGTCGTCATCGGCCCCAGTTCGAAATCCCATCCCGCGCCTTCTGGATCGGCGATCGCATCGACATAGATGGATGCGCCGCGCGTCCAGAAACTATAATCCTTCACCTTGCCGCGGATCTGCGGCAGCGGCAGCACCCGATAATCATCCGACCCTTCATAGCTCGGCACCGCCGCCACCCCCAGACCGACCGTCAGGCTGCTATGCTGTTCTTCCTCCTGTGCGAAAGCGGGCGCAGCGAGGGGCATGGACGCGACAATGGCCGCGCCCAGAAGGCGACGAAGAGATTGCATGAAATAACCCTGTCCGTGGAAGACGTTCAGGGACGATAATGTTTCGAGGGGCTTAGAGGTTCCCTCTCATGCATCAGAGGAAATATTTGAGCTTGATGTCCTGCTCGACAGCCCCGCCCGTCACGACGAAGCTGGCCGACTCGAAACTCGGCGCGCCGAAACGCAGCACCGGGTTGCGGGAAAAGCCCACACCCTCGCGCGGGATGCCGGCGAAGGTGTCCAGCTTGCCATTGGCATTTTCGTCATGGATGATGGCGATGGCGTAATTGCCCGGCGCCAGCTGGCCCAGCGGCACCGGCCCGCCCGACGCGGCGACGGAAAAATGACGCTTGTCGGGATCCTTGCTGCAATCGGGGAAATGGTCGGGCGATCGGGTGACGCAGACCAGCACGCGCCCCTTGGCCGACCGCAATCCCTCCAGCGCCATGCTGAGCGGCTGGGGCTGTGTGATTGGGGCAGCGCCCGTCAGTCCCAGCACTGCCAGTGCCATAATGCTATGCTTCACGCCTGCCCCTTCGCGAAATCGCCCAATCCCTTGTCCGTGCCGCACATTCTGTCCCAGAATCGAAAATAAAGACCGTAATTGCATCGGTAATGATCATGGTGCCGCTGATGATGGCTGGCCGTTATCAGCCACGCCCCCAGCGGTCCGCGCACGATCCAGCGCGGAAACATCTCCCACCCCATATGATTGCTCACGCCCATGACGGTCATGATCGTCAGCACCAGCCCCAACGCACCGACATGGATCGGGATCAGGAAGACCAGCGCGGGAATGACCACCGCGCCGGTCAGCGCCTCCCAGGGGTGAAAGCTCATCGCCGCCCAGGCTGTGGGCGGGCGGCTGGCATGATGGACCGCATGGGCGATGCGGAACAGCCGGGGCCGATGCATCCAGCGATGGGTCCAGTAGAACCATGTGTCGTGCGCGGCGAGATAGAGCAGCACTGAAACCGGCAGCCACCAGAGCGGGTAATCATGCAGGTCGCTGTATATTTGCGTCCAGCCTCGCGCCTGCCAGCCCCAGGCAACCACGCCCGCCGGCACGCCATAGATGAAGGCGGACAGCAATGACCAGCCGATCTCCCGCCCCATCTGCCGTTCCAGCCCCTTGTAGAGGCCCGGCTGCCTGATCCGCGTGGCCAGCGCAAAACCGCCGCTCGCCAGCAGATAGCGCACGCCGACGATGATGCTCATCGCAAGGGCGGACAGGAGGATGGCTGCGACCATGGCGCGGCTATACGCGGGATCGTGCTCCTGCGAAAGCAGGACCACCGCCCGGCGTCAGGTTCTGGGTCGCGCCTGGCGATAGCTGCCGAGCTGCCGCACCCATTTGGTGTGGAACTCCAGCTCGGCAAGCGCGCGGTCGACCGCCGGATCGCCCGGCATCCCTTCGATATCGCAGAAAAATTCGGTCGCCGCGAAACTCGCGCCGCGCTGGTAGCTTTCCAGCTTGGTCATGTTGACCCCGTTGGTGGCGAACCCGCCCATCGCCTTGTAGAGGGCGGCGGGGATATTCTTCACCTCGAACAGGAAGGTGGTCATGACCGGGCCGACATTGGGCGTGGGCATCTTCGGCTCGCGCGCCAGCACCAGGAAGCGCGTCATATTGTCGTCGCTGTCCTCGATATTCTCCGCGATCAGGCGCAGACCATAAATCTCGGCCGCCAGATAGGGCGCGATCGCACCCTCCCCCGGCGTCTTCGTTTCCGCGACCAGCGCCGCCGCGCCGGCCGTATCGGCATAGGCGACCGGCTGGATGCCGCGCTCACGCAGATAATGGCGGCACTGGCCCAGCGCCTGTGGATGGCTGATCGCGCTCTTCACCGGCGCGGTGTCCGGTGCCATCAGACAATGGCGAATGCGCAGGAAATATTCGTCGATGATCGACAGGCCCGATTCGGGCAGCAGAAAATGCATGTCCGCCACGCGCCCGTGCAGGCTGTTCTCGATCGGAATGATCGCACGGGCGGCCTGTCCATTGCGCACCGCGTCGATCGCATCCTCGAACGCGAAGCAAGGCAAGGGAATGCAATCGGGGGCATAACCCAGCGCGGCGAGGTGCGAATTGGCGCCCGGCGCGCCCTGATAGGCGACGGCGCGCGCGGGGTCGGCCGCGGCCTTGGCGGCGAGGTCCGCGACGATGGCGCGGGCGGGGGCAGGATAATTTTCCATGGACGTGCGTGCGCTTAGGGTTTCCGCGGTGTCCGCGCAAGCATTGCCGCGCTCCGACAATACAATAGGGATGAACCCGGCTTGCGCCTGCGCGTATCCCCCTTTATGGCAGCGCACAAGAGGGGGCGCGGCCGACAGTCCCCAGAACATAAATCTTAGGGAAGACGAGCGAAATGGGCGATCGTTTCAATACCGTAGCGGGCTGGGCTTTGTTTGCGGGGATCATCGCGCTGGGTGGTGCGATCGTCAGTTCGAAATATTATTCATCCGAGCGACCCGAGAAGATGGGCTATGCTATCGAAGGCGTCGAAGCAGAGGGCGAAGGCGGCGAGAGCGGCCCCAGCCTCAACACCCTGCTGGCCAGCGCTGACGTTGCGGCGGGTGAAAAGGTCTTCGCGAAATGCGCCGCCTGCCACACCGTCAATCAGGGCGGCGCTAACGGCATCGGCCCCAATCTCTACGGCACGGTCGGCGAAGCCGTCGGCCAGGGCAAGGGCGGGTTCGCCTTTTCCGAAGCGCTCAAGAGCAAAGGCGGAGAATGGAGCTTCGACCAGCTCGACCATTGGCTGAAAAGCCCGCGTGAATTTGCGCCGGGCACCAAGATGACCTTTGCAGGCCTTGGCAATCCGGCCGATCGCGCCAACCTGATCGCCTGGCTCAACACGCAGGGATCGAACCTGCCGCTGCCGGCCGCCGACGCCGCGCCGGTTGCCGCTGGCGACAATGCCGCAGAAGCGGGCAACGCCGCCAATGCAGCGGAAGCCCCGGCCGGAAACGCCGCCAACGCGGCCGAGTAACCTGCGATCGCGGCGCCCGTCCGGATCGAGGATCTGACGGGCGCCGCGCTGGTCGCAGCGCTCGATTCGCTCGCCGACCTGCGCATCGGCGTCTTTCGCGCCTTCCCCTATCTCTATGAGGGATCGCGCGCCTATGAGCGCGATTATCTGACCGCCTATGCCCAAAGTCCGGGCGCGATCGTCGTCGGCGCCTTTGCGGGCGACAGGCTGGTCGGCGCCGCCACCGCCGCGCCCATGGCCGATCACGCCGCCGAGTTCGCCGCCCCCTTTCGCGACAGCGACATCGACATAGGCGACGTCTATTATTTCGGTGAATCCGTGCTGCTGCCGCAATGGCGCGGCCATGGCATCGGCCATGCCTTCTTCGACCGGCGCGAAGCGAAGGCCCGCGCGTTGGGCTTCCCTCTCACCAGCTTCTGTGCCGTCATCCGTCCTTCGGACCATCCCGCTCGCCCGCCCGGCTACAGCCCGCTCGACCCCTTCTGGCGCAGACGCGGCTTCGCCCCGGTCGAGGGGCTGGTCGGCCATTTCGACTGGAAGGATGTCGGGGACACGGAGGAAAGCCGGCATCCGATGCAGTTCTGACTGAAGCGTCTCTGATCCGGGCTGGGGCACGGCTGAAGGGGGTGGAGAACGGATTTTCTCCAACGCTCGTCACCCCGGCCCTGAGCCGGGGTCCAGCTACCCATCCAAACGCTTGTCTTGGAAGAAGAAGCTGGACCCTGGGTCAAGCCCGGGGTGACGCCAAATTCATGGCCGCTCCTGGCAGCAACCCGCCGCGCCTTACAGGAACCGCCCGACGACCCCCATCACCCGCTCCACCGTCTGGGCCTTTTCCCCCACCGGCGCGACATAGTCGATCACCTCGCGCGCCGCCGCTTCCCCCGCCCCGCGCGCGATCGTCCAGGCAGCCAGATAATGCGCGGCCATGCAGCCGCCCGCCGTCGCGACATTGGCGGTCGCGTGAAAGGGTGCGTCGATCACCTTCGCCCCGGCCTCGACCACCCAGGGCTTGCTGGAGACGTCGGTACACACCGGCACATCGCCCAGCAGCCCCAGCTTTGCGAGGATCAGTGCGCCCGAACATTGCGCCCCGACAATCTGCCGCACCGGGTCCAGCCGCAGCCGATCCATCAGTTTCGAGTCCGTAACGACTTCACGCGTCCGCACGCCGCTGCCGACCAGAACCGCGTCGGATTGCCCCACAAAATCAATGGGTTGCTGCACATCGACCCGCACGCCATTCATCGATATGACCGCGTCGCCCGGCCCGCAAATCTCGGCCCGCCAGCCCTTCACCCGGTTGAGCAAGGCCAGCGCGACGAAACTGTCCAGTTCGTTGAAGCCATCGAAGCTCAGAATCGCAATCCGCATCGCTCATTCTCCCGAAATCGCGATGCGTCCTATCCGCCGATCCGCATAGCCGCGCGATCCGCTGGCGCCGGATTGGCTATCTGCCGGCCTCAGCCGGCACAATGGTGCGGGTATAATCGATGCGGATGCGGACCCAGCTGCCCACCATCACCTTGCCGTTGACGCGCGGCGGCAGCACCAGGAACTGCCAGGCGGCCAGCCGAACCGCCTTGGCAAAGCCCGACCCCATCGGCGATTCGCTCAGCATCTGGCAATTTTCGACATGATAATGATCGATCGTCTTGCACGCGACCAGGCCATAGCCCTGCGCCGGTGCGTTGGCGGGCAGATAGCTCGCCAGTTCGGCATGGGTCGGCCGCCGATACCATTCCGCCTCGAACAATTGCACCCCGCCCGGCCCTTCGCCCGGCCCCTGCACCGCCGCGCTGTCGCCCTTGCCATCACCTGCGCCCTGCGCCGCCTTTGGCAGGTTGCCGATATCGGCGGACGCCATCTGCTCGCGGTTGAGGGTCAGGAAGGGAAAAGGCGACGGCGGCTGCTCGGCGGGCTTTTCCACCGGAATGGGCGGCCGGACCACCGGATCGGCCTGCTTTTGCGGACGTGCCTTGTCCTGTTCGCGCTTTTCCGCCTTCTCCGCCTTGGCCTGCTCCTTCTCCGCCTTCGGCCCCGCCTCCACGTCGAAGGTGACGGGCAGGCGCTGGTCTTCCTTGGGCGGCTGGAAACCGGGCGACAGGGTGAAGAGCGCCAGCAACAGCAGCAGGTTCAGCACCAGCGCGAAGACCACGCCACCGGCGCGTTGCCGCACTCTTGCCCAGGGAATCGAAGAGAAAGTCAAATGTGCCGGCCGAACAGAAATCAAGGAAACGGGTCATGCCCAGACGGCACGGGACAGTCAACGCCGTGCCGGCGGTCCTGTGGCGCAATCAAGCCGTGCCGACAGGGCTGTAGCGCGTCCACCGCCACACCGCTAAAGCGCCTGCCATGGACATCCGCATCGCCACCGCCGCCGACCTTCCACTGCTCCATCCCGTCATCGAGCGCGCCTATCGCGGCGACGCGGCGCGGGCGGGTTGGACCTTCGAATCCGACCTGCTCACCGGGCCGCGCACCGACCTTGCCACGCTGGCCGCGATCCTTGCCAGCCCGACCGACCGGCTGCTCGTCGCCATCGCCGACGGCGCGCCCATCGGTTGCGTACAGATCACGAACAAGGGCCAAAGCGCCGCCTATCTCGGCCTGCTCTGCATCGATCCCGCGCGTCAGGCCGGCGGTCTCGGCCGCCTGCTGATCGAAGCGGCGGAGGATCATGCCGCCCGTCTCTTGGGCGCGACAAGGATGGAAATGACGGTCATCGACCGCCGCGCCGAACTCATCGCCTATTATCAGCGGCGCGGCTACGCCCTCACCGGCGAAAGGCGCCCCTTCCCCATCCCGCTCGACCCGCCGCTCGAAATGGTCGTGCTGGCAAAAGCGCTGGCGGCGTCCGCGCATCTCGGCTAGGCCCGGCACCGATGCTCACCAAGCTCTATCAATGGACGCTGGCCAAGGCCGCGCACCGCCATGCCGAACGCTGGCTCTTCGCCATTTCCTTCATGGAATCGAGCTTCTTCCCGATCCCGCCGCACCCGCTGCTGGGCCTCATGTGCCTGGCCCGGCCGGAACGTGCGATCCGCTTCGGCCTGATTTGCACCATCGCGTCGGTGATGGGCGGCCTGCTGGGCTACGGCATCGGCCATTTCCTTTACGAGACGGTCGGGCAGCAGATCCTGCAATCGCTGGGCCTGGCCGCCAAATTCCCGGTCGCTGCCTGCTATCTGCGCGATTATGGCGCGGAAATCATCCTGATCAAGGGCGCGACACCGATCCCCTTCAAGCTCATCACCATCACGGCGGGCTTCATAGGGCTGTCGCTCTTCACCTTCCTCTGGGCCAGCATATTGAGCCGGGCCTTCCAGTTCATGCTGGTAGGCTTCCTGTTCTGGAAATTCGGTCGTCCGATCAAGGCGTTCATCGAGAAATATCTCGCCCTCCTGTCCGCCGCCTTCCTCGTTCTGGTCGTCGGCGGCTTCATCGCGGCATCGATGCTGAGCGGCGGCGGCGAAAAGAGCGACAAGTGCAGCAACGCCACCATGGCCACGATTCGCTGACAGGCTGACATGAAGAACGCCTTCGCCCGCCACCCCAAGGTCGCGGCGCTCCTGGCGGGCTTCCTGTCCGCCACGGGCTTCGAGCCGCTCAGGCTCTGGCCCGTCACCCTCGCCTGTCTCGCCGCGCTCATCTTCCTGATCGAGCGCGCGCCCGACCGCCGTGCCGCTTTCACGCGCGGCTGGCTGTTCGGCGCCGGCCATTTCACCCTGGGCCTCAACTGGATCGCCCACGCCTTCACCTTTCAGGATTCGATGCCGCACTGGTTCGGCTATGGCGCGGTGCTACTCCTGTCGCTCTACCTCGCCGTCTATCCGGGCTTCGCGACCTTGGCGGCGTGGTGGCTGGACCGGCGCATCGGCGGGAAGCCGCTTTCCCTCCCCCTCTTCCTCGCCGCCACATGGATCGCCGCCGAATATCTGCGCGCGACCCTCTTCACCGGCTTCGCCTGGAACCCGCTCGGCGTCACCCTGTTGCCGACCGGCGCGGCGATCGCCGCGACCATCATCGGCACCTATGGCCTCGGCGCCCTCACCGTCCTCGCCGCCGGCACGATCCGGCTCGCTGCCCGCAACCAGCTTCGCCCCGCTGCCGCGATCCTCGCGCCGCTGCTGCTGCTTGCCCTTTGGGGCATTCTTTCCCCAGCACCCACAACGCCTGATGGCGCGCCGCGCATCCGCGTGGTCCAGCCCAATATCGGCCAGGACGAGAAATATTCGGTCGAGGCGGAATATCGCAATTTCAACAAGCTGCGGACCCTGTCCGGCCAGCAGCGTCCGGCGCCGCGCCTGATCTTCTGGCCCGAAGCCGCCATCCCCGCCTATCTCGACCTGGAACCCGACTGGCGCGCGCGCCTCGCCGGCCTGCTCGGCCCCGGCGACCTGTTGCTGACCGGCGGGGACAAGGTCTATTTCAAGGCGGTCGAGCGGAATGGCCTGCTGGTGAACAAGCTCGCCGGCGCCAACAACAGCGTCTGGATCGTGACGCCCAGAGCGACGCTCGCCGGCCGCTACGACAAGGCGCACCTTGTACCCTATGGCGAATATCTGCCGATGCGGAACATCCTGGAACCCATTGGCCTGTCGCGCCTGGTGCCCGGCGACGCCGACTTCTGGCCCGGCCCCGGCGCGCAGAGCCTGACGCTTCCCGCGACGCTCGGCCGTCCGGAACTCAAGATGGGCGTCCAGATCTGCTACGAGATCATCTTTTCGGGCGCTGTCGTCGATGCGAAGAATCGCCCGGCCTTCATCTTCAACCCGTCCAACGACGCCTGGTTCGGCAGTTGGGGTCCGGTCCAGCATCTGGCGCAGGCGCGCCTGCGCGCGCTGGAGGAAGGCATCCCCATCATCCGCTCCACCCCCACCGGCGTGTCGGCAATCATCGACGCGCGCGGTCGCGTGGTGCGCTCGCTCGGCCTCAACCGCGCCGGCTATCTCGACGGGGGCCTGCCTTCCGCCCTACCTCCAACGGTCTTCGCCATTGTCGGTAACTGGGCTGCCCTCGGCCTCATCATTTTGCTCCTCGGACTGGGCATTGCCTTGCGGCGCGGCAAAAGCTAATAGGCACATAAACATTTCTTTATATCGCTATTCGCCCAAGTGTCTTACGGGAGTCCTATGCGTACCAACTATCTCTTCACCTCGGAATCCGTCTCCGAAGGCCACCCCGACAAGGTTGCGGACCAGATTTCCGACGCCATCGTCGATCTGTTCCTCTCCAAGGATCCCGAAGCACGCATCGCGTGCGAAACGCTGACCACGACCCAGCTCGTCGTCCTCGCCGGCGAAATCCGCTGCAGGGGCGTTTTCGAGAATGACGAATGGGCGCCGGGCGCTCAGGAAGAAATCGAAAAGACCGTCCGCGACACGGTGAAGCGCATCGGTTACGAGCAGGACGGCTTCCACTGGGAAAGCTTCCGCTTCGAAAACAACCTGCACGGCCAGTCCGCGCACATCGCGCAGGGCGTCGACGCCAGCGGCAACAAGGATGAAGGCGCGGGCGACCAGGGCATCATGTTCGGCTATGCCGCCAACGACACGCCCGACCTGATGCCCGCGACCCTCTATTACAGCCACAAGATCCTGGAAACCATGGCGGCCGACCGCCATTCCAAGGCCGCGCCCTTCCTGGAGCCGGACGCCAAGAGCCAGGTGACGCTCCGCTACGAAGGCAGCACGCCGGTCGCCTGCACCGCCATCGTGGTGTCGACCCAGCATGCCAAGGGCTATGACGAAGGCGACAAGGAAGCCGAGCTGAAGTCCTATGTGAAGGACGTGGTGGCCAAGGTGATCCCGGCCGAACTGCTCTCGGATGAAACCGTCTATCACATCAATCCGACCGGCAGCTTCGAAATCGGCGGCCCTGACGGCGACGCGGGCCTGACCGGCCGCAAGATCATCGTCGACACCTATGGCGGCGCTTCGCCCCATGGCGGCGGCGCGTTCAGCGGCAAGGATCCGACCAAGGTCGACCGTTCGGCCGCCTATATCACCCGCTACCTCGCCAAGAATGTGGTCGCCGCGGGCCTCGCCCAGCGCTGCACCATCCAGATCGCCTATGCGATCGGCGTGGCCGAGCCGCTGTCGCTCTATGTCGACACCCATGGCACCGGCACCGTCGGCGACGACAGGATCGAAGGTGCGATCAAGGGCATTTCGGAACTGGGCGGCCTGACCCCGCGCGGCATCCGCACGCATCTTGGCCTCAACAAGCCGATCTACCAGCCGACCGCCGCCTATGGCCATTTCGGCCGCAAGCCCGAAGGCGACTTCTTCCCCTGGGAGAAGACCGATCTGGTCGACAAGCTGAAGGCTGCGCTCTAAACAGCGGCACCGAAAAGAAAAAAGGGCGCGGGTTCATCCCCGCGCCCTTTTTCATATCAGACATATTTGTTTTCCGTGATTTAGCTGCGCGCTAGTGTCTTTTGATTACCGCATTCTGCGAGCCGTCGGCTGTTCCAGCTGACTTCAGAATGCTCTAGCGCAACACCAGCGCCACCAGATCGGCGGACGGCACACCCGCCGATCGCAGGAAGCCCTGATAATAGTCGCACCCTTCGCGGGCGAGCAGGTCGAGCTGCTGCTCGGTCTCCACCCCCTCGGCGATCACCTTCAGCCCCAGCGACTTGGCCATGTGGATGACCCCGCGCACGATGATCCGATCGCGTGCGCTGCCGGCGATATCCTGCGCCAGTCCGCTGTCGATCTTCAGATAATCGAGCGGCAGGCTCTTGAGATAGGCAAGGCTCGAATAGCCCGTCCCGAAATCGTCTATCGCCACCGCCAGCCCCTCGCTGCGCAATGCATGGAGCAGCGCGGCGGCCGCATCGACATCCTGGATCAGCCCGCTCTCGGTAATCTCGACCGTCAGCCGCGACCGGGGGAAGCCGCTGCGATCCACCATTTCCAACAGGTCGGTCATGAAGCGCGGCTGGGCGATGTCGGCGGCGGTGACGTTGATCGACAGTCGCAGATCGGCCAGCGCCCTTGGCCAGGCGGCCGCCTGTCGCAGCGCCTCGCCCAATATATGTGCCGACAAAGGCAGCATATAGTCGGACCGCTCCGCCGTGCCGAACAATATGCCTGCGCCCAGCGGGCCATAATGGGGATGGTTCCACCGGGCCAACGCCTCGACCCCGCTGATCCGTTGCGAATCGACGGGATATTGCGGCTGGAACACGATGCCGATCTCACCCCGGTCGAGCGCCAGCCGCAGGTCGGTCTCCAGCCGGTCGGGATCGACCTGCCGGCTCTGCTTTTCTGCCGACAGGATGCGAATCCCCTCGCCCCCGCCCTGCCGCGCATCGGCCAGCGCCGTCCCTGCGCGCCGCAGCAGCAGGGTCGCATCATCCTCCGCCCGCGCCTGCGCAATGCCGCAGCGCGCCGTCAGCCGGATGAGATGATCGCCCGCGCTGAACGGCCGCCCGATCGCCGCGATCAGCTGTCGCGCGAGGAAGGTCGCCCGTTCGCTGGTCGCCGCCTCGCCCGTCAGCCCGACGAGAAATTCTGTCCCTGCGATTCGCGCGACCATCGATCCGGGCGCGACATCGTCGACCATCCGCTCGATCCGCCGCGCGATTCGTCCCAGCAGCGCGTCGCCCACCACCTGCCCATAGGCGGCGTTCATCCGCTCGAACTGGCTGATCGACAGCAGCAGCACCGTGGTGGGCAGCCCGGTGCGCCGGTCCAGCCAGTCCAGCGCCGCCGGCCGCGACCGCAAGCCGGTCAGATAGTCGCGGCTGGCATTGTCGCGCTCATGCCGTTCGGACAGCCATTCCACATCGGCCGCGATCTGCCCGTCCTCAATCCGCAGATGATGGACCAGCCGGTCGCCGGGCCGATCGGGCAGGCCATGGGCCAGCGCCGCCGGCCGCCCCGCCCGCGCCATCGCCTTGAGCGCGGTCAGCACGCCGAGCCGCTCGGTGCGCGGCAATCGGCGCAGCAGCATGGCGGGCGACACCGCCGGCGCATCCAGCGCCAGATGCCGGGCGAGCGATTCGCTCAGCCGCAGCACGCCGTCGCGCCCCAATTGCCAGTAAAGCGCATCCCCGCGCCGGATACGCTGCGCCCGCTGGCTCGGCCGCGCGCCGCCGCCCAGCCGCTCGACCAGCCGCTGCGCCGACGCCAGCACGGATCGCAGCCGGTCGCGGGTGAAGGGCATGGTCAGGAAATGAGTCGCCCCCGCCGCCAGCAACGAGGGCACATGCGCCTCGTCGGTCGCGTCGACCAGCACCACCAGCGCGCCGCCGCCCGCCTCGGTCGCGGGAACCAGCGGCTCCAGCAGCTTGCCGGCCTCGCCGCCGCGCAGGTCTACCAGCGCCACCTGCGCTTCGCTGCGCAGGAAACGCTGCGGCGCATCGCCCGCTCGCCGCGCGCCGATCGCCTTCCAGCCGATCGCCTGCACCGCCTGGCACAGCCCGTCCCGGTCTCCGGGCGACAGGATGAAGAGGCTTGGCTGTCCATCCGGTGGGGCAACCCCGCTCACGTCATCTGACTCCCTGCCCCGCGCATCGCATCTTCACTAGCGACAAGGAGTTACCGACCCGTTCGTGATATCGCAATGGGAGCGCTTGCACCTGCCCATACCATCGCTTAGCTATGCAGCATGGCCATTGCCGCCCCTATGCCCCAGCCCCAACTGCCGCCTCTGGTCGACGGTTTGGGCCGCCGGATCAGCTATTTGCGGATTTCGGTGACGGATCGCTGTGACCTGCGTTGCCGCTATTGCATGGCGGAGCGGATGCAGTTCCTGCCGAAGAACCAGGTGCTGACGCTGGAGGAAATGGCGCTGCTGGCCGATCTCTTCATCGCGCGCGGGATCACGAAGATTCGCCTGACCGGTGGCGAGCCTCTGGTCCGCCGCGACATTGGCGACCTCGTCCGCCGCATCGGCCGCCATCTGGGTCATGGGTTGGACGAACTCACCCTTACCACCAACGGCACGCGGCTTGCCGATCATGCGCACGACCTGTTCGATGCCGGGGTGCGGCGGATCAATGTCAGTCTGGACAGCCGCGATCCCGATCGCTTCGCCCATGTGACGCGCGGCGGGAAGCTGGATCAGGTGCTGGCCGGCCTCACCGCCGCCCGCACCGCCGGCCTTTCCGTCAAGATCAACATGGTGGCGCTCAAGGGCGTTAATGACGACGAGATTCTCCCGATGCTGCGCTGGTGCGACAGCCAAGGCTTCGACCTCACCCTGATCGAGACCATGCCGCTCGGCGAAACCGGTGAGGATCGCACCGACCATTATCTGCCGCTGACGCAAGTGAGCGCCATGATCGACGCGCATCACCAGATCAACCCGATCGCCCATCGCACCGGCGGACCGGCGCGCTACCATACCGTCGACGGGCTGGGTGTCCGCCTCGGCCTCATCACCCCGCTCACGCGCAATTTCTGCGCCGACTGCAACCGCATCCGCATGACCTGCGAGGGCAAGATCTTCATGTGCCTGGGCCATGAGGACCATGTCGATTTCAAGGCCGCCCTGCGCGACGGCGGGCCGGACGCGGTCCAGCCGCTCATCGACCGCGCCCTGCGCCTGAAGCCCGCCGCCCATAATTTTCACATCGGCGCGGGGGAACGACCCGCCACCCATCGTCACATGAGCGTCACCGGCGGATGAGCAGCGACGTCCGGCGCGCCCTGCTCGCGTCCCCCACCCAGGCGGCCCGCGCGGCCGAGGAACGGCTGCGCGCCGCCTATGACTTCGTGCCGGTGGAAGAAGCCGACATGATCGTCGCGCTGGGCGGCGACGGCTATATGCTCCAGACGCTCCATGCGATGCTGGAGGGGCGCCGCATCCTGCCCATCTTCGGCATGAACCTCGGCACCGTCGGCTTCCTGATGAATGAATGGCGCCTCGACGGCCTCGACCAGCGACTGGCCAAGGCGAAGAGCTTCAAGGTCAACCCGCTGCGCATGGTGGTCGACACCGTCGATGGCGAACAATTCTCGATCCCCGCCATCAACGAAGTGTCGCTGCTGCGTGAAACGCGCCAGACCGCCAAGCTGGAGGTGGAGGTGAACGGCCGCGTCGTGCTGCCCGAACTGGTGTGCGACGGCGTACTGGTGGCAACGCCGGCCGGCTCCACCGCCTATAATCTTTCCGCCCATGGCCCGATCCTGCCGCTGGGATCGGCGCTGGTGGCGCTGACCCCGATCAGCCCCTTCCGCCCCCGGCGCTGGCGCGGCGCGATCCTGCCCGAAGCGACCCAGATCCGCTTCACCGTTCTCAACCCGGTCAAGCGCCCGGTCAGCGCCGTCGCCGACCAGCGCGAAGTGCGCGATGTCGCCCGCGTCGAAGTCCGTATCGACCGCACCGCGCCGCTCACCCTGTTGTTCGATCCCGAACATACGCTGGACGACCGGATCGCGGCCGAACAGTTCATCGCGTAAATTTTTGTGACATTGCAGCTTGCCATGCTGCGAAAAGCGCTGCTATAGGCGCGGCCTGCCCAGCGAAAGCGGGTCGCTCCCCGATAGCTCAGCGGTAGAGCATTCGACTGTTAATCGAATGGCCGTAGGTTCGAATCCTACTCGGGGAGCCACATTTTCCTTCAGCCTATGCCGCTGAAGCCTCCTCCCGAAAATCAGCCATTCGCCTCGCCCAAGACCTTGAATCCTTCCGGATTTCCTGCGTCGATTTTTTGCGCCCGATGCCTGTCAAAGCCCTTGCCATTCCCCCCGCGCCAAGGCATAGGCGCGACCTGCCCGGCGGAAGCCGGGCCGCTCCCCGATAGCTCAGCGGTAGAGCATTCGACTGTTAATCGAATGGCCGTAGGTTCGAATCCTACTCGGGGAGCCAATTTGGACACTCTGCTTCAGAGCCCCCAGCGGGGGCGCTAAACGCGAGTGTTCTAGGGGAAATTTTCTCAAGCATTACAAAAGCTTCTCGGAATTCGACGGTAAGTTCACCGTTGGCCCATGCACAGTTCGAAAGTAGCAATTTCAAAACGCTGATCTTGTCACTTGGAGACTACAAAACGAAGGTTCGATGGGCCTTTCGAGCCAAATCCAGCAATTGGATGCCATCGCCTAACAAGGCACCATCAACCTCACGAAATCCATCCAGCCGCACAATTTCTTGATTGCGACCTTTGGCTTCGTCGCATTGAGCATCAATGATTGCACGTTCGATCAACGAAAATATCTCGTCATCGACATGCAGGCGGGCGAGTTGCTGAGCGAATGCGTCGGCTAGCGTTTCTTCCCGGACATATTTTTCCGGGCACTTCTACCTGAACCCAGAACAATGATAATGAACGTAGCGCTTCTTCTGCATTTGGGCGACGACTGCGCACCCGCAATGACCACAAGTTATAAGGCCTGTGAACGCGAAACGCAGCGGATCGCCATGAGTGTTTTTAACACTAAAACGGATTTCGTTGCATGTGATGAATTGAGCTGCGCCCAACAATCCGTTTGGTCAGCTTACTTCGCAAACCAGCATTGCGGATTTTCTCGGTAACTTCGGCAAGCGAATATTCGCCTGTCTCCATCCATTCAAAGAGTCTGACGACAAGTGACGCAGCTTCAGGATCAGGAATGATAATCCTTTTCCTGCGGAACCGAGAACGTTGATATATCCCGCCGGCGCGTGCGTCGGCCAAATACCTTGGCCGTCCCTTTCCCAAAGACCTTTTTTTGTTTCTTCAGAGAGATTGCGTACGTAGTTCTTAGCCATCAAAACTTTGATGCCATGGATGAATTTTCCTGACGAGATCGCCGATCTTCATCCGCACCAAGTCGCAGCCCCGGAGCTTGCTGTCGATTGCCAGATCGAACAGCGCGCGCCCCCGCAAACGGCAACGTTGATTGAGGTAAAATCGGATCTCCCAGATTTGCTTCGGCTTCAAGGCACGCTTTGCGCCAACGGTCCTTCCCGCATTCCAGACTTGGCGTTTGGTGCCGGTGGGTTCTGTTTCAGGCATCTCCATGATCGTTCTCCAATGGCCAGATTGGCTGTCTGAAGAACGCTTGCTAATGTAGAGCAATGAGGCTTGTGCCGACCAAATTGCGCTGTCCACAGACAATCGGTTCAACGGCCGCCCATGCCAAAACCTGCCGTTCACTCAAACTCGAAATCCCGCTCCGCTAGACGAAGCTGGAAGCCGAGTTTCTCCGTGGGCTCGCCAGCGAACGGATGATTAAAGCCCTTGACCAGTCTGGCGCTGGAGATGGACCGCGCCATAAATCGGGACGATGGCTGCTGTGACTGCCTCAGGCGGCAGGACCACTCGCGATGTCAAAAGCAGTGCTTGCCATAGTCAGTCCGTTAACGATGAGCTAGACCTCATGGCAGCCGGGCTCCTTGCGGCTTTCTCTTGCACAGCGCTCTGCTGCGTAGCTCACTTCATCGGCTGATAATGGGTCATGTTCTGCAAATGCCACGATAGATATCTCGTGTGCCATATGTTTAAATCTCCGGATGTGATCGACATACCCGGTCGATCTCTCCCAGACCTCATCGGTCCAGGAGAGATCATTTACTGAACCTGCGATCTGCCTATTGTTTTGGGGAGGCTCCCCGCGACGATTAGACCGCACGGGATACACAGCCGATCAGTCGCGACGCAGCGGAACGCGCTTCGGAAGGGCCTCGCGCGCGCCGGTCATGCTAAAAGCTTAGGCAGATCGGCAGGATTGATCGAGGAACTGTGCCATTCCTTCGTTCGCCGACCGCGCCAAATCCCCCTCAAGCGCGTTGAAGCCGTGGACGCCGCCTGGGTAGAGGGCAAGCTCGGACGGGTTTCCTGCCGCCTGCCAGCGCATGTGCATGAACAGGCTATCATCCAGCAGCGGATCGATAGTGCCAACGGTGACGAAGGCTGGCGGCAGGTCGCTCAGATCGGCATAAAGCGCAGACACTCCGGGATCGCGCATATCTGCAGTGCCGACGTAGGCGGCCGCATAGATCGGCAGGTTGGCATGATCGACAAAGGGTGTGCCGCTGGACGCGCGAGCGCTGGGGGTTCTCGACACGTCGAACCAGCCGAACAGGAGATTGGCCGCGCTGAACGCCCCACCCCGCCCCATGTCGCGCAGGCGCACCAGCGTGGAGACGGCGAGATTGGCGCCAGCGGACTCTCCGCCGATCGCCAGCCAGGAAACGCCGAATTCGGCTTCGGCATGATCGATCAGCCACAAAGCCGCGGCAACGCAGTCATCGACCCCGGCGGGAAAGGGGTCTTCCGGAGCGAGGCGGTACTCCACGGAAACCGAGGCCATCCCCGCATCACGCCCGAACATCTCGAGAAGTCCGTCCCAGGTATCGTTGCTGCCGACGGTGAAACCGCCCCCGTGGACATGCAGATAAACACCGCGCGGGTTCTCGGGGGCGAGAATGCGGAGCTTTATCGGGCCGGCCGGGCCTGCGATCTCCAGCGTTCGCGCGTGCGGCGATCGCGGAAACGGCGGCAGACCAGTTTCGCCTTTCGAGTAGGGCGCGCGCGCAGCGGCGAAATCGGCCGGCGGCGTCAGCGAGGCCAAGGTCGCCACCAGGCGATCGTTGACGGCGCGCGTCTCATCCGAGATCGCTTCGGCGCGGAAAAGTTCGTGATTGGTCATTCTCATCGGCCCTTATATATATCACAATGATCGTTCTGATATGCTGCGACGGAAGGAATTGCAACAATGATCGTTGTGGAAAATAAGAAAACGCGCGGGCGACCGCGCGCCTTCGAGCGGGACGTGGTGCTTGATCGGGCGATGGAGATATTCTGGAGCGCCGGCTACGAGGCCGCCTCCGTTCCGATGCTGACCACCGCAATGGGCATCTCGGCGCAGAGCCTGTACGCCGCCTTCGGTTCAAAGGAGGCGCTCTACCGCGAGGCGCTGGAGCGATATCGCGTGACGATCGGCGGGTTCGCAGCGCGCGCGCTGGACGAGGAAGCGGACGCACTGCTCGCGGTCGAACGTCTTCTGCGCGATGCGGCGACCACTTTCGCCCGGACCGTTGGCACACCCGGCTGCATGATCGCCACGCCATCAACGGGCGCGACCGAGGCGGAGTTGACTGAACTAGGCCGCACGTTGCGCGCTGAAAGTGTCGACAGGATCGCCGAGCGGCTTGCTCGCGGGATCGCCGCAGGGCAGATCCGCTCCGATACAGATTGTGCGGCCTGGTCGCGCTATATCGGCGCCGTGGTGCAGGGCATGTCGATCCAAGCCCGGGATGGCGCGTCGGCGGATGCCCTGCTGGCAACCGCCGAGGTTGCCGTCCACTCGCTGAAGTCGCTGAGCGTCTAGCCCAATCAGATCACCCGCACTTTTCCGTCATCACGATTCGCACTGTTGAGGCTCGATGAACGTCCGCTCATCGAGCCCCACCCCACCGTGACCTGCAAAGTACGCTGATCGGAATCAGTGATCACCGTAGCGGTTAGCAAGCCAGTTTGGTACGCGCCGTTCTAGTTCCGACAGACAGCAGCGGCTGTGATCAGACCCGTGCTAGCAATGCTGGATAAGATGCTGGCAGAATAATTCCCGTCAGGGTCGACAAGCAGTGCGCGCCTCATGACCTTCAATTTACTGGTATCAGCTTACAGGCCTGATTTACTGCGACCCGATAAAGATGGAGGAAATTCATCGGCGCATGACGTTTACGGCTTGTCTCTGTGAACGGACTGACGTACCAAAAATGTGCCGATAGCTAATTCGTGCTTCGGTCGTAGGCGTTAACGTCAACCAACGCGCCATCCAAAGAGTCTCCGAGACTCCGGTGAATAGGCGCATATCGTGACGAACGTCTCCCCCCTCCCATATCATGGCCTAACAGGCTCGCGGGAAAATCATGCCTGATACGTCCACCGGTTTCGATCGGAACGCGCAAGACGCGTTGCACAGCTCTGCCGATTTGCTCACGGCATTCAATCGGATCGCGTCCGCTTTGGAGAGGATCGCACCGCCATCCGTCTCGGCAACCGACATGCTCGCATTTCCCGGCTATGTCTTCGGACCGCCACTACGGCAACTGACGCCGGTTTCGTCGATCGATCATGTTGCGCTGTCTGCCCTCGTCGGCATCGATGCGCAGAAACGCGAGTTGCTCTCGAACCTCAGAGGGTTTGCACGCGGTACGCCCGCGAATCACATGCTGCTTTGGGGCGCTCGGGGAACCGGCAAGAGTTCGCTCACCAAGGCGGCACATGCTTCCATATATGCCGAAACCGACGGCCGCGTTGCCCTGGTCGAGGTTCCCAGGCAGCATATCGAGCAGCTGCCGACACTGCTTGACCTGCTCGGCGGTATCGATCGACACTTCCTGCTCTTCTGCGATGACCTAACCTTCGATGACGGTGATGGGGCGTACAAGAGCCTCAAGGCCGTGCTCGACGGCGGGATCCGCGGTTGCCCCGCCAACATCCTGCTGGCGGTGACGTCCAACCGCCGCCATTTGCTGCGCCGGGAGATGATCGAAAACGAGAGATCATCCGCGGTCCATGCGAGCGAAGCGGTCGAGGAGAAGGTATCGCTTGCCGATCGCTTTGGCCTCAGTCTCGGCTTCCACAATGTCGCTCAGGACGATTATCTTGCCATGGTGATCGGCCACCTTGGTGTGTTGGCCCATACCATGGACGCCGATGAGTTGTCGCGGGAGGCAGACAACTGGGCGCGGCGACGTGGTTCCCGTTCGGGACGCGTGGCGGTTCAGTTCGCGAAGTATGTAGCAGCCGGGAGGGACGCGGCATGATGCTGCATCTGCTCGACTCTTCGCCGCTCGCCGGTTTTGGGAACGCCCGCGACCGGGTGGCGCGAGCGGTCGCGAGAATTGCAGCTGACGTGGGCGTCATCATGATCGATGACGAGGATCGCGGGAATGAAGGCGACCTGATCTTCGCGGCCGATAACCTCTCGGTGCCTCAGATGGCGCGGATGATCCGTGACGGATCGGGGACCGTCTGCCTGATCCTGACCGCTGCCAAAGTCGAGACCTTGGATCCACCACCCATGGTCGCCTCCAATTCGGCGCGGAACGGCACGGCATTCACAGTCTCGAGCGAAGCCCGCCATGGGGTCACGACGGGGGTCTCTGCAGCGGATCGCGTGCGGACCATCCAGGCCGCGATCGCCGCCAACGCGCGCCCGCAAGATCTGGCACGCTCGGGGCATGTGTTCCCGTTGCGCGCTCATCCCGGTGGTCTTGCGGCGCGCCGGGACATACTGAGGCAACGATTGACCTGACGCAGCGAGCAGGACGGCCTCCAGCGGGCGTATTGTGCGAAATCATGAATGCCGACGGGTCGATGACGCGGCTGCCGCTACTCGTGCAATATGCGCTGGAGCATGATTTCCCGATCGTGACCATCAAGGATCTGGCGACGTATCCATGTCTAGCAACCAGCACACACGAAAGCGAATATCACAATAATGTCTGCGACTGAGACAATCGATGATGGCGTAAAGCCCGTGGTGGGAAAAGTTCGTATCCAGGCGCTGGACGTCATTCGCGGAATGTCGATCATGGGCATTCTGGCCGTCAATGCCGATGGTTACGCAGCGCCTCAGGCCGCATCGCTTCACCCCCAGACGTGGCTTTACCCCAATGAGGGAGCGACGGCCCTGTCATATTGGGTGATGGATACCTTCTTCCACGATAAGTTCGTCACGCTCTTTTCCATGCTTTTCGGCGTGTCGCTTTTCCTTGTCGGCGGTGAACGGTCGGACAGGCGCAAAGGTGTGGTTCTGGCCCGGCGACTTGTCGTACTGTTTGCTTCGCCATGCTGCACGGATTCGGGATCTGGTGGGGCGACATCCTGTCACTCTATGCCGTGACGGGCGTCTTGATGTTCTTCTGTCGGTCATGGCGGCCTAAGGTTCTGCTCACAATCGGTATCGGCCTCTACGCCATCATGCTGATACGCCAGATGCCACCAGCGTCATTGCCGCTATCAAATCCACCGGCGGCACATATATCGGCTCAGCAGCACTCCCCATCGTCAAGCTTGGCAAAGCGCAAGGCGGCGATCGCCGCTACGATGGCTGAGGCAAAGGGATCCTGGTCGGGTGCGTACCGCGTGAACGCACGATCTTATCTCAATCTGCTGCGCGGTGACTTTTGGTTGATCCCGCAGACGCTCGGTCTGATGATGATCGGGTTGGGCCTGTTCAAGCAAGGCTACCTTGCGGGGCGCTCAAGCACCCGTCGCTACGCCATGACGATAGCCGTGGGCCTACCGGCGCTTACCATGATCGGATGGCTCTGCTGGCAGGCAGATGTGCTCGAGGCTCCATTGCCCATCACCGGTGCCGCGTTGCTGGCGTTAGCGCCGTTTGTCGCTTTGGCGTACGCGGCTGCGCTTATGCTTCTGCTGCGGACCGCGGTTGCGCCAGCTATGCAGCCGCTGTCTGCCGCGGGTCGCATGGCGTTCACCAACTATCTCTCACAGTCGATCATAATGACCTCGATTTTCTATGGGGGACGCGGTGCCTTGATGGGTGAGGTAGATCGTCCAGGTCTGTGGGCGATCATCGTGACTATTTGGGCATTGCAGCTGGTCTGGTCGCTGCTATGGCTCGCCCGTTTTGAAATGGGGCCACTTGAGTGGATATGGCGCATGCTGACTATCGGTCGTGTCATTCCGTTGCGCAAGCCGACGCGATAGTCAGCTTGATCGTTGCGGCCGGCAGGCCAGCGACAGCCGGAACGAGATAAGTCGCAACATTACCGTTAATGTCCCTGCGATTGGCCAGGAAAGAAACGAATCTGACATTGCAGGCAATCGACCATCTATTTATCATCAAATGTGATAGATATATGGCATCTTCCCCCAACTAATGGCTGGACCCAGTTGAAGGCAGCCGCTGCCTCACTGTCGAGAAATTCGTCGTCTCCGAATATGATCGCCGTTTTGAGATCTGCCGCTAAGGCACAGGTTTTCATGAGGTTATCCAGATAAATACGCACAATCGTCAGTTGATGAACGATCAGCGCGGGCTTTACATGACAGGTTTCAGGCTCAAAGCGGCCGTGTCGCAGAACCACCCGAAACGGCAGTAAAGCCCCCACGACGTTCCGGCAGAAGTCGACCAACATGCGCCTTTGCTGGGGCGGTGAATGAGCGTCCGCCAAGGACAAAAACGGTTATTCTTGCCCCGCAGCGCTATTCCAGACCACTCCCTGTGACATTTCGCTACCTCTGCATTCAGGAAACCGATCCCGACCTTAAATATGCATTAGCACTAATGTAAATGGCGTTCATGACAAGGATCGAACCTGGACTCGGAGAGCTGCTCCGCCACCTTATGGAAATGGTCGATCGCGGGTCCGAGCTGCGATATCAGCAGCTCGGCTTAGACTACCGCCCGCGCTATACGCCTATCCTCCGCGCTATCGCTGCAGGCGCACGAACTGTCACCGAGATCCGCGACACCTGTCATCTGACGCAGGGCGCTGTGAGCCAGACGGTCGCGCTAATGATCGATGCCAGCCTGCTTGAACGCTCCCCGCTGCCCGACGGCCGCAAATCGGAAGTGCGGCTTACCGCCAGGGGGGAGGCATTGCTCGCCGTGGTCGTCACGCATTGGGAGAGCATATTCGCGGCCATAGACACGCTCGAGGGCGAAATCGGACATCCCGTCCGTAAAGTCCTGAGCGACACCATCGAGGCGCTGGACCGCCGCGCTTTCAGCGTACGGCTCAGCGACGCTGCGGCTTCCCGATCCGCATATCCGCAAAGGAATTGATATATGCCGATCACGGCTCAAAACTGGTTTGATCAGGGTGGTGAAGCCTATTCGCGGTTTCGTCCTGACTACCCCGACGATCTTGCACGCCTGCTCGGAGAAATCGCACCGGGCAGGAACGTCGCACTCGATGTCGGTTGCGGGACGGGTCAGTTCACCCGACAGCTCGCCGCTCAGTTCGAGACAGTGGTTGGAACCGATCCAAGTGCCGATCAGGTTGATCACGCGCAGGCGTATGAGCGCGTCCGATACGAAGTCGGCTCAGCAGAGCGGATCGACCTGCCAGATCGCAGTGTGGACCTCGTAACAGCCGCGCAGGCCGCACACTGGTTCGACCTTCCGGTATTTTACGAGGAGGTACGCCGAGTCGCCGTCCCCGAAGGCCTTCTTGCCCTTATCAGCTATGGGGTAGCCCAGCTCGACCCTGGTTTGAACGACCGCTTCCTGACTTTCTACCATGACGAGGTTGGCCGCTTCTGGCCGCCTGAGCGTAAATTGGTGGATGACGGCTATGCCGGTATCGACTTCCCGTTCCGGGAACTGCCTCCCCCCCGTCTCGAAATCGAGCGGCATTGGTCTGCAGCAGACTTTCTGGGCTATATCTCGACCTGGTCGGCCGCCCGCCGTGCCCGGGAGGCCGGCGAAGAGCGACTGCTTGAGGCGTTTGCCGAGGACATCTTCAAGCTTTGGGGCAAGCCGGATCAGCGCCGGACGGTCAGGTGGCCGATCAACATGCGCTTGGGAGATGTTATCTGACATCGGTCCCGGCAGCGACGCCCTTACCGATCGGTCTGCGGCATACGGAATCCATGCTTGTCATGCCTCGCCATACGGTGCCCGAACTGGGTCAGGGATGGGCCGGCTTCAGCGACATGCCTCCAGTGTTCGCGACCGCCATGATGATCGGATTTATCGAACAGACCTGTATCCAGGGTGTCAGGCCTTATCTCACAAATGCCCAGCGCACGGTGGGCACCCATGTTGATGTGTCTCATGTCTCGGCTACCCCCGTTGGCCGGCTAGTTACCGCATCGATTGAGCTTACCGAAGTGGCGGGCAGGACGCTCCACTTCGATGTCTCCTGTAGCGACGACCATGGCCTGGTCGGTGAAGGCAAGCATGAGCGGGCCATCATTGATTTCGAGCGCTTCATGCAGAAGATGACGGTGCGCTGATCGAGCAATGGAAAATGGCGCCGTCTGCCAGGACGCGACATCGGTGCAGGAGTGAGGCCATGCCGGTGGCAGGTTTCGGCAAACATCGCCATTCGCGGCTGATCTCTGGAACGGCGGAAAAGTCCCACGAACTTCCGGCAGATGGCGACCAACTCAAGCCGCTTTGGTGAACACCCAAGAATGTCGCCTCACGCCAATTGCAGTCGCTGGCGGGAATAGCGCCACGGGTCATCCGCATTGCGATCCCATGCCCGCGCGATGAGCGACCTGGAGCAAAGCGGACAGCGTCGAGACGTTAAGCCGCTCCATCAGGTGGGCGCGATGCGCCTCCACGGTCCTCGGACTGATACCGAGCACCCGAGCGATGCTTTTGTTCGTACCGCCATTGAGCAGACCAAGCAGTACCTCGCGCTCTCGACGCGGCAACCTCAAAAGGCGGTCAGAACCATCATCCTGGTCGGGGCCACCTCTGTTAAGATTGTGCGGCAATGCTTCGCAGGCGCGGCAGATGGCCCGGTCCAGATCGTCAGAAACCATCGGTGCGATGAGAAAGTCGATCGCTCCTCCACGCATGGCGCTGATCACCTGCTGCGGCGGCGTCGCGGCATCACCGACGAAGATGAGTTGAAGATCGCTCGGTCGCCCTTCTACTATCTGCGCCAATGCCCCGTCGGCATTCTCTGTGCCGCGCAGATCCACTATCAGACAGCCCGGATTGAGTATTTCGGCAACTTTCAACAACTCGCTGGCGGTCGAGAAGCGCTTGATCCGGCTCGCGCAGCGCAGCATCTGCGCCTCGATGATGCCGTCCAGCGCTTCGACGCGCTGTACGAGATAGATCAGAATCTCCGGAGAAATGTCCTCGATGATGCCGCCGATCCAGTTTTCCTCGCCGGGGCCGGGCGGGATGGGAAAGCATGTCTCGCGCACTTTGCAGCGGATGACGCCGGCCATGTCCACGATGCGATAGTCATGTCGCTGCACCTGGCCTGAACTTGCCAACGCACGATATTCGGTCACAGACTGACGGTCGTCGGGATGGATATGAGGCAGGGACGATGCCGGGATGTTGGAATCGATATCCCATAGCCTCTCCGTCGCCGGGCTGCGATATTCGAGATCACCGGTCTCGGCATGGGCGATCCACAAGGCAACGCTGCTATGCTCAGCGAACCGGCGCAGGCAGGCGTCGGCGATGGTCGTGCAACGGATGGCATGCCGCGGTCTGTCTATTTCCTCGATCAGGACTATCGCGCCAGCCAGCCTCTCGCATGTCGTATCGGAGAGCGGGATGGCGCTGATCGTCGCCCATGTCTGACGTCCGCCTGCTTGACCGAGCAGGAAGTCCAGCGCGGGCGCGCCTTCCTCCCCTGCCAGAGCCCGGACGGCAGGATGGGCGGGCGCGTCGATACGGGTGCCGTCGGAACGATAGCCTTGCCATCTTTTGTCCAGAAGACAT
>NZ_DATKFP010000412.1:0-3089 GCF_035511395.1 Sphingobium sp.
AAACTCGAGGTCCGGTGCGATGAAAGCATTTTGAAAGGGTGGGCGGCGTACTGTAGGCTCGGGCCGGACGAGCCTGTCCGGACGCGGCGATCCCTTCGCCGCTGTCCGGGAAAAAAAACGGAGACGAACCGCCAATGCGCATCCTGCTTGCCGAGGACACCCGCGAGCTTGGGGAGTGGATCACCAAAGCCCTTCGGGAACTTGCCTACTACGTCGACTGGGTCGACGACGGCCGCCAGGTCGGGCGAGCGCTCGACCAGGAGGACTACGATGCGCTGATTCTCGACCTGGGGCTGCCCGGCATCGATGGCCATGCGACGCTGCTGCGATTGCGCGCGGCGGACCATCGCATTCCTGTCCTGGTGCTGACGGCGCGGGATTCCTTGAGCGAGAAGGTCAAGACGCTGAACGAAGGCGCCGACGATTTCCTGATCAAACCCTTTGCGCTGGAGGAGCTGGCGGCGCGCCTGACCGCGCTCGTCAGGCGTTCCCGGGGCATCGAGTTTCCCCGGTTCGCCTGTGGTCCTTTGTTGCTGGATTCGGTGACCAAGCACTTTTCGGTGAATGGCGCTCCGCTTGCCTTGCCACCGAGGGAGTACGCCGTGCTGCGGGCACTGATAGTCAAGAGCGGACAACCGCTCAGCAAGCATGAAATCCTGTCCAAGGCATTCCAGGATGGCGATGAGCTCTTGCCGGAGATCGTCGAGGTCGTCGTGCACCGCTTGCGCAAACGGCTGGAAGGAACGGGCGTTCGCATCGTCACCATGCGCGGACTGGGTTATGTACTGGAGCCGGTTTAGACGCTGGAGCCTGCGGGCTCAACTACTTGCCCTGCTGCTGCCGACCGTGCTGGTCATCGTCGGCATCGAGCTGCTCGCGACGCGATATTCGTCGGTCGACGCGGCCAATGCCGCGTACGACAGGTCCGTCGTGGGCGCCTTGCGATCGCTGGATGCCAATATCTCGACGGCATCGGGAGGTTTGTCCATCGAGTTGCCCTACCGGTTGTTCGAGTTCTTCGAGCTGACCGCGAGCGGGGACGTGTATTTCAGGGTGGCGACGGGAGACGGATTGGTGGAGATCGGGAGCCCCGACCTGCCCATGCCCGACACAGTGCTGGAGCCGGATGCGCCGGTTTTCTACGATGCGATGTATTTCGGCCAATCGCTGCGGCTGGGCGCGTACATGCGCAAGCTGGCCGATCCCGTGGTGGACAGCGACAATCCCTACGTGATCATCCAGGTCGCCGAGAACACCGCCTCGCGCGATGCCTTCACGCGCCATTTGATGATGAGGGCGGTGATGCGCGATCTTGGCGTGCTGGTGGCGGTCGCGCTGTCGCTGGTCTTCATCACGCATCTGGCCACCCGGCCGGTGTCCGATCTGGCGGAGCACATCCGGGCGCGTCCGGCATCGAATCTTGCGCCGCTCAACATGTGCCGTCTTCCGGCCGACGTGTCGGTGCTGGTTGCCGCCATCAACCACCTCCTGTTTCGTTCGCAGCGGATTCTGGAGCAGCAGCGCATGTTCGTGGACGATGCCTCCCACCAGTTGCGAACGCCACTGGCCACGCTGCGGACACAGCTCGACTACGCACGCCTGACCAAGGATCCGGTGCAGGTCCGCGAGACGCTCGATGCGCTGGCCAGACAGGTCGATCAGGCCACGCATTCGACCAACCAGCTGCTCGCGCTGGCTCGCAGCGATACGGCAGCGCTGAGTCTGGAGTCTTTCGATGCGCTGCAACTGCTGCGAGAGGTGGCGTTGCGCCTGGTGCCCCTGGCGCGCGCGCGAAACATCGATTTCGGGATAGACACGGAAACCACGGTCGAGGTCCTGGGGGACTACACCTTGCTGCGCGAAGCGGTCTTCAATCTCGCGGACAACGCGATCCGCCATACGCCCGGCGGTGCGGTGGTGACCTTGAGCGCCGGAGCGGACGATCGCCATTGCTGGATGGAAGTCAGCGACGCAGGTCCGGGCATGCCCGCCGAGATCGCGCAGAGCGCCGGCCAACGCTTCATCCGCGGCAGGCGCAGCGACGGGGCCGGCCTGGGCCTGGCGATTGTCCGCGCGGTGGCCGACCGGCACCATGGCATTTTGTCGTTGATATCCGAACCAGGCCGGACGGGTTTGACAGCCATCCTGCGCTGGCCCGCCAGTTCCATTTCCAATCCGGAGGCTCGCGCAAATGAGAATTCTGCCGCCTGATGTCGATGCGCCAAGACGTCGCTTGCTTGCCCGTGCCGCGGCCGTGGCACTGGGCGCCCAACTGCCCGCAGCGCTGCGGGCCACGTCCCGTCCCGGACCATCCACGGCCGAATGCATCGTGCCGGCCAAGGCGGGGGGCGGTTTCGACCTGACCTGCAAGGTGGCGAAGTCCTTGCTCGATCGATCCGGAGCGTTGGGCAGCCCGGTGAAGATACGCTACGTGCCAGGGGGTATCGGGGCCATCGTCTACAAGCAGACGATCATGCGCAGCAGCGATCGCGCCGAGCAACTGATCGCGTTTTCCGGCGGGTCGCTGTTGAACATCGCCCAGCGCAAATTCGGTCCCTACGCGGAGGACAGTGTCCGATGGGTGGCATCGCTGGCCATGGACTTCGGGGTGGTCGCGGTCCACAGGGATTCACCCATCCGCAATTTCAAGGATCTGGTCGCCGCAGTCCGTGCCCGTCCCATGGAGATCGTGTTCGGCGCGGGAGGCACCATCGGCAGCCAGGACTGGATCAAGTCCGCCGAGATCGCGAGGGCGGCTCAATACGATTTCAAGTTGTTGCGCTACGTCGCCTTCGAAGGGGGCGGCGATGCGGTGGCCGCGCTCGAGCGCGGCTACGTGCATGTCATGCCGGGGGATGCGTCGGAGCTGACCATGCATCTGAAGCAAGGCGCTGCGGTGCGCGTCGTGGCCTCGTTTTCCGAAGAGCGGCTGCCGGGACTGCTGGCTTCGGTGCCGACGGCGCGGGAACAAGGCTTCGACATCGTCTGGCCCGTGGCGAGGGGGTTCTATGTCGGCCCTCGGGTCGACGACGCGGCCTACGACGCCTGGGTGTCCCTGTTCGAAAAGGTGGCCGCGTCCGCCGATTATC
>NZ_DATKFP010000413.1:0-5688 GCF_035511395.1 Sphingobium sp.
AAGGAGTCCGATCATGCCCCGGTTTTTCAATCCCCAATCCATCATGAAGCGCGGTTTCAGCGTCAGCGCCGCTTTTGCAGGCAGTGCAACCCTGTTCCTGTCCGTCATGGCCATCATGGCCAGCCCGGCCGCAGAGGCGCAGGTCGTCCGGCATACGACCGTCGCGCCCCGCGCCGGAGTCGCGCACAGCCGCACCGTCATCGTCGACCGCGGCCGCCCCGGCTGGTGGCGCGGCCACCCCGGATTTGTCCATTATAACGGGCCGCGCCATGGCCATTATTTCGCGCCTGGCTACGGCTATTACCCCATCCCGCCCCGGCATGCGCATAGCGTCTGGATCGTCGGTGGCACCCTCCCTCTGTCGATGCGCCATTATGTCGTCGTCAATCCGGTCGGCTATGGACTGTACGCGGCACCGACTGGCCATGTCTGGTGCTATGCGGGGACGAACTTTGTGTTAATCGCCCGCAGCAGCGGCGTCATCGTCCAGTCCGTTGCCGGTGGTTGGTGATCGTCGTTACAACTCGCTCTGGCAGTTTGTTCGACTGCCAGAGCGATAGAGTCAGGAAGTGGGCGTGCCTGCGACGCTTGCCAGACGGTCCGTTTCCACTCCTTGCGCATCGAACCGGACGCGCAGTTTTCCCCAACCGGCGTCCATTTCTGAACCAATAGCGATCTCCAGGCGTTCGCGACTTACCAATCCAACTCCGCAGGATCCAAGCATGAAAACACCCCAGCGCAAGCTCATGGAAAAGGCGGGCGTCGTAAAATCGAGCGACACCTCCTCGCAGGCGGCGATGAAGATGTCCCTCGCGGAGACAGCCGGGCGTGCCGCCGTCACAGCGACGGTGACCTTTGCCGTCGGCTGGCTTCTCAAGAGGATGTTCGAGAAGAGCGTGAAGGAAGCCACCCCTCATGGTGCGCCCAGAGCGAAGCCGTCCAGCGCTGCACATAATCCTTCCGGAACCTACAAATCTCCATCAAAGCGCGCGCCTGATGGCGAGACGTCGTAAACTTTAAAGAGATTCGCCATCTAATCGGTCAGCCAACGTTCGGCCTTGGCTTCATCATCGAAAAATTCAACGTCTTCGCGATCGGTCAATCGCTGCGCCTGAAGACGGGCCAAGGTCGAACTGCAAATGAACGCGAGCCGTCGTGATCGCACGTCTGGCGAAGCGAGAAGCGAAGAAAAGCCATTCACTACCGACTGGGCCTGTATCTTCATCTGCTTGATATCCACCAGCGTCAAATGCCCTGGAGCATTCAGTTTCGACAGGTTCGAACGATATTCATTCGCAAAGCGCTGAACATCGTCCTCACTGAAAAAGCCGGCCATATTCACGCGCATCAGATTACGCCGAACATCGACAAGAAAATTGAACGTCGCATCCATCTTCGCTCTCCGATCGAGTAAACGATCCGGATCAGCGTGGGTTCAAAGTGTGTTGCACATGATGCTCTGGCCGACCGTTGCCGCCATATTCCAATGATCGGGCCAGCGCCTCGATGCGGGCGGTGGGGATGCGCCGCGCGATCACCGCCATAGTCGCTGACGATTTGCGAGCGTCGATGACATTGGGATCGCCTTGCCATGCGTGCAACCTGCCCGCGATATAGCTGGCTTTCTGGCCATAAATGATCGGCGCACCCTTGCCGGGGGCGTGGCAATTCTCGCAGGCTGGCACTGGCTGTCCCGATTTGCCCCCGACGCGCTCGATCGGGCGATCCGCGACGTCTGCCAGGCCCGGCATGGCGGCGAAGTAACGGGCCAGCCCTTCCATTTCCTGGACGCTAAGGTGCGCGACTGCTGCCTGCATCACCGCCCCTGCCCGTTCTCCCGACGCGAACCTTTGCATCGCAGCAAGCAGGTAGGCCGGGCGCTGACCGCCCAAGACCGGAATATCCGCCTGCCCCCGGCCGCGCCCATCTATTCCATGGCACCCGGTACAGGCCGCTACCACCTCGCTGCGGATGCCAGGAACCGGAATCAAGCCGGCTTCCTGCGTCAGCATCTGATATCGCGCCGGTGTCATATCCGGCAAGCTGCGGACGAAGGCCACCATTCGTCGCACCTCGTCAGGCCGATCCGACACGCCCCATGCGGGCATCCCGGTAAGCTTCACGCCATGCCGGATGATCCAGAACAGTTCCCTGTCGCGCCATTCGCCCGCCGTGCGCGAAAGGTCGGGCGCGGGCGGCGTTGCCTTTTGCATGACAGGGGATGGACGGACGCCAGGGGCGCCATGACAGACCTGACACGCTTGCCGATAATGGCCAGCCGCGCTGACGAGGCCGCTATCGTCGCGCGGATCCGTGGGCGACTGAAAAAGAGAATAGGTCCGCACGCTGTTGCGCATTACCCAGTGTAGAAACCAGTCGGTGACGCGCCAATGGCCGGACGAGGCCGAAATCTGCATCGCCCCGGACCAGGCGAAAACCATGCCCAAGGCGCCCATGCCCAGGATGAATGCCAGCAACCGTCTCCAGGTGATGCGAATGATCATGCCGCCTCCCTTTCGCGGACAATGCCGTACATCAGGGCCAGTCCGCCGATAAAATAACTGGCGGCGCCAACGATCAACATCACCACTCCCCCCAGTTGCTGATCGGCCAGAGGCTCCAGACCATGCAGACCCTGATGCATCGACGGATAAAGCGGTCGCGGTGCCAGGCCGATCAGAGCGCCTAGCAAAGTCATATGCATTGAGGTCAGCAGCAGGGCACCCACTCCTGCCGCGCGGTGGGCCGAGCGCAGGACCGCGGACCACAGCAACAGTCCTGCGATAAGGAAACTGAGCTGTTCAAAGAACAGTGTCGGCCATGCCGATGCGGCCAGTCGTCGAAATATCGGAAGATGCCACAGCCACACTGTCGTCAGTTCGACCAGCATCATGGCCATGGGCGTCACCGCGCGTGGCCAGCGGATAGCGGGATCAGCGCGCGTACCCTTCAGACCATAGGCTATAAGCGGAGCGGCGAGCGCCACTGCGATCATGTGCCCTGTCATATGCCCGATCATCCCCAAGCCGCCGCCAGCAGCGAACCAGCCGATGGGAAGCAGTACGATCCCCGCGCCGAGCCAGAACCGTTTCACAGGCAATCCCTCAGAAACACCACCGGCAGCGCCGTGAACAGCACGCCCACCAAGCTCAAACCCGCCAACAGCAACGTGGATTTGGCCAGGAAGCGCAGACGGTCGGCCTCCGTTCCATCCTCGTGCGGGGCCGATCGCCCCGGCACGCCACCCTGTCTCCAGGCGATCCAGCCCGACAGGAAGATGAGCGCCATTGCTACTACCGTACCGATTACGAATAGCGTCGGAAAGGTCGCAAAAGTGCCGACCTTGGCACAGGACACCGCTGCCCAGAGATAGGAAAAGAGGAAATGGCCGGCCCAGATCGCCGGCGGCACGATCAGCGTCCAAAGCGTGACCTTCAGCCGTTCATGCCATTTGCGCCGGCGGGTCATGCGACCTCCGGAAAAAGGCCGATGGTCACATAGGCCACGGCCGCCGTCAGGCCGAAGAAGTGCATGTAGACGCTGACATTGCGCAGGTCGGCATCATGGTCAGGGTCCATGCGTCCGGCCATGCTGCGAGCAAGCGCATAGGACTGCATGATGGCTGCAACGGCGCTGTGCGCTGTCGTCCAGATGGCAAGAGTCCACACGATGGCCGGATAACTGTGCGCCTGCGGATCAAGCCCGCTGGTCCATGGCCCCGCCAGTCCTGCTCCGACGCCCGCCAGACTGGCCAGGATTCCGATCATCAGCAACAGCCGGGCCATGCCGATGGCGCGCCTAGCATGCACTTCGCGCGCGCTGATCGTAGCAATCCAGCTTGCCAGCCCCAGTCCCAGTGCGATCAGGGGCCACATCATGCCCGGACCATCGGCCATGTCGGCGGGCGGGAAATCTTCATGCCGCGTCCAGAAGAAGAAATAGCCGAAGACAAGGCCCGAAAAGGCCGTCGCATCTGCCATCATGGTGATGAACATCGCCCACCATCCCGGTGCTGCCGGACCGGACAGGTAGAGCGGCAGGTCGATGCCATGACCGATCGGCTTGCAGGGCTTTTCGGGTATTTCCGCTGTCCCTGTCCAAAGCCACCAGAGCGCGCATGCTAGTGTCGCGACGCCGCAGGCCAGCGCCGCCCAATAGAGATGATAGGTGGTCAGGATGAACACCCCGCCCAGCGCGATCGCAGTCAGCATGGGTTTGATGCTGGGCGTGCCCAGCCGGATCACCGCCAGCGGCCGGGCATCCAGCACCGTGGTCACGATCGTCTCGCGCCGTCCTTCCTCCGCATCGGGCAGGAAAAAGCGACCTTCATCCACCTTCTTCATGAAGTCGGGCTGGTCCCAGATCGGATAGCGACTCTCGATCAGTGGCACGGACCTTATGCCCCAATCCTCATCTTCCGGATGGGCGAGCCATTCCAACGTCCCGGCATTCCAGGGATTGCGCGCCGCCTTGGCCCGACGCGGCGACAGGCAAAGGTCGATACAGACCACCGCCACACCGGCTGCAAACAGATAGGCACCGACGGTCGAGGCCATGTTGAGGCCGCCCAGCTCCAGTTCCGCAGGATAGGTGAAGACGCGGCGCGGCATGCCCATGAGGCCCGACAGATGCATGGGAAAGAAGGCGATGTTGGCGCCGATGAACATCATCCAGAAAGCGATGCGCCCAAGCCGGTCGGAGAGCTTCTTGCCCGTCACCAGCGGCCAATAATAATAGAGGCCAGCAAACAGCGGCATCAGCGTGCCGCCAATCAATACATAGTGAAGATGGGCAACGATGAAATAGCTGTCATGTGCTTGCCAGTCGAATGGCGCCACCGCGACCATCACACCGGTCAGCCCGCCGATCACGAATATGGCGAGGCTCCCCGTCGCATAGAGCAAGGGCGTCGACCAAGTTACGCGCCCGGCCCACAATGTCGCGATGAACACGAAAATCTGCACGCCGGTCGGGATCGCTACCGCTTCTGAAGCGGCAGAGAAGAATGCAAGGCTGATCTTGGGCAGGCCCGTCGTGAACATGTGGTGGACCCACAGGCCAAAGGACAGGAAGGCCGTTCCGACAGCCGCCAGCACGATCCAGGGATAGCCGAGCAGATGCCGGTTGGCGAAGGTCGGCACAAGCATGGCGAACAGCGCGATCGACGGCAGGAAGATGATATAGACTTCAGGATGGCCGAATATCCAGAAGAGATGCTGCCAGAGCAGCGGGTCGCCGCCTCGACTGGCGTCGAAGAAGGGCCAGTTGAGCAGCCGCTCCATTTCGAACAGGATGTCACCGGCGATCAACGGCGGAAAGGCGAACAGGATCATCACCGCCACGACCAATATGTACCAGGCATAGAGCGGCATCAGGTTGAGCCGCATCCCCGGCGGCCGGCATTTGAGCACGCCCACGATCAGTTCGACCGCAGCCGCCACCGACGACACCTCAATGAAGGAGAGGCCCAGCATCCATATGTCGGCCCCCAGCCCGGACAGGTCGGTGCGGGTGGTCAGCGGCGGATACATGAACCATCCGCCATCTGGCGCGGCGTTGAAGAAAATCGAACCAGACACGAATATCCCGCCGATCAGGAAGGACCAGTAGCCGAATGCCGAAAGGCGCGGAAAAGGCAGGTCGCGCGCGCCCAGCAGTTGCGGCAACAGGATGATCGACACTGCTTCG
>NZ_DATKFP010000414.1:0-3212 GCF_035511395.1 Sphingobium sp.
GGCCGGCCTCAATATCCTGACCGATCCGATCTGGTCCGACCATGCCAGCCCTTTCCCGCCGATCGGCCCGAAGCGCATCGCGCAGCCCGGTATCCGCTTCGACGACCTGCCCAAGATCGACCTCATCATCCTCAGTCACAATCATTATGACCATATGGACCTGCCGACGCTGAAGAAGCTGTGGGAGCGGGACCGGCCGAAGATCGTCACCAGCCTGGGCAACGACACGATCCTTAAGCGCGAGGGCATCCCGTCGACGGCGCTGGACTGGGGGCAGTCGATCAGCGGCGCGGCGCTGAACGGGCTTGCTCCGCAGGCGGTCATCCAGTGCGGCAATTACGAACATTGCCCCGACTATCAGGTGCATGTGACGCGCAACCATCATTGGGGCAGCCGCTGGGGCTCCGACCGCAACCGCGCGCTCTGGTCGAGCTTCGTGATCGAGACGCGGGCGGGCAATATCTTCTTCGCGGGCGATACCGGCGCGGGCGACATGGGCTGGCCCTACGAGGCGCGGCGGTACGGCCCGATCCGGCTGGCGCTGATCCCGATCGGCGCGTTCCGATTCTGGAAGGGGCAGATGCAGTCCGACGCGCATATCGGCCCGGTGCAGGCGGTCGAGGTGTTCAGGCGACTAGGCGCGTCCACCGCCATCCCCATCCATTGGGGCACGTTCCGCCTGTCCTATGAGCAATGGGACACGCCGCCCCGGATGCTGGAACTGGCGCTGCGCTGCGAGGGGATAGAGCGCAAACGCTTCGCCCCGCTGCGGATCGGCCAGTCGCTGATGGTGCCGACGGTCAGTCCGGTACCGGTGGGTCGAAAGCGATGCGATGAACGGGCGCTGCGCGCGTTGGAGTGATTTCGAGTGAAATGGGACATTTCACGTATCGGAAATCACGGAAAACAAAGGAAAATGCAGTTTATCCCGATCCAATTCGGGCAGAATAACGCCAGGTGATATCCACAACTTATCCACAGGTCGTTCACAGCCTGCCCACAGGTCTTGCACAGGAGAGCGCACAGTGACGGAAGTGGTTCGACAGTCCGGACAATGTCTTTGCGGCGCAGTCCGCTTCGACGCGGTGATCGCCAGGACGGAAATGGGAGCATGCCATTGTACGATGTGCCGGCGCTGGACCGGCGGCATATTCCTGTCGGTCGAATGTCGGGAGGTCGTTCTGGCCGATTCCGACACGCTGGGCGTCTACGCCTCGTCGGAATGGGGCGAGCGATGCTTCTGCAAAAGCTGCGGCAGTTCGCTGATCTGGCGATCGAAGGACGGCGCGCATGTCGCCGTGTCGGTGCAGGCCTTCGCCGATCCCGGCGCCTTCCCCTTCACCACTCAGATCTTTATCGAGGAAAAGCCCGCCAGCTATAATTTCCGTGAAGAGACGCAGGTGATGACGGGCGCGGAGGTGTTCGCCGCCTTCGCGCCCGGTGGTGACACATAACGGGCTTCAGGGCGCGGCGGGGCAATCCCCTTCGCGGGTTCCGGTCAGGTCATGGGTGGTGCGCAGGACGGGCTTGCCGCCTTCCGTCCTGGTCATGGTGGTGCCCAGCGTCAGCGTGTCCGCGGTATAATTGCCCTCCACCGCGATTTCGGACGTGCCCGCGCCCGACTTGCAACTCATCGTCGCGATCAGGCGCCCCTTGCGCGCCATCTTGTCCTTGTAGCTGCACTCCGTCCCTTCCTTGCCCGCGATCGCGTTGGCATCCGGCAGGCCGTCCTTGTCAATGGCGATGCAGAGCTTCTCCTCGTCGATCTGCTTCAGCGCTTCCTGATATTCGGCTGGCGTGACGGTGGGGGTATTGTAACCCGTGGTCTTGCGGGTCAGTCCCCACTGGCCGGCCTTCATGACGACGGGCGCCTCTTCGGCCTGCGGCGCGGGCGCGGGGTCGCTGCCGCAAGCGGCCAGGCCAAGGGTGCCGCCAAGTATAAGGGCCAGCGGCAGGGCCGCATGCCAGGTCTTTCGCATATCCTCTCCCCGTTTTCGGTAGAACATTTCAACGCTCTACTGCTTGCCCATGAAGCGCAAGGGAAATCATCGCCGGCTGCGGGTCGGTGCATGGAAGTCGGGCGGCCTGGCGGCGACCCAGAGGAGGAAGCGGGCAATGTCGGGCTGGGCACGCAACGCGTCCCGGTCGCCATAGGCGCGCGCCAGCTGCGCATTGGTCAGCGTCGCGTGGATGGTGCGATGGCAGATGGGATGCAGCGGCACCACCTCCCGCCCGCCCCGACTTTTGGGCAGCGGATGATGCCATTCAACCCGGCGACCGAGCGGCCGGTCGCACAGCCAGCAGCGGTCCGGCGCGTCAGTCGGCAGTGTCCGACCCATCCTCATCGACCAGCGCCTTGACCAGATGGCCGCGCTGCGCCCGGCCGAAACGGTTAAGCGGAAGATCGTAGAGTTGAACCAGGAAACGCCGGTCCCAGTCGGTCAGGTCGCTGGCCTTGTCCTGCGGCGCGAACAGGTTGAGGATGGAAGGCACCGCCGGCAGCATCCTGCCGCGCACCTCGCTCAGGCCGACAAAGGCGGCATAGTTGGTGGCGGCGTTGAGCGACACGCCCTCCGCCCGGTTGACGTCGATGATGACGGTCGCGGCGGACAGCATCCGCACCGCCTGGGTGCGGATCAGGCTGGACGCGAAGGAGCCACCCATAGGTACGCCATCGGGCAGCATGGAGGCGCCGGACTGGCTGTTGCCGCCCGTGACCGGAGAGGGCGTCGTGCTGGTCATCGCGCCGTCGCCCGATCCGGTACCGATCGTGTACCACCAGCGGATCGGCGCATCGCTTTCCAGCAGCGTGCGACGTTCCGCCCCTTCCACCTGCGCCATGCGGCTGGGCCGCTTGTCATCAATGATCGATACCATTTCCTTGCCGTCGCTGACGAAGGCGACGAGGAAGTTGGTGTCGCAATCCTCCTTCGCCAGCGGCGCGCCGATCGCCTTGATCGTGGCGCGCAGGCGATTGACGACGATGCGGGCATGGTCGGGCGACAGGCCCTTCACCTTCGGGCAGACCCCTTCCACCCAGCGGGCGACGCTGCGATCGCCCTGCACGACGCCCAGCTTGCGGACGAAGTCGTTGGCCTTGGCCCGCACCTCCTCGCGCGTGAGGCGCTGGCCCTCGACAATGATCGTGTCGCCTTCCTGCGCCGATGCCGTAAGAGGCGCCAGCAGCAGCGCGAGGATCGCTGCGGTCGCGC
>NZ_DATKFP010000415.1:0-4788 GCF_035511395.1 Sphingobium sp.
CGAAGGCGTTGATCTGGCGCAGGAGCGGCGTCGTCAGGGTTTGCACGTCGCCGATCATCCCGGCGATGCGACCGATCTCCGTGCGGTTGCCGGTCGCCACCGCGACGCCGATGCCCTGACCGGTCGTGATCACCGTGCCGGAATGGATAATCGGCGCCCGGTCGCCGAGCGCCGCGTCGGCCGCAACGGGTTTTTCGTTCTTTTCGGCGGGTACGGATTCCCCCGTCAGGATGGCCTCGTCGGCTGAAAGACCGCGCGCGCGCAGCAGGCGGATATCGGCGGGCGCCTTGTCGCCGGCCTCCAGGGCGACGATGTCGCCTGGAACAAGGAGCCGCGCGTCAACCGTGTGACGCTCGCCGTCGCGCACCACGGTTGTGTGCGGCGCGATCATGTCGCGAATTGCCTCGAGGGCGCGCTCCGCCTTGCCTTCCTGGATGAAGCCGACGATGGCGTTTATCAGCACGACGATGATGATGACTGCGCCATCAATGACGTGGCCGAGGGCCATGGCCGCGATGGCGGCGGCAAGCAGAAAATAGATCAGCGTATTGTTGAATTGGGCGAGGAAACGCAGAACAGGATGCGTCCGCCGCGCGGCAGGCAATGCGTTGGGACCAAAATCATCAAGACGTCGCGCGGCCTCGCCGGAATCCAGCCCGTCCATACCAGTTTCAAAAGCAGCGCAGACTTCCTCTGCAGTTCGGGCGTGCCATGCTTCCTGCTCGATCATCTTCATCCAGGTATCCTTCGGTGTCGCACGTCCCTTCAGACCATTGGCTGCCAACGCTGTCCGGCGCAGCCGCGCCGCCATGCCGGACATGGCCACAATGACCCACCCAACCGTACATCGGAATCGAAAATCCGCAGCCGCCCGCCAGAGCACCTCTTACGGGCTGCGAAAACAGACCTGTCGGGAATGATCCGCCATCGGCGGCGTCGCCTGGTCCGGGGCGGTTGTCGGGACATGACCCCATAAATCTGTGGCCCCACAAATCTGGCGACCTGATTACGCCCTGACGCCAGCTTTCCCTCGCGGGAGGAACTGATGCGCCGACATGAACTGACAGATGATGAGCGGGCGATCATTCCGCTCTTCTTCCGGACAGGCAGCGCGGGGGCGCGGGTGGATGTCAGCCTGCCTTTCCCATGCGTCGTGGGCCCTAATTCTTTGGTAGTGGGGGAGTAGCGCCATTGATCAGGCCCGCAGATCAGACGAAGCGGCATTAACCTTCCGGTCAATTGCCGGGCGCGGCGCTCTCGTAATAAGATGATTGCGTTCGGCAATCTTGTCGCGAGGCTCACGATGACTACCAATCCATGGGCCGTCTTCCTGATCGCCGGGACGATGTTCGCTTTCGCACCTGCTGGTCAAACCTCCGCTCAGGTCACGCAGGAGCCGCTTGGCGGACAGCCTCCGCCCGGGAGCATGCGTTCGAACGTCGACTTCGACTATCAGATCAAATACCAGCGCGCCTTCGAGGCCATGCTGTGGTCGCTGCCGTCGGTGCAGGTCCACGGCGGCCGTGTCGCGACGATCGATGGCCTTGGCCTCAAGGACAATGACATCCTGGCGATGTCGGGCCCGGCAACGCCGAAGTTCGAAACGTGGACTGCGAACAGTTCGACGCCCTACATCATCGCCTATACCGATGTGAAGAAGGAGCCGGTGGTGCTGGAGGTTCCTCCGGCCGGGGCTGACGGCAGCCTCTACGGCCAGGTGGTCGATGCGTGGCAGATGACCATCGCCGATATCGGCCCGTCGGGCGTTGACGGCGGAAAAGGCGGCAAGATCCTGTTCACCGCGCCAGACTTCACGGGAACGGTCCCGCCGGGCTACATCCATGTGAAGTCGCCCAACTACCGGATCATGTTCGGATTGCGCTCGGTGCGCGCGCCAGGCAAGAGCGCGGAAGACGCTTACGCCTATTCCCGCCGCCTGAAAATGTATTATCTGTCGCAGGCGGCAAACCCGCCGAAGCAGAACTTCGTCGATGCCGTCGACAGGCGCTACACAACGCTCCAGCACCATGACGAGAGATATTACGAATATCTGCACGCCACCTTTACCTATGAGCCGGTAAGGCCGCAGGACCGCCACATCATGGGCCTGCTTGCAACGCTCGGCATCGCGCGGGGCAAACCCTACAATCCCGACGATGTCGCCAAGCGGGCCATGCGGCAAGCCGCGGTGGATGTCTGGCATTACCTCCAGGAACGTTTCGACAACCTGCCGAGGACCATGTATTTCTGGCGTGATCGCCAGTACGTTCCCCTGCTTATTCCTGATAAAAACCGCGGGTTCTCCTACGAATATCCTGACAGGATCGACGTTGACGGGCGCGCCATGGCGTTTTTCTGGTGCACGATGGCGCCAGGCCAGGTTTCTGACCGGCCAGCGACCTATTACCTGATGGCGATGGCGGACAATCAGGGCCGCCCCCTGGAAACCGGGCGGACCTACAGGGTCACCGTGCCCACCAACGTCCCCATCAGGCAGTTCTGGGCCCTCACGATGTATGACCGGGCCACCATGGCGTTCATCTACACGCAGTCCATGCGCACGACGCTCGATTCCTATGGCGTTGACAAGATGAAGCAGAACGCCGACGGGAGCGTGACGCTCTATATCGGCCCCGTCGCGCCGGACGGCCTGGAGGCGAACTGGATCCCGACCGGCGGCAAGCGTCCGCTCCCGGCATTCCGCTTCTACGGGCCGGACGAGGCCTTCTACGCCAGGACCTTCAAGATGCCGGACTTCGAGCGCGTCGACTAGCCGAGGCTCCTTTTGCGTATGATGCCGGCCAACCCCGGAGGCGAACGTCATGAGCACCAATGGCACGCGGAAGTCGGGATCAGACAGGGGGATGCCTGATCGGCGCAGCCTGCTGCTGGGCGGGAGCGCGCTTGCGTGCATGGCGCCCTTTGGGGCCCTGCGCGCTCAACGGGCGGGACAACGCCGCGCAACCCGTTCGACCTTACGGTTCAGGCGGCGCCGCACCTTGAACCCGTAATTCCCCGCCCCGCGCAGGAGCAGGCCGCGGCGGACAAGCTGGCGGCGCTCCGCGCCCGCACGGGGCGGCCGCCAAATATTCTGATTTTCCTCGTGGACGACATGGGCTGGGGTGATGTCGGCGCGTTTGGCGGTGGACTTCTGATCGGCGCCCCGACGCCCCATATAGACGCGCTCGCCGCGGGCGGACTGAAACTGCTTTCCACCTATTCCCAGCCCACCTGCACGCCGACGCGGGCCGCCCTCATGACAGGCCGTATCCCGGTCCGTAGCGGGCTGAATCGCCCGCTGCTGTCTGGCGAGCGCTACAAGGTGAACCCCTGGGCAGACGAGGTGACGGCCGCCCGCCTGTTGTCCGACGCCGGTTACACGACGGCGCTGTCGGGCAAGTGGCATCTGGGCGAGGGCGAGGGGCTTTATCCGCATCAGGTCGGTTATGACGAATATTACGGCATCCTCACTGTCATCAGCGAGATGTCGCAGCAGGTGGACGGAAGGCTTTATCCTGATCTGGTGCTCAGGCCCGACCGGCTCAACGCGATCAGAAGCATCGCTCCGGCGCATATCACCAGGGGCATCAAGGGCGGCGAGATCGGGATCGACCGGGCAACCCGGACCATTGATGAATTGTCCCGCATCGATCAGCACTTCGCCGATTTCTCGGAGGGCTTCATCCGCAGGCAGGCTGAAGCAAAAAATCCATTTTACCTGATCCATTCCTTCGGCCGTCTGCACAATGATACGTATCCCGCCCCAGGCTATGCCGGAAAGAGCCCCGCCGGCTTCCCGCATCGCGATGCGATCGTCGAGGTCGACGATATTGTCGGACGGCTGATGCGCGTGCTGCGCGAAACCGGCCAGGAGGAGAATACGCTCGTATTCTTCACCAGTGACAATGGCGGCAATGAAGACCTTTGGCCCGACAGCTCCTATCAGCCATTCCGCGGCGGCAAGGGTACGACCTGGGAAGGCGGCGTGCGCGTCCCCGGCATCGCCTCCTGGCCAGGCATGATCAGGGCGGGGCGTATCTCCGACGGGCTGTTCGACCTGTGCGACCTGTTCAATACGGCTGTGGCGCTCGCGGGTCAGGAGGGGAAAATTTCGCCCGACCGCTATATCGACGGCGTCGACCAGTCATCCTTCCTGTTGGCCGATGACGGGGCATCGCGTCGCGACGCCGTATTCATGTATCGCGAGAACCAGGTCACGGCGCTTCGCTGGATGGAATACAAGGTCCATTTCATGGTTTTCCAGAACGAAACGGTTCGCCGCAATCTCGATGCGAGCACATTGACGCCGGTCGGCCAGTCGCCTTGGGTCTTCAATCTTTACATGGACCCGAAGGAGCAGGCCTCGCAGGGACATTCGCGCTTCGAATGGGGCTTGCCGCAGGTATCGGCGCGGCTGAACCGGCATCTCGCCACCTTCGAGCGCTTCCCGGCAAAGGATCTTGGGCTGGCGAAGCGTCCCGGAGGCGGGTGATCGGCAAAGCCCGCCAGCGATGGCCTTGTTGTGTCCGGGCCACCCGGCTGGGTCGTCGTATGAAAAAATTGTTTGCCGCCAGGCGGCCGGCGGTGACCGTATTGCCTCCCTGACGGCTACGGCCTGAGCCGCTCGCTCGGGATCGCAGGCGTCAGACCCTGCTCGACCTGAGCGCCCTCGACATTCAGCGCCTGCCTCAGGGCGTGATCGACAACAAGCTGTCCAACCAGTACCAGGTGCTGGTGCTCTCCAAGCGGGGCAGCCGCCTGTTCGTGGCCGGTGCCGATCCGACCGAT
>NZ_DATKFP010000416.1:0-6463 GCF_035511395.1 Sphingobium sp.
AAAAATATTGCAGTCGCAACACCTGGATTCGCGGCAGATTGCTTGGAAACCCTAGAGGAAATTGCTTTGCGGGCGAAAGATGTTTTTTTGAGCCGGGGTGGGGAAAATTTTGCCTATCTGTCTTGTTTAAACGCCTCGCCGGAAGCTATCACTCTCTACAAGAGGCTGATGAGCCGCGAACTTTCGGGTTGGATGGACTGACCCCTGTTGGAAGAGGAGGCCTATATGTCGAGGGTGGCGATCGTGACCGGCGGAACGCGAGGCATTGGCGAGGCGATCAGTCTGGCGCTCAAGGATCTGGGATATGAAGTCGCCGCCAACTATGGCGGCAATGAGGAAAAGGCAAAGGCCTTCACCGATGCGACCGGCATCGCGTCCTTCAAGTGGGACGTGGGCGATCATCAGGCGTGCCTCGATGGTGTGGCGCAGGTGACGGAGGCGCTTGGCCCGGTCGACATCGTCGTCAACAATGCGGGTATCACCCGCGACGGCGTGCTGGCCAAGATGAGCTTCGATGACTGGAACGAAGTCATGCGCATCAATCTTGGCGGTTGCTTCAACATGGCCAAGGCGACGTTCGGCGGTATGCGCGAACGCGGCTGGGGCCGTATCGTCAATATCGGCTCGATCAACGGTCAGGCAGGGCAATATGGTCAGGTCAACTATGCCGCCGCGAAGTCGGGCATCCACGGCTTCACCAAGGCTCTGGCGCAGGAAGGCGCGAAATATGGCGTGACTGTCAATGCCATCGCGCCCGGCTATATTGACACCGATATGGTTGCGGCCGTGCCCGCGCCGGTGCTGGAAAAGATCGTTGCGAAAATCCCGGTCGGCCGCCTCGGCCAGGCGCATGAGATTGCGCGCGGCGTGGCATTCTTCTGTAGCGACGATGGCGGCTTCGTGACCGGCAGCACGCTGTCGATCAACGGTGGCCAGCATATGTATTGATGCAGGAGGGCGGCCCTGTGAACAATGCTGGGCCGCCCCCCTTCGCGCCGCCGGTGAAGCGGAGCGTGACCATTGCCGGGCATCAGACGGCGATCAGCCTTGAACCGATATTCTGGGATGCGTTGCGCCGCGCCGCAGCTGATGCCGACGTTCCAATCAACGCACTGATCGCACGCATCGATGTCGCGCGTCTCGCGGCAGACCCTGCGCCCAATCTGGCAAGTGCCATTCGTTGCTGGATTTTTTCGCGCGCGAAAAAAAACGAATAAGAATTATTCTCATTAGCGTTGACACTAAGAGTGATTCTCAATAGCTGCCCCTTCAACTAAAGCAGAGGGGGAGTTCGCTCCAAATGAGCAAGATTGCATCACCATCATTCCTGGCGCTCGGCTGTGTCGGCGCCCTTGCATTCGCCACCGCCGGCCATGCGCAGGAAACCGAGCAAGGCCAGAAGCTCGGCGGCATGACCGTGACCGATACCGCGATCGATGAATCCGGCGTCAAGGTCGAAAAGGCGGAATCGCCGAAATATGTTCGCCCGTTGCTCGATATGCCTCAAACCATCACGGTGATCGGCAATCAGACCATCCAGAAGCAGAACCTCCTCACGCTACGCGACGTGCTGTCCACCATTCCGGGCATCACCTTCGGAGCGGGCGAAGGCGGTGGCGGTTATGGTGACAGCATCAACCTGCGCGGCCAGAGCGCCAATACCGACATCAGCATCGACGGCGTGCGTGACAGCGCCCAATATAGCCGCACCGATCCGTTCAATATCGAACAGATCGAAGTCACGAACGGCGCCAACTCGGTCTATGGCGGTTCGGGAGCGATCGGTGGCAACATCAATATCGTGACCAAGCGCCCCAAGGCGCAGGACGAGACGCTGGTCCAGGCGGGCGTCGGCACGTCCGACTATTATCGCGCGACGATCGACAGCAACGTCCGCGTGTCGGATCTCGTCGCGGTGCGCCTCAACGCCATGTATCATGAGAATGACGTGCCGCGCCGCGACTTCGATCGCTATGAGCGCTGGGGTGTTGCGCCGTCGGTCAAGTTCGGCGTCGATGGGCCGACGTCACTGACGCTGCTCTACACGCATCAGGAAGACAAGAACACGCCGCTCTATGGCGTGCCTTACTACAAGAATGCAATCTATGACGGCGCACTGCCGGGCGTCCCCTATAGCGGCTATTATGGCTACAAGAATATCGACCGCCAGGACCAGACTATCGATCAGGCGACCGCGATCTTCGACCATCGCTTCAGCGACCTGCTGGCCGTCCGCAACCTGTCGCGCTGGCAGCGTATCGAACAGAAGCTGATCGTCGATCCGCCGCAGGGTGCCTATTGCCTTGCCAACGGTCAGACGCCGACCGGCACGGCCTGCGCGGCCGGACAGGTGCCCGGCACCTATTATCCGAGCGGTCCACGCGGTGGTTATCGCAATTCGGTGAACGACACGCTCTACAATCAGCTCGATCTGACCTTCAATATTCCGGGTGGCCATTCGCTGGTGCTGGGCACGTCGATGCTCCAGGAAGACTATGCGCTCGATAATGGCAACGTCCTGCGTAACGCGGGCGGCGCGTTGCCCAATCCGGTGCTCGACCCGATCAGCATCAGCGATCCGAACGGCATCTACACCGGTCCGGTGAATGCGATCCGGTCCGGTCATCAGGATGGCGATCTGTTCAACGTGGCGGCCTATGCCTTCGCGGCGGTCAAGCTGGCCGAGCCGCTGGAGATCAACGGCGGCATCCGATGGGAACATAACCGCGCTCGCTTCCGGTCGGACACGATTGCGACGCCGGCAATGGGTGGCGCCTACACCACCGGCGCCCGGCAGGACGCAACCGACAATCTTTTCTCCTACCGTATCGGCCTGGTCTACAAGCCGGTGGAAAATGCCAGCCTCTATATCGCCTATGGCAACAGCAAGACTCCAACGGCTACCACTGTCCGTTCGGGCTGTGGTCTGCTGATTACCGGCACCGGCGGTACCAACGATGCTTGCGAGGCGAAGCCGGAACAGGCGGTCAATTACGAGATCGGTGGCAAGGTCGACCTGTTCGACGCGCAACTGCAACTGACCGCGGCGGTTTTCCGTAATGAGCGGAAAAATTATCGCGTCACCAGCAATGACCCCTTCATCGGTACGCTGCCGGTCAATGACGGCCGCAACCGCGTGAACGGCGTAACGCTCGGTGCGACGGGCAACATCACCGAAGCTTGGTCGATCTTCGCCAACTATACCTATCTGGACAGCAAGGTCATTCAGAGCGTTTCGGACGCCTGCATCGCCTCTCCTTGGACTGGTACGGCATCGGGCATCGGGTCGGCGACGGCAAACCCGTGCGGCAACAATGTCTTGGTTCCCGATCCCCAACGCGGGCAGGAACTCACCAACACGCCGAAACATTCGGGCAGCCTGTTCACCACTTATGACCTGCCTTTCGGACTTCAAGTCGGCTATGGCCTGACCTATCAGGGCAGCTTCGCGCTGACTAATCGTGCGCTCGTCACGCCGCTGGTGGCCGGCAGCACGGCGATCGGGCCGATCTACCGCTCCGACTCCTATGTGGTGCATAGGGCGATGCTGTCCTACACCTTCTTCGAGAAGCTGACGGCGCAGTTGAATGTCCAGAACTTCACAAACAAGAAATATTACACCAGCATCCGTAACAATGGCTGGGCCAATCCCGGCGAGGGCCGGTCGTGGGTGCTGACTCTGGGCTACAAGCTGTAGAGAACACTGCAATATCCCCGGCTTGTCCCGGCTGGGGATGAAGGGCGGGCAGCGATCCTTTCCCGGCTTGGTCTACTCCTCGGTCAATGCCCCGGATCGCCGCCCGCCCCAAATCTTGCCGAATATTGCTGGAACGCAATTGATTCGCATTAGGCTTCGCGTTATGGGCGCGAAGAGGGAGGCGCTTCCATGCTGCAAGCCGCAAGCCAGCCGATCGACGATCAGATGGGTACGACCGTGTTGGCGATCGAGCGGGAATCCACACCCGTCATGGCGCTGGTCCAGTCGCCGCCCCGGCCTGCGGAACGCTACGGCGCCCGATCCCGTCCCAATATTCCCGCGATCGTCGCGATCCTGCTGATCCATGCCGTGGCCATCGGTGCGTTGATCCAGGTGCGCAATCATGTGCAGCGCATGGAGGAAGTGAAGCTGACGGTGGTCAATCTGACGCCGCCGCCTCCACCTGCCGCCGAAGCCCCGCCGCCACCGCCGTCCAGGCCGGAAGTGGTCGCGCCCCCGCCGATCGTGCAGACTCCGGTCCCGCCGGTTCAGACCGTGCAGACGACGCCAGATCCCGTGCCCGTTTCGACCCCAGCGCCCGTCGCCGTCGCCGTGCCCGGACCACCCGCGCCGGTTGCGCTGCCGGCTCCGCCCAGCATGGTGCAGGCTGATGACCTTGGGGCGCAGATGATCGCGGGCAAGCCGCCCCGCTACCCGGTCGAAAGCCGTCGCAAGCATGAACAGGGCACGGTGGTGCTGAGCCTGATCGTCGGCCTTGACGGCGCGGTCGAAAGCATCAGCGTGGCACAGAGCAGCGGTTCTGCCCGGCTTGACAATGCCGCGCGCGACGCCGTCAAGGGCTGGCGCTGGAAGCCGATCCTGCGCGGCGGACAGCCGGTGCGGGTCAAGGGCGTGGTCGAAATCCCCTTCATCCTGCGGACCGATGCCGGCTGAGTTCCCATGCTGATCGCCATACCTGACCTGATCGACGCCGAAGGCGTCGCAGCCATCCGTGCCCTCATCGACACCGCCGACTGGGTGGACGGCAACATCACCTCCGGCCACCAGTCCGCGCTGGCCAAGCGCAACCTTCAATTGCCCGAAGACAGCGACGCAGCGAAGCAGGCCGGGGAGATGGTGCTGGAGGCGCTGGGTCGTTCGCCCCTGTTCATCGCCGCTGCATTGCCGCTTAAGATTTTTCCGCCCTTGTTCAACAGCTATGCCGGCGGACAGAATTTCGGCGTGCATGTCGACAATGCGGTGCGCATTCAGGCGGGGACGGGCTTTCGAGTGCGATCCGACCTGTCGATCACCGTCTTTCTGGAAGATCCCGCTGCCTATGCAGGTGGCGAACTGACGATCGAGACGCATTTCGGCGTACAGCAGGTGAAGCTCCCGGCGGGCCATGCGGTGCTCTATCCTTCGTCGTCACTGCATCGGGTAGAGCCAGTGACGGAAGGGCGACGGGTAGCGAGCTTCTTCTGGCTCCAGTCGATGGTTCGCGATGATGGTGCGCGGCAGATGCTGTTCGACCTGGACCGCAGCGTACAGGGAGTGGCGGAGGCGTTGGGGCAGGGGCATGGCGAGGTGATCCGCCTGACGGGCATCTATCACAATCTGCTGCGTCGCTGGGCGGACGCCTGAAAGCTCAGGCGCGTTGGGCCTGCGGATCGACCGTTGGAACCGCTTCCGGAATGACCAGTGCGCGTCGCACGCAGACACGGTTTCGGCCTGTTTCCTTCGCTTCGTAAAGCGCGTTGTCGGCACGGGATATCGCATCATGGATCGACGGATCGGCGTGGTGCAATGTGGTGAGGCCGAAGCTGGCGGTCAGTTTCTGCTGTAGGCCGAGGCGTGTGGCCGCCTGCCCGGAAAAGTGGCAGCGCACTGTTTCGGCGATGCTCGCGGCGATGGCTGCGTCGGTTCCCGGTAGGAGGAGCAGAAACTCTTCGCCCCCGAAACGCGCGACGATGGCATCTGCCGGGGCAATGGTCCGTAGCATGTCGGCCAGAGCCACGATCACCCGGTCGCCAGACGCATGGCCATGGACGTCATTGACCGCCTTGAAATGATCGATATCGCAGGCGATCAGGCTACCGCCCTTGCCACGAATCCGGGCGACGGCCTCATCGAAGCCGCGTCGGTTGAGCAATCCGGACAGCGGATCGACATGCGCGTCGTGGCGATAGCGGGCGATAAGGTCGAGCATGCAGGCGGCCAGAGCGGACAGGGCAAGGAAAAGGCCGAACATGCACGCCAGCGCCTGCATCAGGAAGGCATAGTCGCTGTCGCGAAAGGGTACGCCGCTCGGCAGGGTGAGGGATACGGTGCTGCCGCGCAGCAGATTGTCGAGCGAGACCAGAATGACGGCGGCGTAAAGGACGCGGTCGGGCCAGCAGCGCAACTGCCCGCGTGCGGCGATCAGTGGCAGGGAGATGAGCAGGAAACAGCCGAAATCGGATGACACCAGTTCCAGCGGAATATGGCCGGCCAGAACGGCGAAGCTGCACAGTGAGATCGATCCGCCCCAGATGATCAGGCGCAGCCTGAGCATCCAGTTGCGACGCCAGCGGTCCAGCAGCGCCTGGCTGAACAGCAGGAAGCCGGTGGCGAAGAAGATGTCCGCGACGATGCCCCACAGGTCGGTGGGGAGCGCCTGGAAGGCGACCGGCACGGCGAAGCCGCCGGCGACGGAAAAGAAGGCGCCGCTCCACCAGCCAGCGCCACGCGCCCCCCACCCCCAGACGATGAGGAAGGCGACCCCGA
>NZ_DATKFP010000417.1:0-16641 GCF_035511395.1 Sphingobium sp.
CGGGGGCCGGCGTCGCATCAGGAAAAAACGGAATGAACCCGCCGGTTTTTTTCGTTTGCCCGGCGCCCGCGCGGCTGCGGCAGCAGGCAGTCGAGGAGGAACATATCGTCCGCATGGGCCTGCTCGCATCGGGCGCGGCGCATGAACTGGGCACCCCCCTCGCCCAGTTGGCCGTGGTGCTGGGAGACTGGCGGCACATGCCGCAGATCCGTAAAGACCCGACCCTGGTCGAGGAAGTCGAGGAGATGGAAGCGGCGGTAAAACGCTGCAAGTCCATCCTCACCGGCGTACTCATGTCGGCGGGCGAGGCGCGCGGCGAGGCGCCCGAAATCACCGACGTCCGCGCCTTCATCGAACATATTGCCCAGCAATGGCGCGCCGCCAATCCCGGCATGCCGCTGCGCAGCGATTTTGGCCCGCACGACTATCCCCGAATCATTGCTGATCCGGTGATCCGGCAGGCTGTCACCAACCTGCTCGACAATGCGCGGGAAGCAGGCGCGACCTATATCAACATGATGGTCAGCCGCGACAATCAGTGGCTGCACATTGCTGTGCGCGACAATGGCAAGGGCTTCAGCGCGGACATGCTGAGCGACTTCGGCAAGCCCTATCGATCGAGCAAGGGCAAGCAGGGTGGTGGCCTGGGCCTGTTCCTGGTCGTCAATGTCGTCCGTAAGCTCGGCGGGCGCGTGGATGCCAGCAATGGCGCGGAAGGCGGCGCAATGATCCAGTTGCGCCTGCCCTTCGCAACGCTGGCACTGGAGGAGGTGATCGATGCCGAGTGACAGGCAACTGCTGATCGTCGAGGACGACGAAGCCTTCGCCAAGACCCTCAAGCGCTCATTCGAGCGGCGCGGCTATGATGTTCTGCTGGCCGACAGTCTCGAAACGTTGACGGCGCTTCTTTCCGCGCACAAGCCGGGCTTCGCCGTGGTCGACCTGAAGCTCGGTCCGCAGTCGGGTCTGGCCTGCGTCCAGGCGCTCCACGCCCATGATCCGGCCATGCTGATCGTCGTGCTGACCGGCTTTGCCAGCATCGCCACGGCAGTGGAGGCAATCAAGCTGGGTGCCACAAACTATCTCGCCAAGCCGTCCAACACCGACGATATCGAGGCCGCCTTCGCCCGCTCCGGCGGCGACCCGGCCACCCCGCTCGCACCGCGCCCGACGTCGATCAAGACGCTGGAATGGGAACATATCCATGAGGTGCTGAAGGACAGCGACTTCAATATCTCCGAAGCTGCACGACGCCTCGGCATGCATCGCCGCACCCTCGCCCGCAAGCTGGCGAAGCGTCAGGTCGGCTGATCATATCGCTGGGAGACTGGAGCGGGTGAAGGGAATCGAACCCTCGTCACTTGCTTGGGAAGCAAATGCTCTACCATTGAGCTACACCCGCCTGATCCCGCGTCCATGGCCCAAGCCATGGGGCGCTGTCAACGGGACTTAATAGGGCGCGTCGGCATCCTTGGCCGGGATGGCGCCACGACGGCCGATATTCCATCCCGCCAGACGATGCCCGGCAAGCGCTGCCTCTGCCGGCATCGCGCCAGCCAGACGGGCATGCAGATAACCCGCGTTGAACGCGTCGCCTGCCCCGCTCGAATCGACGACGTCGATCAGACGCGGCGGCGCGACCAGTTCGTCGCCGACCAGACAACCCTCGCCGCCCAGCTTGACGATAATCTCCCGCCCTTCGCCCGCACCCCAGCGCGCAGCAGCATCGCGAGCATCGTCCGCTTCGCCCATCTCGACCTCATCCGCCAGCGTCGGCAGCCCGATATCGGCAATCGCGATCGCCCGGTCGCGCCAGTGCTGCGCGGTCGCGGCGTCGGGCCACAGCCGAGCGCGGTAATTGCCATCGAACGCCACCCTGCCGCCGCGCCCCTTTACGGCCTCGCACAGCGACAGGAGCGCCTCACGCCCTTCGTCGGGCAGGATCGCGAGGGTAATGAGCGAGAAATAGAGCAGGTCCGACTGCGCCGCCTGCTCCACCATCGCCGCGCTGTCCGGCAGGGCGAACATGCGCTTCGCCGCGGCCTCGCTGCGCCAATAATGGAAGGTCCGCTCGCCAAGCGCATCGGTCTCGATCGCATAGAGGCCGGGAAGGCGGCCGTCGGCAGCCAGCACCAGCGCCGTATCCACGCCCTCGGCTTCCCACTGCGCGCGCAGGTCGGCACTCATCGGGTCGGCACCAAGCGCGCTCGCCAGACGAACCTTGTCGCCAGACCGGGCCATATGCACGGCGGTATTGATGACGTCGCCGCCATAGCGCAGGTTCCAGCTGTCGCCCTGCCCCCGGCTCAGTTCCAGCATCGCTTCGCCGATGACCGTGATCGTCGCGCCTGCACCCATGCTCTTTGCCTCATCCCATCTTGGTTACCGCGCTGCGTGGTGGGCAGAGCAACCGCGCAAGTCAAGCCATCCCGCTTGTCGGCACGCACTTTCGGACCTACGGAACGTTCGCCCGCATCCGGTGTTTTTGCCTTTGGCAAAAGCGACGCTGCCGAGACGGGCGTCCTGATCGGGAATCCCATGAACACCCTTCTGTCCGACGCCAATAGCAATCGTTTCGAACTGTTGGTGCAGAGCATCACCGATTATGCCATCTACATTCTCGACCGCACTGGCATAGTCATCAGTTGGAATGCCGGGGCGCGCCGTTTCAAGGGCTATGAGGCCGAAGAAATTATCGGTCAGCATTTCTCGCGCTTCTATACTCCGGAGGAACAGGCAGCAGGCATCCCTGCCATCGCGCTGGCGACTGCCGAACATGAGGGGCGCTTCGAGGCGGAGGGATGGCGCGTCCGCAAGGATGGCTCGCGTTTCTGGGCGACGGTCGTGATCGATCCGATCCGCGATCCCGCAGGCAACCTGCTCGGCTTTGCCAAGATCACCCGCGACCTCACCGAGCGGCGAGAGGCGCAGGAGGCGCTGCGCAAGAGCGAGGAACGGTTCCGCCTGCTGGTCGAAAGCGTGACCGACTATGCCATCTACATGCTCGACCCTGTCGGCACCATCACGAGTTGGAACAGCGGCGCGGCGCGCTTCAAGGGCTATACCGCCGACGAGATAATGGGGCAGAATTTCTCCCGCTTCTATTCGGAGGAGGATCGTATCGCCGGCCTCCCGTCCCGCGCGCTTCATACTGCCGAACGGGAAGGCCGCTTTGAGGCGGAAGGCTGGCGCATCCGCAAGGACGGATCGCGCTTCTGGGCCAATGTCGTGATCGACCCGATCCGCGATTCGGGTGGCATCCTCCTCGGCTTCGCCAAGATCACCCGCGATCTGACCGAACGGCGCGAGGCACAGCGCGCGCTGGACGAGGCCCGCGACGCCATCATCCAAACCCAGAAGATGGACGCAATCGGCAAGCTGACCGGCGGCGTCGCCCATGATTTCAACAATCTGCTCGCCGTGATCGTCGGCAGCCTGGACCTGGCGCGCATGCGCCTGGCGAGCGGCGCCGACATCAGCCGCTATCTCGACAATGCCATGGCCGCCGCCGAACGCGGCGCGACCCTGACCCAGCGCATGCTTGCCTTCGCCCGGCGTCAGGAACTGAAACTGCAAAGCGTCGATTGCATCGCACTGGTGCGCGGTATGGCCGAATTGCTCCAGAGCACGATCGGCACCAGCGTGGCGATCGACACCCGTTTTCCGTTGACGCTGGCGCCCGCCCATGCCGATCCCGCGCAACTGGAACTGGCCCTGCTTAACCTGGCGGTCAACGCCCGCGACGCGATGCCCGATGGCGGCCACATCGTGATCGACGCCAGCGAAATAATGATTGGCGACGGCACGACGAACGGCCTGGCGTCTGGCTCCTATATCCGTCTGTCCGTCATCGACGAAGGCGAAGGCATGGACGCCGCCACGATCGAACGCGCACGCGAACCTTTCTTCACGACCAAGGGCATAGGCAAGGGCACCGGCCTCGGCCTTTCCATGGTCCATGGCTTTGCCCAGCAATGCGGTGGCGCGCTCGGCATTGCCAGCGAACCCGGCGCGGGTACGACGGTTTCGCTCTGGCTTCCCGTTTCGCATGCCGAACCGATCGACGAGCATGCCGGGCCGGTCGACCTGCATGCCGGCAATGCTGTCCATCTGGTTATATTGGCGGTCGACGACGATAATCTCGTCCTGATGAACACCGCCGGCATGCTGGAGGATCTGGGTCATACAGTGTTTCAGGCCAGCAGCGCCGCGGATGCGCTGCGCATGCTGGAGGAAGCCAATGTCGATCTCGTCGTCACCGACCATGCCATGCCGGGCATGACTGGTGCGCAACTGGCTGATGTGATCGAGCAAAATCACCCCGGCCTTCCAGTGATCATCATCACCGGCTTTGCCGAACTGCCGCCGCATGCCAGCGGCAGGCTACGGCTCGACAAGCCCTTCAAGCAAGCGGAACTGGCCAGGGCGGTCATGGCGGCCAGCCACGATGCGGCCTCTGGTCGACCGGTCCGTTTCACCACTCCAATCGATCACGACTGACATCGGCGTCCGGCGCGCAAGACCGGGATAGCAACGCAGCCCACGACCGCGCGGGTAATGCCTGTCACGCAACCAACACCGGGAACAGATGACTGAGTCGGCGCATCTCGTGATTTGCCGTACAACAAAAATTATTTGCGCACCCAGACAAGAAATCTCGGAAGAGTCTTGTTTTTCGTTCATTCGCGCTTGCAAGCCTGTCTTAGTTGGCCAATGGAAATTGGATAGCCCATACCCTCCAGCCGCCGCAGGACCGAATGGATATGCCGACCGTGCCGATTCCGACTTCCCATTTCTTCACGTCGCTGCGGTCGCGACTGCATTACCTCGACTGGGGCAACCCTTCGGCACCGTTGCTGATCCTGGTTCATGGCGGCTTCGATCATGCGCGAAGCTGGGACTGGACAGCGCGCGCATTGGCGAAGGACTATCATGTCATCACGCCCGATCTGCGCGGTCATGGCGACAGCGCCTGGTCGCCCGATGGCTCCTACATGATGGCGAATTTTGTCTATGATCTCGCACTGCTCGTCGACCTGCTTGGTCGCCCGCCGGTCACGATCGTCGGCCATTCGCTCGGCGGCGCGATCAGCCTGCGCTATACGGGGCTTTTCCCGGAAAATGTCAGTCGGATCGTCGCCATCGAAGGATTGGGCCTGTCACCTACTCGGCTGAAGGAAAAAGCGGAGGAAAGCGCGATCGACGGCTGGCGGCAATGGATCGACAGCCGCCGAAAGAGCGCCAGCCGCGCACCTCGGCGCTATCCCACGATCGAGGCCGCCATCGGCCGCATGCGCGAACGCAACGAGCATCTGTCGGTCGAGCAGGCCCTGCACCTTACCCGGCATGGCGTGAACCGCAACGAGGATGGCAGTTACAGCTGGAAGTTCGACCCTTATCTCAACAATGCCGCTCCGCAGGTCGGCACGGACGCAGAATTGCCTGAATTCTGGTCGCGCATCACTTGTCAGACGCTGCTCTGCCTGGGCAAGGACAGTTGGGCATCGAACCCGGCGAAGGACGGTCGCATGGCGCATTTCCGCGACGCCCGGCTGGTGGAGTTCGATGATGCGGGCCACTGGCTCCATCATGACCAGTTCGACCGCTTCATCGCCGAACTCCGCACCTTCCTGACACCCCTGGCAGCGCCAGCAGTCAACGCCGTCGTCAGGCCGTAAACCCGTCCACGGCCGCCCGATACTCAGCCTTCAGCCGGGCAATGAAATTCGCGGCGGGCTGTACCTGGTCGATCGCGCCAATGCCCTGGCCGGCGCCCCAGACGTCGCGCCATGCCTTCTTCTCACCACCGGTCAGGCTGGCAAAATCCATGTCCTTCGCTGCGGGCAGGCCGTCCGGATCCAGTCCCGACGCCACGATGCTCGGCCGTAGATAGTTGCCATGTACGCCGGTGAAGACGTCCGAATAGACGATGTCCCCCGCATTGCTGTCGACGATCATCTGCTTGTAGGCAGCTTCGGCATTAGCCTCCGCCGTCGCGATGAAGGGCGATCCCATATAGGCGAGGTCGGCACCCAACATCCGCGCCGCTGCGATCGCCCGCCCGGTCGCGATCGCGCCCGATAGCGCCAACGGCCCGTCGAACCATTGGCGGATTTCCTGGATCAGCGCAAAGGGCGACAGCGTCCCGGCATGACCACCCGCTCCAGCCGCGACGGCGATCAGTCCATCCGCACCTTTCTCTATCGCCTTCTTCGCAAAGCCATTGTTGATGACGTCATGCAGGACGATACCACCATAGCTGTGGATCGCCTGGTTCACATCCTCCCGCGCGCCAAGCGAGGTGATGACGATCGGCACCCGATATTGTACGCAGAGCTTCAGATCCTCCTCCAGGCGCGCATTGGTGCGATGCACGATCAGGTTCACGGCAAAGGGCGCGTCCTTTTCCGTCAGCGCTTCACCCAGCTGCCGGAGCCATGATTCGAACATGCCCGATGGTCGCGCATTGAGCGACGGGAATGCACCGACGATACCGCTGCGACATTGTGCAACGACCAGCTCAGGCTGCGACACGATGAACATCGGAGAACCGATCAACGGCAGCGACAGGCGATCGCGGAGCAGCGGCGGCAGGGTCATGAACGAGCATCCTCTCTTGTGCTTCGCATCGCGCTAACACCGCTCCGGCCAAGGAAAAAGCCAAAAACAACTGTATTGATGATATAATACAGCAATGCTATGACAATGGCATCCAAACGTCCCGGGAGCAGGACCGATGTATAGCGAGAGCGATCTACAGGATGCCGTAACGGCCGGTGCATTGACGCCGCAGGCCGCGCAGGCGTTGCGCGATCATGTGGCGCAATCGCGCGCCACGCCCGTGGTCGATGAGGAACATTTTCGGCTGCTCAGCGGATTCAACGATATCTTCGTGTCGATCGCCAGCGTGATTCTACTCGTGGCGCTCGGCTGGCTGGGCAATAGCCTGCGATTCGGCGCGCCCGATCATCATCCGGCCTTCATGTCCGGCCTTCTGGTTGCCGCCGCAAGTTGGGGCCTGGCCGAATATTTCACGCGTCAGCGGCGCATGGCGCTTCCCTCGATCCTGCTGCTCTGCGGCTTCGTCGGCGGTATCGCCTTCGCGCTCGGTGCGTTCGCAACGCAGATATTCCCTCGCGCGGGGGACAGTGAAGCCGCCTTGATCCTGTCCGGGATCGCGGCGCTGAGCGCGGCCGCAGCCTGGGTTCACTGGCAGCGTTTCATGGTGCCGATCACCGTTGCCGCCGGCGCCGCTGCTGCTGCCGGTGTCGTCGCTGGTCTCATCATCGCGGCCTTCCCCAACAGCGAAACCCTGCCATTCCTGCTGCTGCTCGCGTCCGGCATCGCCATTTTCCTGCTCGCCATGCGCTGGGACATGAGCGATCGCGCACGCATCACCCGCCGGTCCGATGTCGCTTTCTGGCTGCATCTCGCCGCCGCGCCGATGATCGCCCATTCGCTCTTCCATCTGCTCGGTATGCTCGACGGGGACGAAATAGGCGGCGGGCGTGCGCTTCTGGTGATTGCGCTTTATGTCGCCTTCGGCATCGTGGCACTGGCGATCGATCGCCGTGCATTGCTGGTATCAAGCCTCGCCTATGTGCTTTTCGCCCTCTACGCCCTATTCAGGCAGGCGGGCGCGGTGGAGCTGTCCTGGGCGCTCACCAGTCTCGTCATCGGGTCGGCGCTGCTTCTTCTCTCGGCACTATGGCACCACGCCCGCGCGCTGATCGTTTACGGCCTCCCCACCGCGGTGACCGATCGCCTTCCCTATCTCGACCGCGCGCCGGCGTGAAGTGGCGGGGCAGTTACGGCGCGCAGGAAGACATGGCGGCAACTCGCTATCCGCGCATCAGCGCCGATCATCCATGGAAATAGTCATAGACCTGCTGCGCCACCGCCTTTGATACGCCGGGCGCGCGTTGGAGGTCTTCCAGCGCGGCGTCGCGGACGGCACGGGCGGTGCCGAAGTGCATCAACAGCGCCTTCTTGCGCGCAGGGCCGATGCCCGGCACTTCATCCAGAGAGGAGACGGTGATCGCCTTGCTGCGCTTGGCGCGATGGGCGCCGATGGCGAAGCGGTGCGCCTCGTCACGCAGGCGCTGAAGATAGAAGAGCACCGGATGGTTGAGCGGGAAGGTGATTTCGCGGCCGTCCATCAAGTGAAAGACCTCCCGCCCCTCGCGGCCGTGATGCGGCCCTTTGGCGACGCCAATCATGCAAACATCCTCGATACCCATTTCCTCCAGCATGGTGCGTGCCGCCGATAGCTGGCCCTTGCCGCCATCGATCAGAACGAGGTCGGGCCATTCGCCGCTGTCGCGATCCGGGTCTTCCTTCTGTGCGCGGCCGAAACGGCGCTCGAACATTTCGCGCATCATCGCGAAATCGTCGTTGCTGATCTCCGGGTTCTTCATGTTGAATTTGCGATAGGCGTTCTTGCGGAAGCCCTCCGGCCCGGCAACCACCATCGCGCCCAGTGCGTGCGCACCCTGAATATGGCTGTTGTCGTAGATTTCGATCCGGTCGGGCACGCCGTCCAGCCCGAACGTCTCGACCATTTCGTCAAGGATGCGGCCCTGGCTGGTGGTTTCCGCCAGCCGCCGGTCGAGCGCCTCCACCGCGTTGCGCTGCGCCTGCTTGATGAGGCGAGTGCGGTCGCCGCGCTGGGGCACCTCGATCCGCACCTTGCTGCCGATCCGTTCGGTCAGCGCCTGCGCCATCAGTTCGCATTCGGCGGGCTCGCGATCGGTCAGGATCAGCTTGGGCGCGGGCACTTCCTCGTAGAATTGCGCCATGAAACTTTCCAGGACTTCTTCGGTCGCGACATCGGCGGTATGGACCGGGAAGAAGCTGCGATGGCCCCAATTCTGGCCGCCGCGGATGAAGAAGGCCTGGATGCACATCGCCCCGCCCTTCTCCGCCAGCGCGAAGATGTCGGCATCGCCCAGCCCTTCGGCATTGATCGCCTGCGAGCCCTGAATGAAGGTCAGCGCCTTGAGCCGGTCGCGAATGACGGCGGCCTGCTCGAAATCCAGCGATTCCGCCGCCTGCTCCATCGCCGCGCCCAGCTTCTTCTGCACGGCGGTCGACTTGCCGCCGAGGAAATCCTGCGCGTCCTTGACCAGTTCGGCATAGCCACCCTCATCGATGCGATCGACGCAAGGGGCCGAGCAGCGCTTGATCTGATAGAGCAGGCAGGGACGCGAGCGGTTGGAAAAAAAGCTGTCGGTGCAGGACCGCAGCAGGAACAACTTTTGCAGCGCGTTGATGGTGCGCGTCACCGATCCGGCGCTCGCGAAGGGACCATAATAGCGGCCCTTATATTTGCGCGCGCCGCGATGCTTCTGAACGCGGGGGAAGGCATGGTCGTCGCGCAGCAGGATGAAGGGGAAGCTTTTGTCGTCGCGCAGCAGGACGTTGTAGGGCGGGCGGTAGCGCTTGATGAGTTGCGCCTCCAGCAACAGCGCCTCGGCCTCGCTGTTGGTGGTGACGATGGTCATGCTGCGCGTCTGGGCGACCATACGCTGGAGCCGCTTGGGCAGGCGATCGACCTGCGTATAGTTGGCAACGCGGTTTTTCAGCGCGCGCGCCTTGCCGACATAGAGGACGTCGCCGCGCGCATCGTGCATGCGGTAAACGCCGGGACGGGTCGGCAGGGTCTTCAGCGTCGTGCGGATCGCCTCCACGCCCGTATCGATATCGGGCTGGCTGCCGGTGACGGTGTAGGTCGCCTTGTCTTCGTTGAAACGGTCGGGGGATTGCGGCTGCGACATGAGCGCAGAGATAGCGGCGCTGACGGCGATCGCAAGCGTGCCTGTTAGCCCGTCATCAATCATTCATGATCCAGATTCATGACTGTTGTGAGCAAGCCGTATCTAATCGAGCGAGCATCCCATTCCTACATAGAGTGAAGACGCCCATGTCCGTGGCCGTCCAATTCAAAACAGAACAGATTGAAGACGGCGTCCCGTTCCCGCTTCGCACGATGCTGCGCATCGGTGCAGGATTCCCGATCTTCCCCCTTTCCATCGTTCTTCCAGAAGGGAATATCATGGCCGTCAAAGCCTATGGCGCACATGCCGCCGACAAGCCGCTCGAATCCCTCGACATCGAGCGCCGCTCCGTCGGCGCGAACGACGTGCAGATCGCTATCGCCTATTGCGGCGTCTGCCATTCCGATCTTCATCAGGTCCGCTCCGAATGGGACGGCACCCTCTACCCCTGCGTTCCCGGCCACGAGATCGTCGGCCATGTCACCGCCATCGGCGGCGATGTGACCAAGTTCAAGGTCGGCGACACGGTCGGCGTCGGCTGCATGGTCGACAGCTGCCAGCATTGCCCGGCCTGCGACGAGGGGCTGGAGCAATATTGCGAGAATGGTTTCGTCGGCACCTATAACGGCCCGACTGCCGATGCCCCCGGCCATACGCTGGGCGGCTATTCGCAGAGCATCGTCGTCAAGGACGATTTCGTGCTGAAGATCAGCCACGCGCCCGAACAGCTTGCCGCCGTGGCGCCCCTGCTCTGCGCCGGCATCACCACCTGGTCGCCGCTGCGCCACTGGAAGGTCGGACCGGGGCAGAAGGTTGGCATCGTCGGCATCGGCGGCCTCGGCCATATGGGCGTCAAGCTGGCCCACGCCATGGGTGCACATGTCGTCGCCTTCACCACGTCCGATTCCAAGCGGCAGGACGCCCTGGACCTGGGCGCGGACGAAGTGGTGGTGTCGCGCAACGCCGAGGAAATGGCCGCGCATGCGAACAGCTTCGACTTCATCCTGAACACGGTCGCGGCCAGCCATGACCTCGACGCCTTCACCGCGCTGCTGAAGCGGGACGGGACGCTGACATTGGTAGGCGTACCGGAACATGCGCATCCCTCGCCCAATGTCGCTGCGCTGATCTTCAAGCGCCGCTCGATCGCCGGGTCGTTGATCGGCGGCATTGCAGAAACGCAGGAAATGCTCGATTTCTGTGCAGAAAAGGGCATTACCGCCGAGATCGAGATGATCGCGATCCAGGAGATCGAGACCGCTTATGCGCGGATGCAGAAGAGCGACGTGAAATATCGCTTCGTGATCGACAACGCCACATTGGCGGCGTGAGGAAAACGCGGGCGGCTCCGGAAGGGTCCGCCCGCTTCATGTCAGCCGTTGCGGTGCGGGCCGAAGAAGATCACCGCAGCGCCGATCAGACTGAGCGACGCGCCAGCCACATCCCAGCGATCGGGCCAGACGCCTTCGACCAGCCATAGCCACATCAGGGCGGACAGAATGTAGATGCCGCCATAGGCCGCATAGGCGCGGCCCGCCTGCGACGTGTCCACCAGCGTCAGCAACCAGGCAAACAGGATCAGCGACGCGCAGCCGGGCGCCAGCCAGAGCGCGGAATGTCCCGAACGGAGCCAGGCCCAGAAGGCGAAGCATCCGGCGATTTCCGCAAGCGCGGCAGCGACATAGATGGCGGCGGACAACATGGCCCGGCTGTATCAAGCCGGTATCGACCTGTCTGCCCCGAAGCCGCGTTAGTCCTCGACGATGCGCAGTAGCTTGCGCTCGACCGGAGCCAGCACATTCTGCAAGTCTTGACCGCGCTTCAAAATATGCCCGCCCTCACCCACCAGCGCCCACATGCCCTGCCGATGGCGCAGCGCGGGGCGCTTTTCGATGCGATATTCGGGACGCTCGGCGGAGCGACGGAAGGCACTGAAGATCGCGGCGTCCCGCCCCATGTCCATGGCATAGTCACGCCAGTGGCCAGCCGACACCATCCGGCCGTACAAATCCATGATGCGCTGCAATTCCAGCCGGTCGAAGCCCACCTGTCCGGGCGTGGCCGCAGGGAACGGCGTCACATTGGTCATCAGGCCCGGCCACGCTCCTTGAATAGAGCGCCGGGTTCAGGCACTTCCGGCTTCTGCCGTTCGGCCATCAGTTCCGCCAGACGCTTCTGCAACTGCTCGACTTCACACTGGAGCATTTCCAGCTTCTGCTTTTCCGGGTCGAAACAGTCCGAGCAGGGCGTACCGTATGGCAGGAAGTCCCGCTGATAGGCGGTAACGTCGACCAGCATCTGACGGGCGGGAATGCCGACCATGGTGGCGGCTTCGGGCACGTCCTTGGTCACGACGGCGTTAGCGCCGACGCGGGCGCGAGCGCCGACCTGCACCGGACCGAGCACCTGCGCACCTGATCCGATGATCACGCCATTATGCAGCGTCGGATGCCGCTTTCCGGCGATGCCGTTGGCCGGATCGGTGCCACCCAGCGTCACATTCTGGTAGAGCGTGACGTCATCGCCGATCTCCGCGGTCTCGCCGATCACGGTGAAGCCATGGTCGATGAAGAAGCGCTTGCCGATCGTCGCGCCGGGATGAATGTCATTGCCGGTCAGGAAACGCGACATATGGTTCACCGCGCGGGCAAGGAAGAAGAGGCGGGCACGATAGAGGCGGTGCGCCACGCGATGAAAGGCCAGTGACCAGACGCCCGGATAGAGCAGGATTTCCGCGCGGGATCGGGGCGCGGGATCGCGCGCCTTCACCGAATCGAGATAAGCAACAAGATTGCGCAGCATGCCCGCGTCCCTGAATAATCTTCCCTGACGCTGCCTACATAAGGCCATGGCCGGATTTTTTCCAGACTAGCGCGAATATCCGCTTCTGCCCCAGAAAGGGATTCTTGCTTTGCAATCCAAGATATGCCTATCACTGAGGTAGACAATCAAACCAAAGGATAACGGATGATTGACGCCTTTTTCGCCCATTTCGGCGACATTCTTCCCTTCATCCTGATTGGTTTTGGCGCCCAGATGATCGATGGCGCGCTCGGCATGGCCTATGGCGTGATTTCCAGCACCCTGCTGCTGGCACTGGGCGTGCCGCCCAGCCGCGCATCCGCCAGCGTCCATGCGGCGGAAACCTTCACCACCGGTGTGTCCGCCATCAGTCATATTCTTCATCGCAACGTCGACTGGAAACTGTTTTCCCGGCTGATTATCCCCGGCGTGATCGGCGGCGTGGCGGGCGCCTATCTTCTGTCGAACATCGATAGCAGCGTCATCAAGCCCTTCATCCAGATCTACCTGGCGTCGATCGGCGTCTATTTGATCTGGCGCGGCTTTCACCTGCCGCCCAAGCCGCGCGACCCCAAATGGGTGACGCCGCTCGGCCTGGTCGGTGGCTTCATGGATGCCACCGGCGGCGGTGGCTGGGGACCGGTGGTGACGTCGAACCTGTTGATCCAGGGGTCCAGCCCGCGCCACACCATAGGCACGGTCAACACCGTGGAATTCATCCTGACCACATCGATCAGCATCACCTTCCTGCTGCATCTGGGTTGGGAAACCTTCACCACCTATACGCTCGGCCTGCTGATCGGCGGCGTTGTAGCCGCGCCCTTCGGCGCCATGCTCGCCCGCCATGTCGCGCCGCGCGTACTCTTCTCGGCCGTCGGCGTGATCCTGACCCTGACGTCGCTGTTCGGTGTCGGCAAATGGCTTGGATATATTGGCTGAACCACTTATATTCGGCTTTCTGATTGAGGAAGCCGATAAATGTCCAGTTACCTGCCCACGCTGAAACAGCTGCAATATCTGGTTGCGCTCAAGGAGCAGGGCCATTTCGGCAAGGCCGCCGACGGCTGTTTCGTGACCCAGTCGACCCTGTCGGCGGGCATACGCGAACTGGAATCGCTGATCGGCATCACATTGGTGGAGCGCACCCGCCGCGTGGTGCGCTTCACGGCCCTGGGCGACCGAATCGTGGAAAAGGCGCACCGCGTCCTGCGCGAGGCGGAGGAACTGGCCGCCATTGCAGAAGCCTCCGGCAAGCCGCTGACCGGCGAACTGCGCATGAGCGTGATCCCGACAATCGCGCCCTTCCTCCTGCCTCGCCTGCTGCCCCGCCTGCGCGCCGAGCGACCGGAGTTGAAGCTCTATCTGCGCGAGGAAACCAGCCAGGCCGCGATCGAATCGCTGCGTCACGGCAATGTCGATTGCGTGCTGCTTGCCCTACCCTTCCCCATGGGCGAACTGGACAGCGAAATCCTGTTCCAGGACCGGCTCTATGTGGCTTTCCCCAAGGACGAACCCAGCAATCCGCCCGAATGGATCAAGCCGGGCATGATCGATGAAAGCAAGCTGTTGCTGCTGGAGGACGGCCATTGCCTGAAGGATCATGCGCTGGCGGCGTGCAACCGGCCGGACCTGCGCGCCAGCGCGACCATGATGGGCACCTCGCTCCACACGCTGATCCAGATGGTCGACAATGGGCTGGGTGTGACGATGATCCCCGAAATGGCGATTGCGGGCGGCATATTGGAGCATACCAAGATCACCGCGCGCCCGCTGGAGTCTGAACGCTCCTTCCGCGACATCGCGCTAGTGTGGCGCAAGAACAGCCCGCGCGAGAAGGAATTCCACATGCTCGCGGAGATTTTGCGGGATGCAGCGGCGATCAGTTGCCGGTTGCCGGAAGCGGCTTAGACCGTACTGCGTTAAATCTGACGCGGGGCCCACGCTCGACCTTTTGCTGTCACATCATTTTAAGCGGAGCAGACCTTCAGCTCCGCACGATGCTCTAGCTGTCCCACCCCTTCGCCTTTGCCGCATCCTCGGCGCGGGCTTCGACCCATGCCGTCGCACCGTTTTCGAAATGCTCCTTCTTCCAGAAGGGCGCTTCCGATTTCAGCCAGTCGATGAGGAAGGCGCAGCTTTCCAGCGCCGCCGTGCGATGGCGGGATGCGGTGCCAACGAAAACGATGCGCGCGCCCGGCTCCAACCGGCCGTAGCGATGAATGACGCTAACCCCCAGTAGCGGCCACCGCGTCATGGCATCCTCCACGATCCGTTTAACCTGTGCCTGCGTCATGGCGGGATAATGTTCCAGTTCCAGCGCAAGCAAGCCGCCCTCGCCGCGCACCACACCGGTGAAGCTGGCTACGCCGCCGCCGCCCTTTGCTTCCAGCACAGCCAACTCAGCGGCAACGTCGAAATCTTCCGATTGGATCGCGATCCGTTTCATCCGCCCGTCACCGGCGGGAAGAGCGCCACTTCGCGGGCATCGCCGATCGGAGTGTCGAGCGACACGAATCGCTGGTCGATCGCCGCGCGCAGTCGGGCCGGATCGCCCAGCGCCTCGGCATAGCCGCCACCGCGCGCCGCCAGAGACTCGACGAGGTCGGCGACCGTAGCGTTCGGACCGGGCCGTTCGACCTGTTCCTCGTCTTGCCCGATCGCCTCACGCACCCAAGCGAAATAAACGATCGTCAACATAGCTCAGTCCATGTGCCGGATGCCGACGCGCAGATAGTCCCAGCCCGTGATGAGCGTCAGGATGGCGGCGGCCCAGAGGGTGATAATACCCACCATTTGCACGAAGGGGAATTGCGGCACGGCGCCCGCCAGGATCAGCGCGCCCAGAGCGATGATCTGGAAGGTCGTCTTCCACTTGGCGAGGCGCGACACCGGCACGGACACCTGAAGCCCGGCAAGAAATTCCCGCAGTCCGGACACGGCAATCTCGCGCAGCAGGATGATCATCGCAGCAACGATGTGCATCCCGGCAATGTCGCGCGTCGCGGCCAGCATCAGGATGACTGCACCGACCATGATCTTGTCGGCGATCGGATCGAGAAAGACGCCTAGCTTTGACACCGTTCCCTGCGCGCGCGCCAGATAACCGTCGAAATAGTCGGTCACGCCCATCAGGCAATAAAGGCCGAACGCAAGCGCATAACCGGTAGTCCAGCGGGCGCCGACATCGGCCGGCCAAAGCAGGGCGACGAGCAACGGCACCGTCAGGATGCGCGAAAGCGTCAGCAAATTGGGGAGCGTCAGCATGGCCGCGACCTGCCACAGACTGGGACGCGGCACAAGCGAGGCGATGCAAGCATTGGACAGGGACGCCGCCAACCGCTAGACCCCGCCCCGGTCGCTAACGGGAAAGAAGACCCCCTTATCCATGCAAGCCTCTCTCAGGCTCCTGAACAAGCGCCGTTTTCTGCCGCTTTTCATCACCCAGTTGCTGGGCGCATTCAACGACAATCTGTTCAAGAATGCGATGGTGCTGTTCGTCGTCTATCAGGTCTATAATGACGAACGGTCCGAAACCTGGTTCAGCGCGCTGGCCACGGGCCTGTTCATCCTGCCCTTCTTCCTGCTGTCCGCGCTGTCGGGTCAACTCGCCGACCAGCGTGACAAGGCGGTCATCATCCGCTGGGTGAAGACCGCGGAAATTGCCATCATGGCGGTCGGCGCGGTCGGTCTCGCCCTGATCTGGAGTGGAATCGCCATCCATACGCTGGCGATCCCGCTGTTGCTGGCGGCGCTGTTCGCCATGGGCATCCATTCGACCTTCTTCGGCCCGATCAAATACGCGATCCTGCCCCAGCATCTGCACGATGATGAAGTGCTGGGCGGTACTGGCCTGGTCGAGGCGGGCACCTATATCGCGATTCTCGCCGGCACCATCCTGGCCGGCATCATCCCGGTGGAGATGGCCGCCATCGGCATCATCGTCACGGCGCTGATCGGCTATGTTGCCGGGCGCAAGGTTCCCTCCGCGCCGTCGCTGCTCGAAAAGCAGCCGATCGATTTTCACATCATCCGGTCGTCGGTCACGCTGGTGCGCGGGACGATG
>NZ_DATKFP010000418.1:0-2142 GCF_035511395.1 Sphingobium sp.
GGCTCAGCGCCGCCGACGTGATAGAGGTCGCTCCGGTTGACGGCAGTGCGTCGCTCCGCCTGACCGCGACCAACGGCCTCCGGCTGGAAAGCCCGCAGGTGATGGTGGCGACGCTTGATCCCAAAACATTGGCGCCATCGCTCTTCGGTCCGCTCCGTTTCCGTCTGCTGCGTGGCGAGGAGGCCAGCGACTGGCAGCCGTTGGTGACGCTCGCCCGATTGCCGCAGATCGAGGCGGTGGCCTGCGAAGCCAAGGGCGAAGGCTGCACGATCCGCGGCCGCGACCTGTTCCTGATCGATGCCGTCGGCGCGACGCCGACACTCGATCAGGCGGCGCAGGTGGCGCATGGCTATACCGGCTCCGCGCTGAAGGCGCCGACGCCGCAGGATGGAAAGCTCTATCTGCGGCTGCGCGATGCGCCGGGCAGCGTGGTGATCTTGCCGGCGGCCTGAACGGATCATCCAGTTTCAGCGCAATCGATTTTCGGCAAAATCGGACGATACAGCGAACCGGGCGGGATATTGCGCACCAGAGAGGCGCTGAATCGTCCAACTAATCCGTTGCTTCTGCCATGGGCCGGCGCCTCGACCGACGACATGATCCCCTCAAATTCCGCATCGGCTGGAGAGGATCATCATGAAGACCCAGGTCGCCATCGTCGGCGCAGGCCCCGCCGGGCTGCTGCTCGGCCATCTGCTGCGCGCCGAAGGCATCGACACCGTCATCGTCGAAAGGGCATCGCCCGATTATGTGCTGGGGCGCATTCGTGCCGGCGTGTTGGAACGGACCACGACGGACCTGATGGATCGGCTGGGGCTGGGCGCACGTATGCACGCCGAAGGCTTGCCGCATGATGGCTTCCATCTGGCGGACGGCGAACGGCTGATCCGGATCGACATTGCCGCGCTGACCGGCAGGCAGGTGATGGTCTATGGCCAGACCGAGGTGACGCGCGACCTGATGGCGGCGGCGCCGGCGCGCGGGCTGGAGATCATCTACGATGCCGCCGATGTGGCTTTGCATGACGTCGATAGCGATGCGCCCTATCTGACCTATGACAAGGATGGGTCGACGCACCGGATCGATGCAGAATTTCTCTGCGGCTGCGACGGCTTTCACGGGCCTTCACGCAAGGCGATCCCGGCGTCGGTCGCGACTGCTTATGAGAAGGTCTATCCTTTCGGCTGGCTCGGCATTCTGGCGGACGTTGCGCCGTGCAACCATGAACTCATCTACGCCAATCATGAGCGCGGCTTCGCCTTGGCATCGATGCGCTCGGAAACGCGCAGCCGTTACTATATTCAGGTGCCGCTCGACGAGAAGATAGAGGAATGGCCGGATGATCGTTTGTGGGATGAACTGGCGATCCGGCTTGGGCCGGAAGCGGCCGCCCATATCACGCGTGGCCCGGCGCTGGAAAAATCGATCGCTCCGCTGCGCTCCTTCGTATTCGAACCGATGCGTCATGGCCGACTGATGCTGGCGGGCGACAGCGCGCATATCGTTCCGCCCACTGGCGCCAAGGGCCTCAATCTGGCGGCCTCCGACGTCCATTATCTGTCCGAGGCGCTGATCGGTCATTTCAAGCGGCAGGATCGCGATGCCATCGCCGGCTATTCGGGCAAGGCGCTGGCGCGGGTATGGAAGGCGGAACGCTTTTCCTGGCAACTCACCCGGCTGATGCACCGCTTTCCGGATAGTGATTCGTTCGACCGGCGCATGCAGGTGGCTGATCTGGACTATATCGCGTCATCCGAGGCGGCACAGACGACGATTGCCGAAAATTACGTCGGTTTGCCGCTGTAGGTCTGGTTGGGAATCCGACCTGCCCGATGAGTCGGCGCATGTGGATATGTTCAGCAAGGCGCGCGGCGGAGGGAAATCCATCGCGCCCTTTGATGTAAAATACCTGATTTGCCAGGCGATTAGGCTGTTTCGGGAGAGGCGGGACAGAAAATTACGCTTTCAAGACATTTTCCCGTTGACCGACTCATTCGCCCCGCCTAGAGGGCTTTTCACCGGACGGGACGACGCCACTGCGGCGCTGGACTGTACGGTCGCCAACATAGACGGACACCAGTCCCCCAAACGCAAGGATGGGGTGGGATGGTTGTCCGCCGAAACTTGTCTGGTGGTTCTTTG
>NZ_DATKFP010000419.1:0-15113 GCF_035511395.1 Sphingobium sp.
GAAGGTGACGCACGGCGGCATGGGCGTCGGCGCCGAGCCCCACCGAGCGCGAGAAAGGCGGGTTCATGAGGATCAGGCTGGGACGCGGTGCCGCGGCCAGGCTCGAATTGATCGTCGCACCGTCGTGGCCGGTGACTACCGCGTCGGGGAAAACGTCGGCGAGGCGCGCGCGGCGAGCCGGTGCGTATTCGTTGAGCTGCAGGGCGGCGAAGCCTCGGCAATGTGCCACGAGGAGTCCGTTGCCCGCGCTCGGCTCGAGGATGACGTCATCGTTCTGGATATTGGCGAGCAGAACCGCGACGGCAGCGAGATCGACGGGCGTCGAGAATTGCTGCCATTCGATCTGGTCCTCGCTGCGCACGGTCTGCGTCGGCAGCCGGTCGAGCAGATCGCAGGCGGACGCAACGTCATCGAGCGAGCGCAGGGGATAGGGCCCGAACTGGAGGTGATGGGCAAGCGCGTGCTCCAGAATCTCGAAGCTGTCGCGCTGCGTCCAGAGCCCGTCGGCGTCCGTCCCGCCATAGCCCTCGACCATGGCCGCATTGAGGTCCGCCCTCGTGATCGGGTCGCTGGAGCGGAGACGGTCGACGAGAAGCGTGGCCGCGCGGCGTTCGGCCGCGGTGGCGGTATCGAAGAGATCGGACATTGAGGGGTCTCCGGACTGGCTGCCCCATCGGCAGCATCAATCCTTCGACCCCCCTTCCCTTTTCACGATTGCCCGACTGCGGCGAGGCTTGGTTGGCGCTGGCGGGACAGGGCTCGGGCCCCGCTGTTTGCCGAACGCTATCGCGCGTCCCGGCCGAACTGGCTGATGAGGCTCAGCCAGTGTTGCCGTTCGCCGTCGCTCGCCTCGGCGTCCCCGATGATGGAATGGCGAACGGGCGCGATCCCAGTGAAGCCGAGTAGATTTCGCGCCCAGCTCTTGAGGCTGTGGGCACGGTAGTAGAATCGATAGAAAGGGGCCGGCATTCCCATGGTCACCGCGACACGTGCCGGTCGGCCGCAGAGCAGCTTCGCATTCCGATCCGACACGGTTTCGTCGATCGCGAAGCCCGGCCGCATAACCTGTTCGAGAAAGGCCTTGAGGAGCGCCGGTAGGTCGCCGAGCCAAAGCGGAAAGAGGATGACCAGATGGTCGGCCCATCTGATGTCGATCTGCGCGTCGTGGATGGCTTTTGCGGGATCGGTCTCGCGCCATTCGTTTGCCGAGCGCAGGATGGGGAAATCCAGAGTCGCGACGTCGATCCGCCTCACTTCATGGATGGCGTCTTCTGCCCCGGCCGCATAGGCGTACGCGAGCGCATGGATGAACCGCGCGCGGTCCGGATCGGGGTGGCCATCGATGATCGTGATGCGTGCCATTCGAGCCTCCAGGCAAGGCGTTCCTCCGAAGCGCAGCCTCCCGCAATCCGGATGTTTCCGAATGCGTGCGCGGCAGTCGGTTATCGCCGGCTCAGTTCGAGGACCTTGGCCCAATCCTTGACGCGCTCTGGCGGCATGCTTCTGATTTTGAGGCCAGGGCGGGCATAGCGAAGGGTCGCGCGCTCCGCGGCGATCGCCCCTTCGGCGTCGTTGTCGGCGGCCAGGATCAGCGAGGTCAGCGTCTCGGGCAGTAGGATCTGGTCGAGACGACGTGCGCCCAGGCTCGCCCAGCAGGGGATGTCGTGAAGGAGCGTGAACGCCCGGGCCGTTTCGAACCCCTCGGCGAGTGCCAGGACATCGCCTCGCCCTCCCCCTTGCCAGGCACCGCGCGCCGGTCGGCCGAGCATGAGCTTCATGCGATAGCGCGCCGTCACTGGATCGAGGAATATGCGCTGCACCGCTGTCAGGCGCCGGCCCTCGCGAACCGCGACCAGCAAGGCGGGATGGTAGGTCGTCCACGGCTTTGGCCGGTAAGGGCAGCGCGGGTGAAACCGCAGATCCTGGCTGATCGGCATGAGGTGCCTGATCCCGAGATAGCGCTCGGCAAGCGTGCCGGCGACGGAAAGCGCCTCGTCCCATAGCCGGCTCGCATTGCCCGCCTGAGCCGCCGGGTTGTCGGTGTAGGCAAACCGCCCCCGGCTGGGCACGCGGCGCAGTTCCCGAAGGATGTCGTCACGGTCGCATCCGGCAAAGCAGGTGACGAGGATGCCTCGATTGCCTTGCCGGATGGAGAGGCTTGGGGTGCTGTCGGCGTGGGCCGGACACGGACACATCGCCGTGCGACCGTGCCAGGTTCCGCCCAGCGAGCCGACAAGATCGACGAGTTCCTGAGTGGGTTTGAGCGCGACCAGGGCCATTGGCTGCTCCTTTCGCGGTCCTTGCTCCCCCTTGCCTCTCTCCTTGGTCGCTCTATCCTGGCCGCCAGCCTGTCGGTGATGCGGAACCGTCGAGCTGCTACTCTCAAAGAATCAAATCTTAAAAACGCCCAAGCGGAGCGCGGGAGCTTCATAGATTCATGGATTCTAAGATTCGGGCACCATTTGTGACGGCAAACCAATAGCTTGAGTGCTCTCCTTGTGAGGATGCGGGGGCTTCTGCGTGAGTTCTCGGGGGCGTCTATGCGAGGCGATGGGGGCAAGAGCCTGAGCGATCGGGGGATAATGTGAGTTTTCGGGGGAATCAGGCGAAGCGGGCGAAGCGGGCTTAAGAGCAGTTTCGAAAGCCCTGAATCGCTGGGCGTTTTGCTGTCCATACGATGGCTGGCCGGCGATCCCGATGTTTATGTGAGCATGTGGGGGACCGAATTGGCGGGAGGCCGATCTTTGTGTGAGCGCACGGGGGCGGAGCCTTCTGTGAAGAGTATTCGAAATAAGGAATTCCCCCGCCTTTGTGTGAGCGATGGGGGGTGGCCAAGAAAACTCAATTAAAACAGCGGGATGTAGGGATCTATATGTGAGTCGCCGGGGGCATCGGCTCGTCGGGTCGGAATCCCCTCCCCGGCCCTTTCCAGGCGGACAAAAGTTCTATGTGAGTTTTCGGGGGAGCGGACGCGACTCGGCCTGTTTGTGCGAGTCGGCAGTTGGGGGCCCTTTGTCTTTATGTGAGTGCGTGGGGGCTGTCGGCCGAATGGTGCCAGCGAGGTTTATGTGAGCGCTCAGGGGCACGTCTATGTGAGTGAACGGGGGGGCTGTTCTCTTTATGACAAGCTGATGTTATGCAACTCACATGAAGCTCGATTCGGACACGGTTGAAATCGAGGTTCCGCCTGACCTTGAGGGTCTGAGCCGGACGTTGCGGGTGGCTGACGTGATTCGCCGCCGCGACCTCGACTTTGTAAGTAAACCCGGGGAATTAGTCGAATCCGAGTTCGAGACCGGGTCGTTGAGCGCCGCGGGAAGAAAGGCTTTTGCGCTGATGTTGCGCAAGGCTGGACCGGAAGCCGGGGAAGACAGCAAGACCTTCACGATCACCAAGAAGGAACTGCGCGGCACGCATAAGGGCAATGAGCGCATCCAGCCGGTGATGGATGAACTGCTGCGCGTCATTGTTCGTATCCGGACGACCTCGAAGAAGGGCAAGCCTGCGATCATGTCGCAGTCTTTGCTGTCGAGCTGCGTGGAGGAAATCTCCGAGGACGGCATGAGCGTCGTCGAGTATCAATTCTCCGAGAGTTTCAAGCGCGTAATCCAGCGTTCGGATTATTATGCGCGGGTGAATCTCGGCGTGATGCTTGCGCTTCAGTCGCGCTATTCGCTCACGCTGTATGATCTTGGCTGCCTGATCATCAATCGCCAGAACCGTGTCGTCAAAATGAACGTCGATGAACTGCGGCGGCGGCTCGGTGTGCCTGACGGCAGCTTCAAGAACTTCGCCGAATTTCGGCGCGACGTCCTCGCAAAATCGAAGGCGGAGATCGACCAGCTCGCCGATTTCATCGTGGAGTGGGAAGAAATCAGGGGATCAGGGCGTGGGCGGCCGGTTGAAGCGGTCAAGCTGACCTTCAGTCCCAAGGATCCTGTCGATCAGGAAGAGACCGCCAAGGAGCTCGATCGGCCGAAGGTCGGACGGCGGGCCAGGCGCGATGGCAGCGTCGAGCAGATCGCGGCGATCCCGGCGGCGGCTCCGGTAGCGGCGCTGGCTTCGAGCAAGCCCTTCCCCACAGGATCCATGCATTTCTGCGGGGATCAGCGTTTGCTCACGATTGTCGCCGATTTTGGAGGTGGTTGGGACAAGGACCTGATCGCCGGCGCGTTTCGGGAGAAGATGGGAGACAAGCTGAAGACGCTGACTGGCGTGCCTCTCTACAGATCGTGGGAAGGGTTCTGCAAAGCTTTCGTTGGAGCCCGGGGTCGGCCCTAGGGGAAGACCCCCTCCCCCGATTCCTCACATAAAGCGTAATAGCGCCTATTTGGGCGTGCCGCCCTCCCCTTCTACCAGATCGATCAGCGCCATGATTCCGTCCGGGAGGCTGAGATTGCGATCGTCGCACCAGCGCACGAGGCGGTCGCGCTCCGGGGGCGACAAGCGCATGCTGATATGCAGAGAACGAGCTGGCCCGCGCTGCGGTTTGCGCTTGGGCGTGACGCCTAGTTCTGCAGGAATTTGGTGGAAATAGTTCGCCGGCACAGCCGTGCCAGCGGGTTCACGTTGCACAGGAGGTGCGCCGCCGGGCTTGGGCGCTGCGGTTGCGGCTACGAGGCCCCGAAGGCGGTCGGCTGGCGCTTCGGGCTGTTCCAGTCGCTGGCGTGTAGAGCTGATGATATCGCCCATGCTGCTTGCGGCGGCCTTGTCTTCAGGCATCCACGGCCTCCTTGTTCTGAATTTCGCTGAGAATATCGGCAAGGACGCTTTGGGCGATGCGCCTGGCCTTTTCCGTCTTGGCGAGGTTGGCGGCTTCGACTTCAGCGAGAGTCATCCGGTAATTGGACATGGCGCGGAAGGCATCGAGCGTGAACATCTGGTCTGTGAAAGTTGGCAGGGCCTTCCTGATCTGCCCGTCGATCTCCCATTCGGCCTTCGAGCGGGCCACCTGCCCCGTCTGCGTGATGAGCACGCGGTACGGCACGCCACGGCACATCTTCTCGAGCATGTCGCTGGTTTCGACGGTCCGCTCGAGATCGAGCCGCGAGGAACGCGTGGGGATGACGACGAAATCCGAGTCCATGGCGGCGTAGGCCGTCTTGAAGTTCGAGGTTCCCTCAGAATCGACGACGACGAGCTGGGCCACTTCTCGGGCCCGAGCGATTGCGCCGCCAATATCGGAATCTCGAAGCTGCGAGGCGTCTTCGACGGCGATGCGCGAATCCCCTCCCCTGCCCGCTGCGATCCGATCCCGGTGCCAGTTGAGCAAGCTGTTCTGGCGGTCTGCGTCGAGCATGAAGACTGAACCGCCAAGCGCTTCGAATTCTGATGCCAGGGCGAGTGCGAGTGTCGTCTTGCCCGCCCCTCCCTTGCTCTGCGCGATAGTGATGACTGGCACGAAGGAACTCCCTGTGGGTCGAAGGCGCGGCACCCATGTAGCGTAAGATGGGCAGCGCGACACAATTGATATGCGCGGTGCATAGCGCCTGTGGATGCGCGGTGCAAGGCGTGGGCGCGGCTATAGTCGCAGGCGTAGGGCAAAGCGCGTATGCGAGCACATTGGCCAGCGCGTGCGCCATCGACAGCGCACGCGCTGGGAAAAGCGAGGTAGAAGGTGACAGCGCTGGGTACAGCGTCGCAGCATTACACGGCGTGAGCGCGTCACCTAGCGCGATGGCGTTACAACCCGCCAGCGCGACACCCAGCGCACGACAAAGCGCGGCACACAATGCGGCACATGCCAAAAGCCCGCAGAAATCAAGGAATCCGACGATGCCGACGCTGTGAGCTAAGGGACCCGGAGCGTTGCCATAGCGGAGTCAATGGCGCGCAAGCAGGCGATCGATCTCGGCCATTTCTTCGTCAAAGGTGTCGAAGATTGCCGACAAGCTCGGATCCGCGGGTAGGGGAGGGGGGCCAACCTTGGTCGGCCGCGCTTCGGGGATGCGTATCCGAACGTAACCGCAAGATTGGCCGCCAGGAATCTCCCCAAGGTGCGCGGTCGGGTAACCTCGACCACCAGACTCGCGGCAACACCACGGACCAGAAGCTTGCTGACTCCGGCCACGCTCAACTTCAACGCCTCCGGGACGAACTGCGGCGAAAGAATTGGACGATGAATAGAGAGAGGCAGGGGAGGGAAGGGTCCCTGCGCGAGAGAGGATAGCGTGCTGGGCGTCGCGATAGAGACGCTTGAGCTCATCGAGCCGTTCGGACCCTGAGACAGCCGCACCATGAAGCGATCGTACGCCCGCCAACCAGTCCGCGTCGGAAGGACGTGGCTTCAACCGCAACGTCTTCGCACCCCCGCACAGGCAGGGGAGGGGGCCTGCTCCACGCGATAACGGAGAACATCGGTTTCCCGCCGATCTGATATGTCCATTACCCAGCGCGCGGAAGCGCGGGGCGAACCGATCGGTCGCCCCCCGGGGCCTGAAGCCAATTATGGCTTCTATCGCTCGACGAACCGCGCATTGGTGCAAAACTGGGCAAATGAACGTGGGTGGACGGGCTCGGCTGGCAAAATCGTCCTCAGAAGCCCGCACAGCGCGATTAGGGGGTGCTCCCGTAGTCGGGGCTGCTTCACGCTCGTGTTGGCGCTGTAAGGGGCGTTTGCAGGGACAAACTTTTTGCCGGTTTTCAGGCCTAGTCGTCCGATCGATCGTCATAGCGCGCCAGCAGAGCATCAATCCGGGCGAGGGCGGCATCATAGTCCTCAATCGCCTCGCTGGAAAACCGGACCGGGTCATCGGCCAGCGGTGTAGGCGCAACGGCTGGTCTGCCGCGCATGACCGAATAGAGCTTGACCCCCGACAGGGTTTCAACGGCCAGATCGCCTCCGTCTGCCAGCGCGGCCAGCATGGTCCGGACCCCGAGCCGGGTCGCGCCGAGCACGGCCTCGATCTGGGACGAGCGCAGCGGGCCAAAGCCGGAGAGGAGGCCATAGAGCTGCTGCGCGCGCGAGTTCGTCCGTTTCGCGCGGTAGCGCTCGGCGAGGTGTTGGCGCGTGTCGCGGGCCTCAGCAACCAGGCGGTTGAGATGATTCAGGACATCGCGCAGCGCTTCGGCGTGAACGATGGCGGCGTGCGCCGGGTTGTCGTCAACTTCGGCCGCGCGCACCGTATCGAGCCGGATCAGGCCGTTGAGCGGCAGCGCCGCGCTATGGGCGCCGGTGGCTTGCAGATACGCGCCAAAGGCGCATTCGATCGCCCAGCGCGGGGAGGGCGGGCGAGGGCGCTCGATCACGACTTGCCGCGTGGCGAGCGTGATCGTCTCGGTCGCGCGTTCGGCCGGGGCGAAGCGCGGGCTTTGGCCGATGGCCCGGTGGAGGGCGGCCAGGGCGGAGAAGGGGAGGGGGGCCGGCTCGAGCGCCGTGATCAGCGCTGCGGCCTCGTCGATCGCGGCCCGTGCGGTTTCGACGGCGGCAGCGCTGTCAGGGTCGCGCAGCGCCAGGCAGGCTTTTTCCAGCCCCAGTGCCGCGTCGATGAGCGGCACCCAGCGGCTGCGGGTCATCTCGGCGAGCAGGGTGGTCGCGAGCGCGCGGGGGGCGAGTGCGAACTGGAGTGGTTCGTCGGAAAGGGGTATAAGGCCGGCGTACCAGGCATGGAAGCGCGCGTCGGTGAAGAGATGCCCTTCCTGCCGGAGCGCCGAGATCAGCGTCTCGCGGATCAGGCGCGCAGCGAGGATGGGGTGGATGTCGGACGGGCACCAGGTGAGGGCGGCATCGAGCCCACCGAGCGCGAAGGCCGCTTGCGCCTGGGCTGTCCCCAGCGCCTCGAGATCCGCCATCGAGGGCGGTTCGGTGGTCTCGAAGCCAGGAAACCCATGCGACACGGCCAGAAAATCCAGTAAAAACAATCGTATATAATCTATGTATAGCAAAGGAAAGATTGCTATACAACCGCTCTGATGGTTTTTAGCATCAACATGCGATAAGTGCAGTTATCATATAAGCGGATTTGACGCGATTCTATAGAATGGAGTAAGGCTGTTGTCGGTTTCGGAATATGGCCGGACTCGTGGGCCTTCCACGTCGCAGCCCGTCGGAGTGTCAGAATAACCCCGGACTCTTTTCAGAATAATCCGGACTCCGCCGCGCGCGCTCAAAACCCGCAACAAGAAGGGTCGTCACAGGCTCTGGTTAGACCCGCGCGAGCGACGATCCGATCCTTGCTATTCGGCTCTCAAGATCAGCGATCCGGGCGTTACGTCGCCTTCCGCGTTGAGCGACGACAACGCGGTCGACAAAAGCAGGTGACCAGCGTTTCATCGCTTCGATATTTTGTTGGAGCGCGTCTTCGTCCACCGAGGCGACAAACGTCTCAATTGCCGGCGGCTTATGCTCGCCAAACAGAACTCTCCCAGTCTCGATGCGAGGGTCGAGAATGCCTTTGACCGCGGAGAGCATAGAGCGACGCATGGCTATGCTGGCGATCGCCATCGGGTGCAACTTGTCACTCGAGTGAAATTCGGGCGGATCCGATCCGGGGGTCATGGCCGGACAGACGTAGCTGTTCAGGGGGATGTCGGTCCGTGCCCAGGAACGATGATGGCCGACGAGCAACTGCCAGATGTCGCGCACTTCGTTGAGCAGTTGGTCGGCCGAAGTGAAGTTGAAACGGTGTTGGTCTGGTGTCCTGCCACGAAGGGCGGTCGCCACTGCAACCTCCAACTCGATGACGTGATCCCAGCAATTCACGGCGTTTTGATCGGCGACAAGTGTCTCGGGAGCCGCCCTCTCAAGCGGGCGCCAGCAGCCCCGGCAGATCATGCGCAACGGGCCGCTCGCAGCAGCTGAGAGCCTCCAGCGAAAGCAGCCGCACGCAGCACATCGGTCCTGGAGCGGCCATTTGTGTTTGTGGCAAAAGCCGGATACCGCCAGTACCCAGCGCCGGCGCAGATAGGCTGGCTGGCCAGCGGCATAATCTTCGGCCAGACACCGCGTACACCAGCTCACGTGCAGTCTTGGAATGGGGCGAAGGGTCTCATGCTCAGTCTGGAATGGCGGCGCGTCCCACGCGAGGAAATCAAGCGGTATGCCCGGATGGCGGCGGCCGATGGTGATCTCTGCGAGGCTGGAGGGAGGTACGCCGAACTCTAGTGACACCGCTTTCAACCAGGCAGCTGGCGGGTGAATGTCCGGGAGACGCCAGCGGCCCCTGCGATCGAGAACGACCTCCGGGTCCTGAAAAACTCGACCGCGGACACGGCAGTTCTGTCGGGCAAGCCAAGAAGTCAGCAGCTCATCGGGAAATGGCGCCGGAGGCGGGATCACGCGACGCGCCGACGCAAAGTCCGGTTGGTATTGGCGATCACCTGCATCGATACTAGGGGAAGCAACAGCGCCTCGTCATCGAAGCTGCTCGCGTCGATCATCTCCCGCTTGTTACGGATCGCGGCGATGGCGAGGGCTTCCATAAGGCGGAAAATCCGACCCGTTACGCCCTGGCTCAGGTTGAGGACGCGTTGACGCACGTCATTTGCATCGAGCTGCGAGGGCAGGCGCAGCGGAAGCAGTCCGGAAAAGCTGGCCATGAGCTGTCGGAACGCCTGATCGTTGCGCCACGGGACCAGTTCGAATGCAGCAAAACGATCAGCAAGGTTAGGATCGGTCAAGACCGCAATCCGCGCGTCTTCGGTACCGGCGCATACGATTGGTATCTTCAAATCGTTTGTCAGGAAGCGGATCGTATTGAGGAAGATGCGCTGCTGCCGCGGCGACCCGGCCAGCATCTTGTCGATCTCGTCGAGCACGAGAACCCTCACGCCGAGTTCAGCGAGCATTCGACGCGAAAGCGAGCGGAGCGATCGCAGGGACATATGCTCGAACTCTGTGAGGTTCATCGCCAACAGCAGCTCGGTGTAGAACTCCTCCTCGCTTGGCTGCGGAGGCATCTGAACGACCACCACCGGCATTGTCGTGAGCCCGGCGCGCTGGTCGTACGACGAGGCGTGCAGCTCAGCGAACCTATTCACGATCTCGCTCTTGCCCATGCCGGTGGTACCGAACAGCAGGAGGCACGGCATCCGGCCGCGTTGGGGATAGGTCAGCACATCCTCCAGCCGTCTGAGCGCTTCTCCGGCTTGCGGAAGCGCCATCCAGCGGTCTCGCCGCAGCCAGTCGATCCGTTCATCGTCCGGCATCGATGCCGTATCCCGGTAAGCGGGAAACAGGTGATCGTAGAGGTCGGTCATGTTCGCTCCTCGATCGTGAAGGGCACGACAGGTTCGGTATCACAGGGCGGTGCCGCGTCCATTGGCGTTGGCAATGAGAGCATCTCTGAGTGTGGCGGGTCTTGCCCCAGGGCGTAGGATATTCGCTGTGTCGATCTGCGCGCGGATTTAGTCCGGTCGATGGCCTCGACGATTATCCGCCGCTGTTCGCGCACCATTTCGAACAAGGAGTTTTCGTCGACTGCAAGGCGTCCGCGTTCGCGCAATGCCTTCACGGCAAGGTCATGCTCAAATTTGGTGATTGGAGGACGGCGCCGATCGCGTAGGGGCACCGTGAGATGCTCGCCATCTGGCAGCTCGACGTAGACGCTCGAAAGATTGAGCGGGCTGTATTTGATCGGGAGCTTTCTGTCGCAGTTCGCGGCGAGGGGCGCCAAAGCGCCGTGCCAGTAGAAGGCGTGGAACAGCTCGACACCTTCCCGCCGAACGCGGCGCATCTCGAAGGGCAGAAAATCGAGAAGGAAACGGTCCGCGTCAGCCGGCAGCCGCAGCGGCACCGCGCGTGTAGTATTGGCATCGTTCCACGCCGTCAGCGGTGGAACGCCCAGTTCGCGATGAACTGAACCATGATAGATTCCGACCTGAAGCGTGAACCAGAGCTCAAATTCCTTAAGGGTCATGCACGACTGACCCTCTGCGTCGTAATCGCCTTTTGCCTTCACGTTGGAGAAGGTCGTGCCCGGGAGCAGATGCACTTCGCCAATCATCGTGCCGATCAGGCGCTCAATGTGACCCCCATAGTGGGGTGTGGCGATGGGACGATATTTCAGTTCGATCCCATGCTGCTGGCATCCACGCGCGAGTGCATGGGAATGAAACTCCCGAGCGTTGTCGAGATGGAGGGCATCGGGAATACCATAGACGGGGTATTCGAGCCTGATCTCCCGCTCTTCAAGCCAAGCTGTCTTTCCGAGGACTGCATGGCGAATGGCCATGCCCACCGACGTAGCCGAGGGGCTCTCGAGCGAGATGTAGAAACCAGGGATGACGCGGGTTGCAAGATCGATCTGCAGGGTGAGAGTTGGCCTGCAGAGCGGCCTCCGAAAATGCTCGTCGACTATGATGATATCGGCGGGAGTGTGATCCATCTGGACCACCTGCAAGGCGTGGTCGGCGAAGTATGATCCCACCACAGGCCGGTAATGATCGCTGGCGGCTTTGCGGCCGTCGCGAGCCTTCGCCAGTCGGTTTCGTTCTACGAGAGCGACGCGTGCTGCGATCGTCCCACGGGCGGGCGGTTTGAGGCTGCCTTCGTGGCATAATTCTCTGACCCTCCGGACCAGCTGGGCCATCGTCGGCTTCGGGCGGGTCAGGTAGAAGCTCTCGATCGTCGTATCGATGATCTGATCCAGTTGTGGATCCAGGCGGGATCCGCCTTTCGGAAAGCCGCGTCCCTGATCCAAAAGCGAGGTCGTGACGGGATCCTTTCGGTATCGTGCGACAAGTTCGAAGACCCTCGTCCTGCTCAGGCTGAGTTCGGCGCAGGCGCACAGGAGGGCAGAACGGGTGAGGGTTGGCATCGCGACGAGCGCACGAATGACCGGCTCGCGATCGCAAGCGATGCGCCATGCGCCGGTATCGGCGCGTGTCAGGGTAGTGCCTGTATCGGCCATCACCTTGCCCACGAAAGCGCTGGAGACTCGCTCAGCGCAGTCCACGGTTATTCTATCAAAAAATGCTTCAGACCGCGAGAGTCCGCTGTTATTTAGAAATATGAATGAAAGAAATGCGCCATTTTCCAGTCCGGGCTTATTCTGAAACCGACAGATGGATCACCCCGCGCACCTCGACGACAACGTCTTGATCGCGGCGAAAACGGCGGTAGCTCCTATGGCGGCGGCCGACGATCTCTCCTGGGCGGTGGTGAAGATGCACGCGGTCGAGCGCATCGTCGTCAACGAGCCGCTGATCGCCGCCTACCAAGCGGCGTCGTCGCCCCACAGCATCCGCGCGCTCAAGTCGAGGTCATCGCATCAGATGTTATCTGAATTACTCTAAGTACGAACGGATGGCGAACACCGCTCAGGGGGCAGTGCGCCGGACGCCAGCGAGCGCCATTTCCCGATAAACGGTAGCACGGCCAAGGCCGAGCTGGCGCGCAGCATGGGTTGGCGACATTCCCGCCACGACCAGGTTGAGGGCGGCTTTCGCCTTTTCAGGGTCCAACGGCGGGCGGCCCGGTAACTTGCCCTTGGCCCGCGCCGCGGCGATACCGTCCTTCGTCCGCTCGGCGATCAGCCGCCGCTCAAAATGCGCGATCGAGCCGAAGACGTGGAACACAAGTTCGCCTGCCGCCGACGAGGTGTCGAGCTTCTCCTCGAGGCTAAGCAGCGCGATGCCGCGCTCCTTCAGGGCTGTCACGACAGTCAATAGTTCGCCGAGCGAACGACCGAGTCGGTCAAGGCGGACGACCGCCAGCGTGTCGCCGGCGCGCGCGTACGCGAGCAGTTCGGCCAATCCGGGTCGGTCCATCGACTTGCCCGATCGCACGTCGGTAAACACCTTGATCGCACCCGCCTGTTCGAGACGCATCGTCTGCCCGGCGACATCCTGGTCGCCGGTACTCACGCGCGCGTAGCCCAATATGCCGCTCAACCACCGTCTCCCAAACGTCCGGTCTAGGGACGTCGACGCCGAGGCTGCGCGACACCACCCAAAACCGTCCAGAGACTACGTCTCATTAAGACCGTATGTCCACGATTATTCTCACCCTTTTGTGGACGGATTTCACCATGGCACGACGCGACCTCCTCACTGATGCCGAACGGCGTGCGCTGTTCGGCGTGCCCGAGACCCGCGAGGATCTCGCGCGGCACTATATGTTGTCGCCGCGCGACCTCGTTTCCGTCGTGGCCAAGCGTGGCGACACAAACCGGCTCGGCTTCGCGGTGCAGTTTGCGCTGCTTCGCCATCCCGGGTTCGGCTTCACGCTCGAGGAGGGCGCGCCCGAACACCTTGTCGCCTTTATGGGTGAACAGATTGGCGTCTTCGCTTCGGCGTTCGACCGCTACGCTGCACGCCCCGCCACCGCGTCTGTTCACGCACGCGACGCCGAGGCGGCGCTCGGATTGCGACAGCCGACCAATGCCGACCTGCCTTTGCTGATCGAGGCCGGGGCCAAAGCAGCATGGTCGACCGATCGCGGGGTGCCCATTGTGATCGGTATCACCGAAGCGCTTCGGGCGTCGTGTATCACGCTGCCATCGCCGTCGGTGATCGAGCGTGCCGGAATCGCCGGTCGCGCCCGCGCGCGACTGCGTGCCTACGACGCCCTGCTCGTTGGTGTATCCGCCGACAGCCTGGCCAAGCTCGATGCTGTGCTGGTCGTCGATCCGCAGACCGGGCTGACGCCGCTCGCCTGGCTGCGCGAGATTACCACCGCCCCGACGCCGGACAATGTGCGCGGGTTGCTTGACCGACTGGCGCGCGTGCGCGACATCGGGCTGCCCGTCGCGATCGGCGACGCGATCCATCCCGATCGGCTTCGCCAGCTCGTCCGCGAGGGTCGTGCCTCCTCTGCGCAGCTTATCAGTCGCTATACACCGTCGCGTCGGCGCGCTACGCTTGCGGCGATGATCCTCGACCAGGAGGCAAAACTGATCGACGCCGCGCTCGACATGGCCGATCGCATTATCGGCGGCAGCTTTACGCGCGGCAACAACAAGCAAAAGAAAAGCTACGCGGCAACCACGCGCGATGTCGGGCGCATCATGCGGCTGTTCGATCGCACGGTCGCTGCGCTGGAGGAAGCACAGGAAAGCGGGATTGATGGCTTCGTCGCGGTCGATGCAGCAGTGGGCTGGGACAAGCTGCTCCGCGCACGCGGCGAAGCCCGCACCATCGCCAGTCTTGCGGGCGAGAACCCCTTGCTGCGGGCGGCGGACCAGTGGAGCCGGCTGCGCAAATTCACGCCGCTGCTTCTCGAAGCCATCGATTTCAAGGCTGGACGCGGCAGCGCGTCGACGATCGCGGCCGTGAACACGCTGCGCGAAATGAACCGCTCGGGACGCCGCGATGTACCCCCGGCCGCGCCGATGCCGTTCCGCAAGGACTGGCGGACGCTGGTCAAGGAGGGCGGCGACAAGCCTGATCGCCGGCTCTGGGAAACCGGCCTCATGGCGCACCTGCGCAACAAATGGCGCTCGGGCGACGTGTGGGTCGAGCGCTCGTCCAATTATCGCAAGTTCGACAGCTACATGCTTTCCACCGCCGAGGCTGCGCCGATCGCCACCGACCTGAAGCTGCCTGCGACCGCCAACGAATGGATCGCCGATCGGGGTCGCGAACTCGACCGGCGGCTGAAACGCTTCTCCCATCGCCTTGCCCGCGGCCAGGTCGAGGGCGTCACGTTCAAGGACGGCAAGCTGTCCATCACTCCAGTGCGTGCCGACGAGTCCGCTGCCGCCAAAGCGCTCGCCGCGCGCATCGACAGCCTGATGCCACGCGTGCGCATCACCGAACTGCTCCACGAGGTTGCACGCGCGACCGGTTTTACGCAGACGTTCCTCAATCTTCGGACCCGGGAACAGCATGACAACGAAAACGCCTTGCTCGCCGCGATCCTGGCTGATGGCTCCAACCTTGGTCTCGCACGCATGGCACAGGCGAGCCAGGGTGTTACTCCTGACCAACTCGTCTGGACAAGATCGGCCTATATCGCACCCGACAACTACAAAGCCGCCCTGGCACGGATCATCGATGCCCATCACGCGCTGCCGATCGCGGCGGTATGGGGTCAGGGCACGACGTCCTCATCGGACGGCCAGTTCTTCCGCTCGGGTAAGCGCGGCAGCGGCGCCGGGGACTTCAACGCCAAATACGGCGTCGATCCGGGCTTTTCCTTTTACACGCACGTCTCCGATCAGCACGGCCCCTAT
>NZ_DATKFP010000420.1:0-36543 GCF_035511395.1 Sphingobium sp.
TCGTGCTCGCCACCGAAGTCGTGGCGCAAAGCCGCGCCGCCGCCAGCAGCGAAGCGCTGCGCGACGAATTGTCGGTGATGGTCGGTATCGGCAATGCCGTGGCCGATCGCATCATGGACGCGGTCGCCGCCCAGAATGAGGCGAAGGCGCCGGCCCCCGCCAAGAAGCAGAGCGCGACCCGCCGTCAGGGTTCGCGCAAGACCCGCTCGCGCGCCGCATCCAGCCGCGGCAAGGCGTCGTCCGCCGCTACGCCGCTGGTGACGGCCGACACCCCCGTCGCGGGGCATGCATGAGCCCCACCAGAAGCATGGCCGCGCCGGAAGGGGAAGGCGGCCGCCTGCGGCAATTTGTGCGACGACCATCGACCCTGCTGCTCGGCGCGGCAGGGCTGGGGGTGATCGCTAACGCCCTAGCGTTGGCGGCTCCGCTGTCCGCCGACACCGACATGGCGACCCGGCTCGGCATATCCTTGCAGGACAGCATGGCGCAGCGCGACCGCACCCTCGCCGCCGAAAAGCGCAAGCTCGACATGCGCGAGCAGGCGGCGAAGGCGGGTGAGGCGCGGCTCGCCGCGGAAATGCGCGCGCGGCAGGGGGAGGCGAACGCCGCCGGCGCGCAACCGGGCGGGGCGGCGGTCGAACCGAGCCAGCCCTATGACGATCTCGCCCGCATTTACCAGACCATGAAGCCCGCGCGCGCCGCGCCGATCTTCGAGAAGCTAGAGCTGGAAGTGCAGACCCAGGTCGCCCGCCGTATGCGCGAGCGCTCCACGGCCTTGCTGATGGCGGCCATGAGTCCGAACGCAGCGGCCGAACTCACCATGTCGCTCGCCGGGCGCAAGGTGATCCAACAGAAGGCGCCGCAGGTCGCCCGCGCGATTCCGCCGCGCCGCCGCGCCCCGCCACCCGGCACGACACCGCCCGCCGGCAAATGAAAAAAGGGCCGCTCTCCCGATGGAGAGCGGCCCTTTTTCCTGTCGCGAGACGATGGATCAGGCGGTGAAGGCGGAGAGCCTGACGATCAGAACCTTGGCGATCCCCGCATCGACGCGGCTCAGCGCGGGCGTCATCGCGGCGGCCAGCTTGCGCGCATCGACCGGGGTGAAGGGGGAGGCGTGGAGCCGCGCAAACTCCACCGCCGCGCTCAGGCCCGCGGCCCGCAATTCGGGCATGCGCTGCGCCAGCCGAGTCGCGCCGTCGGCGTCCCGCATCTGCAACACGATCGACACGCGCAATACGCCTTCGACCCGGCTCGCATCGACGATCGGCACGCTGATCTCGTCCATGGTGACGAAATCCGTACCCTGGACTTCGGCCGCATGGCCGGGCGCGGCGATCGCGATGGACGCGGCCAGCACGGCGCTGGCGGTCAGGGCGGAACGGGTCATCATTGCCTCCGGATCGGGCGCCGCGTCAGATTTGGGCGGCCTGTCGACCGCTTCGACGCCCTTCTTCCTCTATAATAGAGGGAAATATCTTGAGGCAGGTGCAGATGAGCAGCGATCAGCGGCCCGGCAAGGTCCGGGTCTTTTCCTCCGGCACGGGGGCAGCCCCCCCGACGCGCCGCCGTAGTGACCGCGCGGAGGCGAATGTCGTGCCCGTGGCGGAAGCGGCGCAGGCGCCCGTTCCCGGCGCTCAGGCATCTGTACCGCCATCGGGCGGAAGCTTTCTGTTGCCCGCCGTCCTGTTCCTGATCGGCTGCGCGGTCGGCGGCGTCCTCATCGCCTGGTTCGGGTTGATGCCGGGGGCCGGATCGTGAAGCGCTTCCTGCTGCTCGCCTCGACCGCGCTACTCACCAGCGCCGACCTGCCGCCGCCGGCCAGCCCGCCTGCCACTCCACAAACCGCCCGCCTGCCCGGTTTCGCCGCCGATCTGGCGCAGCAACCCGCCATCACCGGCCCTGCCGCGTGGAGCGTCATCCCGCAGGACAAGGCGTGGCGCATCCTCGCGACCGCGCGGCAGGCCGATCGCCAGCAGGCGCGCTGGGATTATGCGCGCAGCCTGATCGGGCAGGAACGCGGCGCGGAGGCGCTGGGCGTGCTCGACGTGATGCGGCAGGACGATCCCGACCTTGCCATGGTCGACGCGTGGCGCCTCGCGCGTGGAGCCGCGCTGATCCAGCTCGAACGCTATGACGACGCGGCGCAGGAACTGGCGGCGACGACGCTCGCCGGCAATGCGGAAGCCTGCATCTGGCGGATGCGCGCGCTGGCGCAGAGCGGCTTTGCCGACCAGGCGCTACAACAGATGCGCTGCGCCGCGCCCGCCTTCGCCGGTCCCCGGCGCAAGGCGTTCGCGCTTGCCGCCGCGCGCGCCGGGGTAGAGGCCGGCCGGCCGGAGGATGCGCTGCGCTGGCTGAACGGGGTGCCGGATCGCGATCCCGCCGCCAACCTGTATCGCGGCCGGGCGGAACTGGCGCTGGGCCATCCCGATCAGGCGCGGCTGCGCTTCGCCCGCGTCGAGCAGTCGGGCGGCATGGCGCTGCGCATGGACGCGCGCCTGAGCGAGATCGAGGCCGAAGTCTCGCATGGCACGCTCGACAACAAGGCTGTGCTCAAGCGACTGGCGGCCTTGCGTTACGCCTGGCGCGGCGACGCGATCGAGGAACGCGCGCTGCGCCTCACATATCGGCTCAGCGCCGATGGCGGCGACCTGCGCGGCAGCCTGTCGGCCGGCGCGACGCTGTTCCGCTTCTTCGACGGTGCGCGGCAGGGCGCGGATTTCCTGCCCGGCCTTCAGGCGAAACTCGCCGACGCGCTCGATCCCGCGCGCAAATTGCCGCTGGAACAGGCGGCGGGCCTCTATTGGGACTATCGCGACCTGTCGCCCAGCGGCGCGCAGGGCGACCTGCTGGTCAGCCGCCTCGCGGAACGGCTGCAAGCGGCCGGCATCTATGCACGCGCGGCGGACCTGCTGGAATATCAGCTGTTCAACCGCGCCGGCGATCTGGCCCGCGGTCCCCTGTCGGCGCGGGTCGCCGGCCTGCATATCCTGGCCGGGCGGCCGGACCGGGCGATCGACCTGCTCAAGCGGTCCGCCGATCCCAGCTATCCCGACGCCATGATCCACGCGCGCAAGCGGGTGGAGGCGGTGGCCTACGCCCAGATCGGCCGCGTCCCCGAAGCGCTGGCCGTGCTACAGGACGTCCCCGGCGCCACGGCGCTGCGCGCGGAAATCCTCTGGAAACAGCGCGACTGGAAGGGACTGGCGGCGGAAACGGCGGGCGCCCTGCCGACCGCCCGATCGCTGAGCGAAGTCGACCAGACAATGGTCCTGCGCCACGCCATCTCGCTCGCCATGCTGGGGCGAGAGGATGCGCTGGCCGCCCTGCGCGGCCGCTATCAGGCGAGCTTCCACGGTCTCAGGACGGCGGCGGTGTTCGACCTGCTGACCGGCTCGCCCGGTTCCACCAACCCCGAAACCCTCGCCCGCGCCATGGCCGCCATCCCCGGCGCCAGCCCGGCGGGCGACATGGCGGCATTGCTGGACCAGGCTCCGGCGAAGGGATGAGGGTGGCGATGGTTCTCACCCCCGCAGTTCCGTCTTGCGGACCGGGTTTGACTTTCGCGCCCGCTCGGCAGGGCAAGGACGAATGGTCGGAGGTCAGGTAACGACCATGTGTGGACGTAGAAGGAGATTTGCGGCTTCCCCGATTGCGGACATTCCTATCAGGTGCATAATGCCCAACATGACTTCGGCCCGCCCAAATCTGATAGCTTTGCTTGAGCGGGTTGCTGACGGCGGTGACGTTACCGCACATGAACTCGATAGAGCGATACCCGACCCGCTAGTCCTTGATGAGCGCGAGAAGGCTGCATGGGAGGAATTAAGTCATTGGGCTGATGACGACGACATCCGCGTCAGAGATACCCAATATGATGCGTCCAAGCGCGAATGGATGCGAGGACATTTGTCAACATTGCGAGATATCGACTGGCATCCACATCCACCGTCCTCGCGTCAGCGGATCAAGGTAGGCATATGGCTTGCTTTGTTTTTGGTTAGTGAAGCGAGCTATCAACTCGGTTGGGGCATCTTTGGCGGATATGACAAGCAGGTATCCATTGCGCTGTTATTTGTCGGACTTTGGATAATGCTGCCCATACTCGGATCGCTCAAGCGACACTGAGTTTTTGTTCACGCTCGCTGAGCGTTCATGTCTGTAAACTATCGCACGCTTTCCGACACCGGACTGTCCACTCCCCACCCGGCATCGTCGTTCCTAACGTGCGGATCGCTCCGCATCGCCGATAACGCGCTGGTCCGGTTCGGGGTTGGAAAACTGCCCAGCGGCAGGCGACCATTTGCGGACATGAGATCGTCTGCACCCGATCTCACTTGCAGACATTTATTCGTATTGTCACAAAGCCAACATGACGGACAATGAGATTGAAGCCGCGACTGTCGCAAAAGGCATATGGCAATACGGGGGCTCAGGCCTCATGCCAGTCCGTATCATCGGCCTCACGTTCGACTATGGCTACGCCATCGCGGAGGCAGACCAGTAACTTATCGAAGGCGAGCAGCCGGAACCGTTGGGCGAACAGGGACTGCTCTATTATGCCTACTTCAGTCAGATTAGCGGACCAGCTTTCCCTACTGTCATTCAGGCCAAAGGGTTCGCGCAGTCAATGGTGCGGTCTGAAATCGACTGGAATTGAAGGCTCATAAGCGACGATCGCGTCCGAAAGCCGACATTCCGCAAACCACCCCTTTTCGTCATTCCCGCGAAGGCGGGAATCCATCTCCTGACCTTACGTCCGGTACAGCGCTGGGGAGATGAAGCCCGGCCTGCGCCGGGATTGCGAAGTCGAGGATCGTCGCTCCGCTCCGCACCCGACATCCTGTCCTACAGCCACCGGACCTGCTACACCGGCCCACGATTCATTCGCACCGTCAGCCGCATGATGCCGGCGATAATATTATTTCCAACATGTATAATGAAATGACAAAATCAGCGGGAAACATGCGAAGTTAAGCCCGCGATGTCCTATTTGCCGCCCCGACCCCGATCGCCTGTCGCGGCGCCGGCCACCCCGAAAGGAGAGGGTGATCCGGGGGGATCGCCCTCTCCCCGTTCCGCCTGCTGCCGGGCAACAGTGGGGACTGTAGGCTGCGCGGCAGCCTGACGGAACGTATGGATGCGCCGTCCGCGTGGGGGGCAAGCGGACGGCACGGTCCCGAAACCGCCCGGCCCGAAAGTGGGAGGCCGGGCCGGGCGGCGGCGGATCAGTCCAGGAAGCGCGTGAGCGACAGGCTGGAAAGCTGGGAGAAGACCGAATAGGAGGCTTCGAGGATCGTCTGGCGTTGCGAGATGTCGAGCGCGACCTGACCCAGATCGGCGTCCTCGACCGATCCGATCACGTCGGTCAGCAGGATTTCCCGGTCCTTGGCGCGGGTTTCCAGCATCTCGACCTGCTTCTGCTTGCGGCCATTTTCGGCATTGACCGCGCGAACGTCGGTCAGGCCCACATCCAGTTCGTCGAGCGCCTGGCGGATCGCATCCTTCTGCGCGTCGGTCAGCCGCTCGCCGAACGGCCCGGCGGCCGCCAGCGTCTGGAAGGCGGGAACCAGCTTCGCCCCGACATCGCTCGCGCCGATGCCATATTCGACATCCACGCCGTCGCCCATGCGGCCCGACTGGAGCACCTTGTCGTTCACGAACACATCGGCCGGATCCATCGCGGCCAGGTCGGCGAGCGTTTCTGGCACCACCGGCAGGTCGTTGGTCTGCGACCCGGCGAAGATCGGCAGGCCCGCCTCGGTCGCGTTGAGCGCGCTACGCATATCGGCGAAGCTGCCCTCGACCAGTCCCTGAAGCCCCGGCGAATCCCCGGTCCCCAGCGCCGTCATCAACTCGGTCCGCAGGTTGGACAGGCTGTCGTCGATCTGGTTGATATTGGCGTCGTAGAGCGACAGGGTCGTGCCGACCCGGCTCGCCACCGACTGATAGCTTTTCTGCTGCTCCAGCATCGACCGGGCAGACAGGGTGCGAACCGCGTCGATGCCCAGGCCCGCATAGTCATGCGCCTTCTTGGTGGTGGTCAGCTGCAACTGGCTGGCCGCCAGATTCTGCTGGGACCGTTGCATGGCGCTGGACAAGGTCCGTTGCAGGGGAATGGTGGCTACGCGGGTCATCGCTCTGGCTCCTTATCTGAGCATCTGGAGGAGGGTGTCGTACATTTCCGACGCGGTGGTCATGACGCGGGCGGAGGCGGAATAGCTGTTCTGCAACACCACCATCTGCGCCAGTTCCTCGTCCACATTGACGCCGGCATAGCTGTCGCGCCGACCGACCGCGTCGTCGAAGCGCGCCGCCGCGCCCGCATAGTTGGTCTGCGCGAGGGAGGCCTCGGTTCCCGCGCCGCCCAGCAGGCGGCTGGCGAATGTCTCGATCGTGGCCGACCCGTCCTTGCCGAAGTCGAACGTCCGGGCGAGTTCGTCAATGAAGCCGGTCGCGCCGGTCAGATCGCCTGCGCCGATCGCCTTCGATCCCACCGGCACGTCCAGTTGCAACCGGGCGAGCGGCAGGTTGCCGGCCTTGGCGGCAATGTCCGCGCGCACTTCGGCGGTGCTGAGACCACTCGCCGCGCCGCTCAGCCCCGACAGGGCGGAAAAGGACAGGCCCGTGCCATGGCGGCTGGTCGAATCCGACGGGATGGACAGAGTCGATCCCGCGCTCGTGCTGTTGGGCGTGAACTGGACCCGGCCCTTGTCGTCCAGCGCGAAGCTGCCATACTGGCCAAGCGGACTGCCGTTCAGTTCGGTCATCAGATCGCCGAAGGTCGGGCCGGCCGATCCTGTCATGGTGTAGCTGGCGAGCAGCTTTCCGGTCGAATCCCGCAGCGCGATCTCGGTCGTCTCGCCTGCGCCAAAGCCATGGGGATCGGCGGCGGTGAAGCCCGACGGCACCAGCGAACTGCTGTCCGACCGGATAAGGTTATTGAGGCCGAAGAACTGGGAGAAGCCTACCCCCGCCCGGTCGCTGGGCGCGTCGGGATCCTGCGCGATGGCGATGCCCTGGCTGCTGTTGCTTGCCTTGATCGACAGCACGCCATCGGTGAAGCTGGCGGTGGCGGCCGGCGACAGGCCGGCATTGATCGCGGCGACGGCATCGTCCACCGTGGCGCCCGCACCCAGCGCGTCGAAATCCACCGTCACCTTCTGCACCAGCGTCCCGTCCGCCGCCGCGACCGCGAACACCGCCTTGCCGGTGAAACCCAGCCGGTCGGTGCCGATCAGGCCGTTGGTCTCGCCGGTCAGGCCGTTGGGCGGGGGCAGGGTGGTGCCGGCGTTCGACACGGCATTGAGGCTCTGGGCAAGGCCCGAAAAGAGCGTGCCGAGCTGTTCGGAAAAATTGGGCAGCGCCCGGTCGCGCATGTCGAGCATACCGCCTAGCTTGCCCCCCACGGCGGATGAATCGATCTGCTCGCCGGTCGACGCGCCCATCACGCCATTGTCGGACGCAAAGCGGATGTCGATCGGCGGATAGCTGTTCTGCGACGCGCCCGCGCCGGAGGGATAGCTGAGCTGGCGCAGCCGCTTGTCGAGCAATACCTGTCCCGAAGCGCTGTCGATGGTGACGCGGCCATCGGACTGTTCGCGCACGCTGATGTCGATCAGGCCGCTCAGTTCCTCCAGCGCGCTCATCCGCTGGTCGGCCGGACCGGAGGAACTGCGGCCAAGGCCGTCAAGCCGGGCGACTTCGCTGTTCAGGTCGTGGATCTGGCGCAGCAGTGTGTTGACCCGATCGACCGTATAGCCGACCTCCGTCTCCACGTCGGCGCGCAGGCTCGATACGTCCTTCTGCAACTGGTTGAGCGTGTCGAGGCTGTCGGCGACATTGCCGGTGAACAGCGCCACCGACTGGGCGGATCCCTGAAGGCTGGTGATTTCCGCCGCGGAGGAGGAAAGGGCGCTCAGCCGCGCGGCAAGGCCGGCGCTCGAATCCGGTGCGCCGAGCAACGACTGGAGCCGGTCGAGATAGGAGGAGACGACTTCCGACCTGCCCGCCGCGCCGCCGCGCTGGTAGACGGCATTTTCCAGAAACTTGTCGGCGACCCGCGATGGTTCGCCGACGATCACGCCGGACACGCGCCCGCCCGTCACTCCGGTGCTCAGCGAGACGCGCTCGCGGGCATAGCCGGGGGTTCCCACATTGGCGATGTTGTTGGACACCGACCGCAGTCCCGCCTGCGAGGCGGACAGGCCCGACATGGCGGAATTCAATATCTCGTTCAGGGACAAGGCGGCTGGTCCTTCGACAAATCAGGGCAAGGGGCAGGGCGCGAAGACATCAGCGCTTCAGGTTGCTGACTTCCTGCAACATTTCGTCGACGGTCGTGATGATCTTCGACGATGCGCTGTAGGCGCGCTGGAACAGGATCATGTTGGAAAATTCCTGCGCCAGATCCACGTTCGACGCTTCCAGCGTACCCGCCGCGATGGTGCCGGCGCCCAGTGAACCCGGCTTGTTGATCGCGACATTCCCGGATTCCGACGACATGATATAGGCATTTCCGCTGATGCGGGTGAGGCCGTCGGGATTCTGGAAGGTGGCGATCGGCAGCTGGTAGATGGCGCGCGACGTGCCGTCTTCGAAAATGGCGCTGACGACGCCCTGATCCGAAATCTCGACCGACGCCACAGTGCCGAGCATGCCGCCGTCGACGGTGGAGGAAAGCAGCGCGGAATCGCTGCCGAACTGCGTCAGGCCATCCAGCCCGTCGTCGCTGCCGAGGCTGAGGCGGATCGGGCTGGATCCGGCCTGATTGGCCCAGCCGATGTCGAGGTCGTTGAACAGCGCCGGGTCGGAGCCGGCCAGGTCCAGGCTGCCGTCGGCATTGAACTTGACCGTGCCGCTCGCCAGCACGCCGTCGGTGATGGTCGTGCCGCCGACGCTGGTGATGTCGGTCGGATCGCCGGAGATTTCCGCGACCCATTCGTTGGCGGCGGTCTTGACGAAGTTGAAGGTCAGCTGGTGCGGCGTGCCCTGCGAATCATAGACTTCGACCGAACGGGAGAATTGCGGCGACAGCGCGCCCGACGCCATCGACCCGCGCACATAGGCGCCGGTGATCGGCTCGGCGGTCGACTGGAGGTTGGCGCGCAACGCGATCTTTGTGGTTGGCTGGGCCGAACCGGTCAGCGCGCTCGGACGGATGGCTTCGAGCGTGTTGAGGTTACCGTTGTCGACATAATTGCCATCGGCGTCGAGCGGCCAGCCCTGGAGATAATAGCCCGCCGCGTTGCGCAGATAGCCCTGCGAGTCCGGCACGAAGGAACCGGCGCGGGTGAAGGACACGGTGTCGCCCGTATCGGTGCCGGAACGCACGACGAAGAAGCCGGACCCGTCGATGCCGATATCGGTCAGGCTGCTCGACGCCTGGAGCAGGCCCTGCTTGGAAATCAGCGCCTTGGGCGCGGCCGACACGCCGCCGGCGGAATAGCCGTTGCTCAGCTGGCCGCCGGCCACGAGCGTCTGGAACTGGGCCGATACGCCCTTGTAGCCGACCGTGTTCACATTGGTGATATTGTCCGCGACGGTGGCCATGGCGCCCGCCTGTGCCCCAAGGCCGGAGACGCCGGCATAAAGAGCGGAATAGAGGCTCATATCATTCTCCCATGCGTGGGCGGCGTGCTCGGCATGCCCGACCCGGTTACGGCTTCATTGTAGGAGGGATTCCCCGCACCCCGTCGAGAGGCTGCAAAAAAATGCGGCACCCGGCAAAAGCTGCCGGGTCGATCATCCTATAATCTGGATATGACTGCGCTTCGGGGCGCACTGGAACAGCTTGGTCCCGACTATCGGGCCGACCGCTCCAGTCTTTTGTTTGCCGCGTTTTTCGAGCCAGCAGGCGAGTCCGCCCGCTGTGAAAACGCTCAAGTGGGGATAATCGGATGACGCTTCGCATTTCGCTTCGCAATGAAGAGCCGCTGATCGTGAATGGTGCGGTGCTGCGGTCGGTCGGGCGCACCGATCTGGTGGTGGAAAATGGCGCCACAATCCTGCGCGGACGTGAGGTGATGAAGCCGGAGGAGGCGGACACGCCGGCACGCCAGCTCTATTTCGCCTGCATGATGGCCTATATCGACCAGGGCGATCTGCAAAAGCATCAGGCCGCGCTGCTGGCGCGGCTGGAAGGGTTGATGGCGGCGCTGGAAGCGCCGGAGGCCAAGGCGGTCTGCATCCGCTTCGCGCAGAAGGTCGCGACCGGTCAATTCTATCCCGCACTGGCCGATTGCCGCTGGCTCATCGGCTATGAGGCCGATGTGCTGAGCCGGGCCGTCCAGGCGGCCTGAAATCTCCGTCATTTCGAAAGGAGACGTCCGATGACCACATTGGCAGCGGCGGCCGCAGGGCTGCGCCTGCTCAGTCCCGATCGCCGCTACGGCCATGTCGTCGCAGTGCGCGGTGCGTTGATCGAGGTGGAAGGGCTGGCCGGCGCGGCTCAGATCGGCTCGCGCGTCACGCTGGATACGCAGGCTGGCCGGGTCGAAGCGGAAGTCACCGGTCTCGACCATGGCATCGCCCACTGCATGCCCTTCAGCGAGCCGCAGGGCATCGCGTCGGGTACCCGCGCGGACCTCGCCGCCAGCCAGTTCGGCCTGCGTCCCAGCGCCGGCTGGCTCGGCCGGATGGTCGATGGGCTGGGGCGTCCGGTCGACGGCAAGGGAATGCTGCCGCAAGGTGCGGACATGCGCCTCATCAAGGCATCGCCGCCACCCGCCTCGGCGCGGGCGCGGGTCGGTGAGCGATTGGGCACCGGCGTGCGCGCGCTCGACCTGTTTGCTCCACTTTGTCGCGGCCAAAGGCTGGGCCTGTTCGCCGGATCGGGCGTCGGCAAGTCGGTGCTGCTGTCTATGCTGGCACGCTGGACGGACTGCGACGTGGCCGTGATTGGCCTGATCGGCGAGCGCGGCCGCGAAGTGCAGGAGTTCGTGCAGGACGATCTGGGCGCGGAGGGACTTGCCCGCAGCGTCGTCGTGGTCGCGACCTCCGACGAGCCGGCGCTGATGCGGCGGCAGGCGGCCTGGACCACGCTGACCATCGCCGAATATTTCCGCGATCAGGGTCTCAATGTCCTCTGCCTGATGGATTCGGTGACGCGTTTCGCCATGGCGCAGCGCGAGATCGGTCTTGCCAGCGGTGAGCCGCCCGCGACCAAGGGCTATACGCCGACCGTCTTTGCCGAATTGCCGCGCATGCTCGAACGCGCCGGACCTGGCCTTCCGGGGCAGGGCAGCATCACCGGCCTCTTCACCGTGCTGGTCGATGGCGACGATCATAATGAGCCGGTGGCGGACGCGGTGCGCGGCATATTGGACGGCCATGTCGTCATCACTCGCCAGATCGCCGAGCGCGGTCGCTATCCGGCGATCGACGTGCTGAAATCGGTGTCGCGGACCCTGCCCCACTGTCTGACCGAGGAGGAAAATGCGGTGCGCTTGGCGGCCCGGCGCGAGCTGTCGACCTTCCGCGACATGGAGGAGATGGTGCGGCTGGGCGCCTATCGCGCCGGCTCCAGTGCGGAAGTCGACCGCGCCGTGGCGATCGCGCCCCAGATCGAGGCGCTGCTCAAGCAGGGCAAGCAGGAGCGCGGCTTCGCGCAGGACAGTTTTACGGCGCTCGCGGCGCTATTGGAGACGAACGATGAAGACACCCTATGACACCGCGATGCGCGTGCAGCGCCGCGAGATCGACGCCATGGGCGTGGCCATCAATGTGCAGGTCAACCTGTTGAACCAGATCGAGACGGCGCATGATGAAACCCGTGCCAGCATCCAGCGCGAAGCCGATGTGGCGGCCGGCGACCTGGGCCTGTCCTCCCACGCCTATATGGAACGCATCCGCGCCGAGCAGCAGCGGCTGACTCGCGACGGCGCGGTGCAGAGCGCCCGGCTCGACCAGATGCGCGGCAAGGCGGCCGCAGCCTATGGCGCGTTTCGCGCGATCGAGGTGGCGGCGGAAGGCTTTCGCGACGATGCCAATCGACGCACTGCCAACGCCGAACAGGCGGGTTTAGATGACAGTGCCGCGGTCGCCTTTCTGAAGGCGCACCGGACTTTGCGAGGCGGGCGATGATTGGTGCGACGGGACTGTCCGGACTTACCGCAGCGCAGAAGGCGGAGGTCATCTACACGCAGGCACGCAGCGAACTGACGAACCGTCTGTGGCGTGCGGCGCTTGGCGGCGAGGAGGACGGGGCCAAGGGTATCGGTGGCGAGACGAAGCTGCCAATGAGCCTGGACGCGCTGTTGTCGCTGCTCGATGAGCGCAACGGCGCAACGTCGCAGACTGCGGCCCAGCCGCATCTGTCCACGGTCGAGAAGGAGCCGGACGCGCCGCCGCGTTGGGACGGGCAGGGGCAGCAAGGGCAGGCCGCCCCCAATGGACAGCATGGCTATGGCCCCAATGCCGGCTATGCCGGAACGTTGAGCGCGGCAGCGCAGCGCACCGGCCTGCCGGCGGCGGCGCTCGCCACGATCGTCCATGCCGAGGCGGCGAAGGGATCGGATGGGCGCTGGCTCCCCTATTCGCGCAACCCGCGGTCCAGCGCGGCGGGGCTGGGTCAGTTCCTGAGCGGTACCTGGCGGGGGGAGGCCGAGCGCGAAGGCACCTGGCTGAACGGCGTCGCCCGACAGCAGGGCTGGCTCAACGGCCATGGCAAGGTGAAGGGCGAAGATCGCGCCGCCCTGCTGGCGCTGCGCTACGATCCCGAGGCCGCGATCCAGGCGACGGCCGACTATGCCAAGGCCAATCTGGACGCGCTGGGTCGGGCGGGCGTCACAATCGGAGATGGTGCTCAGGCGATCGCCCAGGCCGCCTATCTGGGGCATCATCTGGGCCGCGGCGATGCGATTCGATTTCTTAAAGGAGGACTCGATCCGGACCGGGCCCGCACGCTGCTAAACGCGCAGGTCGGGGTTGCGAACGCCGGAAAGCGAATTGCCGCTACAGGCGATGCGGCGACCGCACATCGTGCCTGGTTGCTGGACTATATGGGTCGGAACATCCGCCCCGAGCGGTTCGACGCATAACCCTCTGCCGTCTTACACGGGCGGCAACAAATATAGGAATGAGGTAAAAAATAAATATAGGATTAGTGAGTCGTTAACCAGCGTCGGCGAAAAGGGCTCCTGTCGAAAGGGGGGCACGCGAGAGTCGCGATGCCGTGATCGAAGGACCGAAACATGTCGAAGACCACCATTGCACTGGAAGCGGCCGTTGCCACGGTGAAGGCCAATCTGCCCGAGGACGGCCAGAAGCAGACCGCCCGTCAGCGGGCCGCCGTCGACAAGGCGTTCGCGCGCATCCTGACGCTCATCGCACCGCGTATCCGCCATTTTATCCGCCAATATGGCCTGGTCGGTCATTGGGAGGATGCAGAGCAGGTCTGCTCCATTGCCGTACACCGCGCGATCGAGGCCTATGACCCGGACAAGGCGCAATTCACGACCTTCGTGAACTGGCAGATCCGTGGTGAATTACAGAGCCTCCGCTTCCGCCTGATGACCGATCAGCGTCCTTCGGCCCGCAAGGTGGAGGCGACCACCGTCTCCATCGAGGCAATCAGCGTCGGCGAGGATGGCGAAGATATCTCGGCCGTCGCGATGATCGAGGACGAAGAAGCGCTGTTCCGCACCGAAGCGGGCGCATCGGCCTATCTGGCAGAAGCGGCGACGATCACGCTGATCGACGGCTATATCGAGCATCTGCGCAATGTCGCGCTCGACCGGATGCGCCGCCAGGCACGCCCCAAACGCGCTGCCAAGACCACGGCAGAAAAGATCCAGTCGGTCTGGCGCGCCGACAATCTCGCTATCGATCCGGCTGAACTGGAGGAACTGGAGACGCGCCTTACGCATAATCGCGAAGTGGTCGAGCGCCGCCTGTTCGACATCACGACACTGGATGCGCTGGAAGGCGATACCGGCGTCAACAAGGAGCGGGTGCGTCAGATCGCGAAGCGGGCGGCCAAGACTATCGCCGAACTGGCATCGCAGGATCCGCGTTTCGCGATCATGACCGATCCTCGCGATGCCGCTCCGGCCCAGCCCACCATCCATTGATCAAATTATAGGATAACCAGCCCTCGCCTAAAATTCTGCCGGCGAAAACGCCCGCCGACCGACTGGCGTTCTATAAGGGATCAAAATCCCTGGAGTTTTCGACATGCTTGATCTTTTCCGGGCGACGCGCCGCAGCGGCCGTCGCACGCCGTTCCCGTGCGCCCGCCGATCCGCCGCCATCTGTCTGACCGTTCTCAGCCTTTCCAGCGCCCAGGCAATGGCAGGTCCATTGCATGACGCCTTGGGTGCGCCAGAGGAACTGACCATCAAGGGCCTCGCTCGATCGCGGATCGAGGGGATCGACGGACAATTCCGTCCCAATATGGCGGAGAGCGATTTTCTCTGGTCGCTCAAGACGACATTGCTGGTGGACTATGATGGCGGCCCGTTCCGCGTCGGCGGCGAAATATGGGACGCACGCGGCTATGGCGAGAAGCAGAACAGCTCAGTCGGGACCAACGAAGTCAACGCGCTGGAGCTGATCCAGGCCTATGTCGGATTTGACGTCTCGTTGAACGACAAGGCAAAGGCCGCGCTGACCGCAGGGCGCTTTACGATGGATGTCGGATCGCGCCGGCTGGTCGCGCGACAGACATTCCGCAACACGACCAACGCCTTTACCGGTGCCAATCTGCTGGTGACAGGAAAGGGAGGCGACCGGTTCACCCTTTTTTGGACCATGCCGCAAATCCGCCTGCCGGAGGATCATGACGGGATTTTCGACAATGGGGTCGAATGGGACCAGGAAAGCAGCGCGCTGCAATTTTTCGGCGGAAGCCTGACCAAGGGCGACGTGCTGGGCGGGACGCTGGAAGTCTATGGCTATGGGCTACGGGAAGAAGATCGGGCAGACCGTCTGACCCGTAACCGTCGGCTGTGGACGCCAGGACTTCGCATCTGGCGTAAGCCGAAAGCGGCGCAGATCGATTATGATCTGGAAGCCGCCTATCAGTTCGGCAAGACGCGCGCGACCTCCAGGGCCAATGATCTGACCAACCTGAATGTGTCGGCCTGGTTGGTCCATGCCGAACTCGGCCAGACCTGGTCGATCGCGTGGCAACCGCGCCTGTCCGTCGATTTCGACCTTGCTACCGGAGACAAGGCGGATGGCCGAACCTATAACCGATTCGACACGCTATATGGCGCGCGCCGGTTCGATTTCGGTCCAACAGCGCTCTACGGGCCGGTGCATCGCTATAACATGGTTTCAGGTGGGCTGCGGTTTGAAGCGAAGCCGGGCAAGTCCTCGGATATCATGGCGATGTATCGTGCATTGTGGCTGGAATCGGCGACCGACAGCTTTGCTGCGACCAATATCAAGGATGCGACCGGCCGTTCCGGGCGGTTTGCGGGCCATCAGTTCGAGGCCCGTCTGCGGCGTTGGTTGATCCCCGATCTGCTGCGTGTCGACACGGGCCTTGCCTATTTGGCCAAAGGCCGGTTTCTGAGCGATGCCGCCAATGCGCCGCGTACGGGCGACACGCGCTACGGCTATGTAGACCTCTATCTGGAGTTTTGAACGACCGGTCAGTCGTCCGAATAGAGGCCCGCCGCGAAGGCGATGCCGAGCGCTTCGGAGAGGCTCCGGACGTCGAGTTTTTCCATCAGCTTGGCGCGGTAGATTTCGATCGTTCTCGGGCTGATGCCAAGGTCATGAGCGATCACCTTGTTGGAATGGCCCTCCATCAGGCCGATCAGAACGTCGCGCTCCCGAAGCGAGAGTGAATTGATCTTCGCCAATGCCTGCGCTCGGCGCATCACGACACGGGACGACGCTGCAAGTTTGGAAAAGGCCATGTCGATGGTATCTAGCAGGCGCAGATGGTTGCAGGGCTTCTCCAGAAAGTCAAAGGCGCCTAGCTTCATTGCCTGAACCGCCGTGGTGACATCGCCTTCGCCTGTCAACACGATGGTCTCGAACCGCTTGTCTATCCGCCCGAGTTTCTCCAGCACGCCTATGCCGGTGGTGCCCGGCATGTGGAGGTCTAGCAGGAGGCAACCTGGGCCCACTCGGTCAGTCGCAGCGAGAAAGGCGTCACCCGATGTAAAGCTGTGAATCTGATAATCGGGCAGGATGGACAGGAGGTGTACGAGCGATGTGCGGACCGAGTCATCGTCGTCCACTATGAAAATCTGTTTCGCCATCATCCGACCAACCTCCCATCCACGTCGGCAGGCTCGCGGTAGACAGGAAGCGTGAATTCGATGATCGCTCCCCGCTCCTCGCCATTGGCGAGGGTCAGCACACCGCCATGCCCCTCGACGATGCGGCGGCAGATGGACAGGCCCAGGCCCAGGCCATTGGGCCTCGTCGACACGAAGGCTTCGAACGGCCGCCCGATGATGGTGCTGGGGAAGCCGGGACCGTTGTCCTGCAAGCGGATCAATACTTGACCATCCGCGCGCTGGATGGTGGAAATGATGATTTCCGGCCTTTCTGTCCTGCGCGCGCTGAAGGCCTCCAGCGCGTTGCCGATAATATTGACCAGGACCTGCTGGATCTGGACCGGGTCAGCCAGCACCTTCGGATCAGAGACGCTAGGCTGATAATGAAGGTGGATGCCGGCATGGCGCGATCCCGACCAAGCCAGTTGCAAAGCGTCGGCGATCAGTTCGTTGAGTGGGCAGGCGCGAATATCCAGTTCCCCCTTGGCCACAAAAGCGCGCATGCGGCGGATCATCTCGCCTGCGCGTAGGACTTCGAGATTGGCAAGGCCGATCAGTTCGCGGACCTGTTCCGGTGACGAACCCATGCCAAGCCGCAAATGTGCAGCGCCAAGAAAATTAGCGGTAGCAGTAAGCGGCTGGTTGAGTTCGTGGGCAAGTCCGGCCCCCATTTCGCCCATGGTGCTGACCCGGGAGGCATGCAGCAACTGCTCCCGCAACTCGTTGAGGCGGGACTGGGTCGCAATCTGTTCGCGCAAACTGCGTACGAAAGCTATCGCGATATGCTGGGTACCGATCGTCGTTTCGCCGACCACCAGTTCCAGCGGCACGGAATTGCCTTGGCTATCACGCCCTGCCATTGTCTGAGGCGATGATCGCATGGGAGACAGGTCTGGATTGGCGAGGGAAGAATATGCCTTGGCATAGTCGGGAAGCAATGTGCGTACGTCGCGTCCTGTGACCTCCTCAGATCGATATCCGAACAGCTTTTCCGCCGCTGTGGAAAAGCTGCGGACGCAGCCTGCTTCATCGACGGTGATCATCGCTTCGGGCACGGTTTCAAGGATCGACCGCAATTCAAACTCGCGAGCTTCCAGCATTTCGGTGCGGCGCTCCCGCTCAGTCACGTCCATGATGATGCCGAGCATGGAGAGTCCCTGTTCACCTGGCGGGGGATGAAAGAAGATCGAGCCTTCAACGATGAGCGGTTGATCGTTCGTGGTGGAGCACAGGCGGAAGGACCGGCGATGCATATTGTCGGGAAGTGCCTCTCCCGACAATATGTCGATGCCGAAATGATCACGCACATGATTGCGCCATTCATCCATTCCGCCAGTGAAATTGGTTGCGGACAGGCCGAACAGCCGCTCTGCATGGGGAGAAAATTCGAACTTGTCCGTTGATTGGCGCCATTGGAACAGACCGAGTTCGTGAAGATCGGCGGCAAAGGCTAGCCGAGCCTCACTCGCCAGCATTGCCTGTTCCGCGCGCTTTCGTTCGGTGATGTCGGTCATGGACAGAACGATCATCGGCGCGATGTCCGATCGGGGTTGGACTATCTCGCGCGATTCGATGATGTGCAGCGTCGTGCCATCGCGACGACGCTCCGTGATTTCCGCTTCCTGAGAGGAATTGGGCGCCAATGGCCGCTTTGGGCCATGTGGGAGAAGAGCATCGGTGAGTTGATGCTTGTTCCGACCTTGCGCTTCCTGGACAGTCCAGCCGTATAGGCGCTCACAGCCTTTGGACCAGCGAATGATCTGCCCGTCGATATCTGTGATTGCGATCGGAGCGGAATCGATCGCGGTGCTGAAGGCCCAACGCGCTGTGCTTTCGCGGCCTATACGGAGCCAGGCCCAGGCGACGATGGCGCAGGATATGCTGACCTGCATCGCAGCCTGAATGATTTCTGCCATTTCCGTCGTGAGTTGGCCGTTCTTGTAAGTCCACAATTGCCATAGCGCCGAACAGACAGGGAGCAGGATGCAGGACGCTAACATCCATTGCAGCATCGGGTTGCTGATGCCGCAGCGTGGGCTGCTCGGCCAGGCGACATGACGCCGCTGTGCGACAAGGGCGACCGCAATCGCAATCAGTGTCGATGCCGTTGGTACCGACATCAGGGCGCGACGTGTCCCTCCATCGACCGAACTGACCCCAAGCGGCAGCAGCGTGCCGGATATCACCGCTATCGACAAGGCGAGGCAGCCCAGTAGTGTGACCAGTTGCCTGACACTCGGATGCCGGGATGTCGTTATCAGCGAAGCCAGGGTAAGCAGGAAGGTGGCGATAGCAGGCATGAGGCCGGGGCGACCTGGATTGATGCGCGATTGATAGAGGATGTTCGCTGGAAACAGCCAGCGATCCATTGTCAGCGGAACATCCAGCCATTCCTGCGTCAGAGTGGCTAACGAAATGGTCAGAGGAATGATCGCCAATAGCCGCGCGGCAAGAATACGGCCATTTGCACCGCAAAAAACGGACAGGCTGAGCCCGATACACGCCACGGCGGTCCAGGGCTGCATGAAGATTTCACTGCGGCCGAAGCCGGCAATCTTCAAACTATTAGTATACCAGCCCATGAGAACGGCCACGCACATGATCAGCGCCATGGCGATCAGGGCAGGGACGGCCGGTGCCAACCGGACAGAGGTTGCCCCATCTGCTCTGGGTGGTTGCGGCATCAAAAGCAGCATCCCCACTTGCAAGAATAATATCTGTCTTGAGATCGAAACATATCGCTGCGGCGCGCATGGGGCGTCCAGCAGCAATTGTAAAGATTTCCGACAGTTTGATGCGCCCCCATGGACAGGCGGAGTGAGATAGATATCTGAATAAACGCTGAAAAAAAATGGTTATGATATCGCAACCATATCAGTTTCCCTTACCGTTTTCGTGGGACAGTCCCTCGATGATGGCGCGATTGACGACAATCAAATCATCGATGGATTCGCGGCCGCGGACGACATCTGACGTGTAGCGCTCAACCCAAAAAGCGATGGAAATGATCCGCGCGCGCAAGTCCTCCGGCAATTGATTGTCGGAGGATGCGCAGACGTTGGAAAAAAGGCTCCAGGCGCTGCGATTGCGATGCAGGGCAGGCATCAACTGGACGCCCAGAAGGCCTGCGTCACGCGCTGCGATCATCTCCGACGTAATCTGGCTCATCAGGCGATATTCGTTGCCCCTGGGAGTCGCGCCGATTTCCTGTGCTCGGCGGTAGGCATTGACTGACATGAAATGGTCCCCGGCATGTTTGTTCCTCCATAATAGGATCAAAAACGGCAGGTTGGTCGGAGACACCATGTATCGCTGACGCTCGCCGCTGTGAATGATCGAAAAAGATGCACGTCTGCGCGGTGGTCCCGACAATCTTCCTATAATCAGTCCATCGGCTTCGGCCACCCATCTCAAATGGACTGATCCATGCTCAATGCCATTGGCCTAGTCGTCATCCTGCTGTGCGTATTCGGCAGCTTTCTGATGTCGGGCGGCAATCTCGGTGTCATCCTTCATGCGCTGCCGCACGAGATGATCGCCATTGCCGGTGCGGCGGTCGGCGCCTTCATCCTTGGCAATTCCATGAGCACGGTAAAGAAGGCGTGGAATGGCACCATGCGCGTCTTCAAGGGCGTGCGCTGGACGGAAGCAGACTTCCGCGATCTGCTGGCGCTGCTCTACACGCTCCTTTCCACTTTCCGGAAAGATGGCGCCAACGCGATCGAGAAACATCTCGACCAGCCGGAGGAAAGCGGCATCTTCAGCCGCTATCCCAAGCTGTTGCAGGACAAGGGGCTTATCGAGTTCATCTGCGACTATCTGCGCATGATGACGGTCAATTTCGAAGATCCCCACCAACTTGCCGAGGCCATGGAGGGCGATATCGAGCGCCATCATGCTGAGGAATTGCTACCCCAGCACGCAATTCAGATGATGGCCGATGGCCTGCCGGCGCTGGGCATCGTCGCCGCGGTTCTGGGCGTCATCAAGACGATGAGTTCGATCGACCAGCCGACCGAGGTTCTGGGCGCGATGATCGGCGGCGCGCTGGTCGGAACCTTCCTGGGCGTGCTCCTCGCCTACTGCCTCGTCGGGCCGATCGCGTCGAAGCTGCAACAGATCATCGACGCGGACTTCAAGCCCTATCTGATCGTCAAGACCGCGATCATCGGCCACGCCCAGGGGCAACCGACGCAGGTTGCGATCGAACTGGCGCGGCGCATGACCCCGTCCGCCTATGCCCCCTCATTCGCGCAGCTCGAAAGCGCGCTCGAAGATGTGAAGGACCAGCTCAATGCAAAGCCTGCCTGAAGACCGGTCGCTAATCCTGCCGCCGCACGGCACGACCGTAACCGCCGAAGATCTGCGCGTCCGGCTGGTGCTTGCCAGCGATTTCGATGGCGTGATGGAGGTCGATGCCGGCGCTGTCGAAAGCGTCGGGCAGGCCGTGCTGCAACTGTTGGTCGCCGCCAAGGCCGAGGCTGATGCGCAGGGCCAGAGTTTCGCCATTCGCAACCCCAGTCCCGCCTTTGTCGACCGGGTGACCGCCTGCGGGCTGGCGCCGGCCATCGGCCTTTCCGTGGAAAAGGACCTTCTTTCGTGAGCAAACTGATCCTGACCGTCGATGACTCCGCCTCCATGCGGATGCTGCTCAAGGCATCGCTGACCGCGCAGGGCTTCAAGATCGAAAGCGCCGATGACGGCCAGCACGGTCTGGAGCGGATGCATGAGGTGAAGCCCGACTTGCTGATCACCGACATCAATATGCCGAAGATGGACGGTTTCGAACTGATCGAGGCAGTGCGCGCGGTGCCGGAGTTTCGCGGCACGCCGATCCTGGTGCTTTCGACCGAATTTTCCGACGACAAGAAGGCGCGTGCGCGTGAAGCCGGGGCGACTGGCTGGATCACCAAACCGTTCGATGCGACCAAGCTGGGGGCGGCTATCCGCCGCGTGTGCCCATGAGTGACGAACTGGACGAAATCCAGGGCATCTTCTTTGAGGAATGCACCGAGGGACTGACGATCGCCGAGGAAGGCCTGTCCGCCATGGCGGCAGGCGATGTATCGGCCGATGTGATTGCGGGTGTCTTCCGCGCCGTCCATTCGATCAAAGGCGGGTCGGGCGCGTTCGGCCATGGCGCCTTGCAGGCCTTCTCGCATCGTTTCGAGAATGTGCTGGACGAGGTGCGCGCTGGGCACATCCCGCCGACAGCCGATGTGACGCGCATCATGCTGGGCGCCTTCGACATATTGTCCGATCATGTCGCGGCGGCGCAGAGCGGTTCGGCCTTCCCGGATGATGCCGCCATGCTGGAACAGCTCGACGCGGTTCTTGCGAGCAAGGGTGCGGCGACCGCGGAAACCGTACCTGTGCCGGTCGCGGAGACGGATGAATTCGGCTTCACGCCGGTGGCGGCGGTAGTCGAGGATTTCGATCCCTTCGGTTTCGAGCCAGTTATGGTTGACCTAGGTGATCTGGCTCCGGCTGAGCCTGCGGGCTGGACGGTGCGATTCGGGCCGTCGCGTGGCGCGATGGCCAATGGCGCGGAACCGATGCTGGTAATCCGCGAGTTGGAAGACATGGGCGGCCGGGTCACGGGTGTCGATACCAGTCGCTTGCCGGGCCTGCGCGATCTCGATCCGGAGGATGGCTATCTGATCTGGACCATCGGCCTGCCCGCTACCGTTGAGGAGCAGGCGATCCGCGACTGTTTCGATTTCGTCGCACCGGATTCATTGATCGAGATCGGCCGGACCGAGCCGGAGGCGGCAGTTCCCGTCATGGATGCGCCCGTCGCGATGCCGGTTATCGAGGAAGTGGAGCGCCCGGTGCTGACGCTGGTGGCCGACAATGTCGCGCCCCCGGTCGAGAAGGCAAAGGCCGATGCGCCGGGACAGACGATCCGCGTCGATCTGGGCAAGCTGGACCAGTTGCTGAATCTCGTCGGTGAGCTGGTGATCCGGGGATCGATCCTGTCGGACCGGCTGTCGCCTGCCGATCAGGAGCGGGTTGAACTGCCTGAACTGTCGCGCCTCACGCGCCAGATTCAGGACAATGTCATGTCGCTGCGTGCGCAGCCGATCCGCCAGGCCTTCTCCCGCGTGCCGCGCATGTTGCGCGATCTGATGGCCGAAACTGGCAAGCAGGTGTCGCTGGAAACGACCGGGGAGATGACCGAGGTCGACAAGGGTGTGATCGAGAAGATCGGCGATCCGCTGACCCACATGATCCGCAATGCGGTCGATCATGGCATCGAAAGCCCCGAGGAGCGCATTGCCGCTGGCAAGCCGGCCGAAGGGACGATCCGCCTGTCCGCCGAGCAGAAGGGGGCGCGCATCGTCGTGCGCATCGCCGACGATGGGCGCGGCATCAATCGTGAGCGGGTAAGGGCCAAGGCTGTAGAACGCGGCATCATCGCCGCCGACGCCCAACTGTCGGATGAAGATATCGATAGCCTGATCTGCGCGCCTGGCTTCTCGACAGCGGAGACCATCTCCAACATTTCGGGTCGCGGCGTCGGCATGGATGTGGTGCGTTCCAATGTGGAGGCGCTGGGCGGCCGTCTGGAAATCCTTTCGGTGCCAGGGCAGGGGACAACCTTCACCATGGCCCTGCCGCTGACGCTGGCGATCTTGGACGGCATGATCGTGCGGTTGGGCAGGCAGCGCTATGTGCTGCCGCTCACCAACGTGATCGAGACGGTCCAGCCCGCACCGGGCCAGGTGCAGGCGACATCGCCCACCTCCGAAGTTATCGAACTGCGCGGCAATTATTTGCCCGTACGACGCGTGAGCGAAATGTTCGGCCTCAGTGACGATCGCAGGCCAGAGGAATCGCTCGTCATCATCGTGGAGAGCGAGGCAGCGGGCCATGTCGGGCTGATGGTCGATACCATCGATAACCGGCGGGAAGTCGTCATCAAGAGCCTAGAGGACAATCTCCACCCCATTCGCGGCCTTGGCGGCGCCACCGTACTGGGCGACGGCTCTATCGCCCTGATCCTCGACATCGACGCGCTGGTCGGCGCGACTGGTTCCAAATCCCTCCTGAAAGGAATGGCTGCATGAGCAAGACGCAAGAAACCGAAGGCGAAGAGCGCAAGATCGTTACCTTCACCTTGGGCAACCAGATGTTCGGCATCGACATGCGCGCGCTGATCGAAATCCGCGAATGGGATGAGCCCACGCCGCTGCCGAGCGTCCCCAGCTATGTAAAGGGCGTAACCAATCTGCGCGGCGCGGTGGTGCCGGTGGTCGGTCTGGCCGAGCGTCTGGGCTGGGCACCCAGCGTGCTGCACTCGCGCTCTTGCATCCTGGTGGTCGCCATCGGCCAGCGGCAGGCGGGCTTCCTGGTCGATGAGGTGGCGGACATCGTCGTTATTGACAGCGCCGACATTCAGCCTGCGCCCGATGTCGAGGTGAGCGAACAGAGCGCCATCGCCGGTCTCGTCCGCATCGAACGCCGTACCTCGGACGCCAGCCATGCCGAAACCATGGTGCTGCTGCTCGATCTCGACGCGCTCAGCCTGACGCGCCACATCATGGATCTCGCTGCGTGAAACAGGCCGTCGCCATCAGCGGCGACGGCGCTGGAGCCGGGTCGCCGCTCGCCGCACAGGGCGAGCTGACCACGGCCCAGTTCCGCGAGATCGCCGCGATCATGCAGAAGGACGCGCGCATCCATCTGGTGGAAGCGAAGATGACGCTGGTCCATTCGCGCCTCAGCCGTCGGCTGCGCGAAAATGGGATGGCGCGCTTCGCCGACTATCTGGCGCTGGTGCGCGATAATGCGCAGGAACGTGCGGCGATGGTCGTCGCGCTGACCACCAACCACACCCATTTCTTCCGCGAAGGCCATCACTTCGACCATCTGCGCGATCATGTGCTGCCCGGTCTTCAGGCGCGCGCGCGCGACGGGCAGAAGGTCCGGATATGGTCGGCGGGTTGCTCCAGCGGCGAGGAAGTCTATTCCATCGCCATGACGCTGGCCGGCGAAAGCACATCGAGTGCCGGCTGGCTGAAGCAGGGCGATGTGCGTCTGCTGGCGACCGACATTGCGCCTCATGTGGTGCAGGCGGTGAGCGACGCACGCTATTCGACCGGTACGATCCAGCCGATCCCGACCGCCTATCGCCAACATTGGTTGCGGCAGGAGGGTGCGGACAGTCATGTCGTGTCGGACGCCCTGCGATCGCTGGTGACGGCGCGGGTACTGAACCTGTTCGAACCCTGGCCGATGCGCCAGACCTATGACGCGATCTTCTGCCGCAACGTCATGATCTATTTCGACGACAAGGCGAAGGCGGAGCTGGAGGCGCGTTTCGTGGAGATGCTGGCGCCTGGCGGGACGCTTTACATCGGGCATAGCGAAAGGCTGATCGGGCCGGCGGCTGCGCTGATGGAGCCGGCGGGCCAGACCATCTATGTCCGCAGGGGAGGCGCGCGATGAGTGAGACGACCCGCGTCCTGATCGTCGACGACAGCCCGTCAATGCGCGCAATGTTGACGAAATTGCTGGGCAACGATCCGGCGATCGAGGTGATCGGTGCTGCGCCGGAACCCCATGCCGCGCGCGAAATGATCAAGACGCTGAACCCCGATGTGGTGACGCTGGATATCGAGATGCCGGGGATGGATGGCCTGTCTTTCCTGGAAAAGATCATGCGGCTGCGGCCGATGCCGGTCATCATGTGCTCCACGCTGACGGCGCGGGGCGCGGAGGCGACGATCGAGGCGTTGCGCCTGGGCGCCGTCGACTGCATCGCCAAGCCGTCCGGCAATGCGCAGGAAATGGCGCAGAACGGAGCGCTGTTGCGCAAGATGGTGAAGGCTGCGGCCCGATCCTCCGTGCGCCGCGCGCCGGCGCCACCGACCCAATTGGTGTCGTCGGGCAAGCTGCGCGATGTGGTGATCGCCATTGGTGCGTCCACGGGCGGGGTCGAGGCGCTCTTTTCACTGATCGGCGCGCTGCCGCCCGATTGTCCGCCGGTGCTGGTGGTCCAGCATATGCCGGCGGCCTTCACCAACGGCTTCGCCGTCCGAATGGACCGCGACTGTCGCGTAAAGGTGGTGGAGGCGGCCCATGGCATGACTCTGCAACGCGGCACGGTCTATATCGCGCCGGGCGGGGAGCGGCACATGGAACTGGTCGGCGGCAGCAGCGGGCGCATACGCCTTCTGCCCGGCGATCCGGTGTCGGGTCATCGGCCTTCGGTGGACATGCTGTTTCGTTCGGTCGCGCCGCTGGGATCGCGCGGTGTCGGGGTGATCCTGACCGGCATGGGCAGCGACGGCGCGGCGGGTCTGAGGGCCATGCGCGACGCGGGCGCCCGCACGCTGGGCCAGAGTCGCGAAAGCTGCGTCGTTTACGGAATGCCACGCGCCGCCTTCGAACTGGGGGCGGTGGAAAAGGAAGTCACTTTGTCGGCCATGCCCGAGGCGATCCTCGGTCTGTGTCGGCTTTAGTGCGCGCTAAGTTTTTGTTGTCGCATCGTTTTAGGCGGAAAACCGGTTCCCACTTTTCCGCACGATGCTTTAAATCGGGATAGGGTTCATGCCGGCAGCGTCTGCAATAAAGGTAATGGTGGTCGACGATCAGACGAGCATGCGCGCGATGATCCGCCGCACGCTCCAGGATCTGGGGTTCAAGGATATTCGCGACAAGGCAGGACCGGTCGAGGCGCTGGCCGCGATCAAAGCGGACCGCGTCCATCTGATCATCTCGGACTATAATATGCCCGATATGGATGGGCTCCAGTTTCTGGAGGCGGTGCGCGCCGATCCGGTAATCGGCAAGACGGTGTTCATCATGCTCACCGGTTCGGCCGACAAGGAAGTCGTGCAGAAGGCGGCGGCGCTGGGGGTCAATAACTATGTGGTGAAGCCCTTTGCCCCTGCCGCGCTCAAGGAGAAGATCGAGCGCGTCTTCGGCGAGCTGGCCTGATCCCCATGCGCCGCGTGTCCATCGTCCAGGGCGAATTTCATGTCGTGTCAGAGCCGGATGTCGTCATCACGACGCTGCTCGGATCCTGCGTCGCTGCCTGCTTGCAGGATCCGGTCGCGCGGGTCGGTGGCATGAACCATTTCCTGTTGGGCGAGCCGGGTGCGGATGCGCCGGTCGGTCCAGCGGACATGCAGCGTTACGGCGTGCATGCGATGGAACTGCTGATCAACGCGATGATGCAGCGGGGCGCACAGCGATCGCGTCTGCGCGGTCATCTTTATGGCGGCGCCAATATCATTGCGGGGTTGGGCGGCATCGGCAGCAGCAATGCCGCCTTTGCCCGCAACTTCATGGAAACCGAAGGCATCGCCATCGGACGCTGCGAACTGGGCGGAGTCCAAGCGCGCAAGGTTGAGTATATGCCCTTCGAGGGGCGGGTCCGATCGACCAGCGTCGCCGAAGCACCACCGCTGCCCCGCAAGGTCCGGCATGCGCCGGTGTTGGCTGCGGCGGGTGATGTCGAGCTATTTTGAAGAACCGGGGGAAAGAATGACAAGGTCGGGGGTCATGACCAGGGATATCGCCTTATGTGCCGCATTGGCGCAGGAAATGCGTGTGACGCGCGGACTGGTGGAGGAATTGGCGGCCGTGCTGGTCGCCGATGAGCGGTTTGTCATGGATTATCTGGATCAGCTTCAGGCATTCGACCTGATCGTCCAGCATGTCGATGAAAGCGCGACGTTGCTCGATCGGGTGGCGACAGGGCAGGATCTGGACAGTGCGGTCGACGGCGTTCGACTGGCGGTGGTGCAGCAGCGGCTGCGCAGTGCGCTGGCCTGAAACGGGAAATGCTATCATGAGCAGCGGCGGCGGCGATCCGACCATCATCATTCGCAAGGTCAAGAAGGCAAAGCATGGCGGCCATCATGGCGGCGCCTGGAAAGTCGCCTATGCCGACTTCGTGACGGCGATGATGGCCTTTTTCATGCTGCTGTGGCTGCTTTCCAATCCGGACAAGGCGCAGTTGAAGGGGCTGGCGGACTATTTCTCGCCAGTATCCGCGAAGGATTCGCCCGCCACCACATTGACGTCGCTTCCCGGCTCGCAAGCGGGCCTTGGCGGTCATGCGCGCCATGCGCAGGCGGCCGATAAGGAACCGGTCGGCGAGCCTTCGGCTGAAGCGGGGGTAAAGGGCGCGGCGCGCGGTGGTACGGCAGAAGTGCCGGAGGCTGCCCTCCGCGTTCTGGCGGAAGAGATGCGCCTGTCGATCGAACCGGCGGTCACGCCGGTGGACGCGAAACGCAATGTCGATATCGAACAGAGCCGCGAAGGGCTGCGCATCCATCTGGTGGACAGCGCCAACCGCTCCATGTTTCGCGGCAGTACCGCGCAACTCAACGATTTCGCGCGCGAGATGCTGACGAAAGTCGCGCGCAGGCTGGCCGGGACCAAGGCGCAGATCGCGATCGAAGGGCATACCGACAGCACCGGCGGGCAAAGCGACGCCAACTGGCTGCTGTCCGCCCAACGCGCCTTGGCGGCGCGATCCGCCATGGTCGCCGCCGGACTGACGCCCGACCGCTTCGGCGAGGTGGTGGCGAAGGCGGGAAGCGAGCCGGTCTATCCCGACCGTCCCGATCTGCCGGAAAATCGCCGCATCACCATCGTTGTCATGGCCGAGCCGTCTGCTCTGCCGCGCGATGCCAGTTTCAAATTCTGAACGGGACGGGATGTGATGAAGAAACTGTTGGGAGCACTGCTTGCTCTGCCATTGGGCGTCGGCGTCGGCGGTGCCAGCGCCTATGGCGTCGGGATGTTTTATCCCGATGGTCGACAGGAGCCGGAAAATATAACAGAATTTGTTCCTACCGGTACGATGATGGCTCCGCTAGTCTTTGCGGACGGGCGTTTGGCCGGCTATGTATCCTTTGAAGTCCAGCTTGAGATCTTGAAGGGCGAAGGAGAAAATGTGAAGGCCAGACTTCCTCTGCTGCTCAACGCCGTCAACATGCGCACCTATCGTACGCCCTTGGCGAGTGGCCGTGACGGTTTGATCCCCAACCTCGACACCTTTCGCAAACTGGTGGTCGAAGCGGCCAGGGAAATCTACGGCTCTGATATCGTCCGCAGCGCGGCGGTGACGCAGGCATCGCCGGTCTAGAAAGGAAGATAGGTGGTATTGGTCGAACAATCTGGAAATGGTCCCGATGCGGCGCCTGACCGCTCGCTTGCACCGCGTGAATCCCGCGTCACGACCCTGTTGCTGATCGGCAAGCTGCGGAGCCATCATGGCGAATCGCTTTGCCGCATCCGTAATCTGTCGAGCGGTGGCCTGATGGCTGAAGTGCATGTGCCGCTGACCGAAGGCGATCCGGTGGAGATCGAATTGAAGGCTGGTGACAGGCTGTCCGGTGAGGTTCGGTGGGTCATGGCGGGCCGCATGGGCATTGCCTTCGACAATCCGGTGGAGGTTGGCAACGTGCTTGCCCGCGCCGCGATCCGCAGCAGTGAGCAGGGGCTTGTACGAGCGCCGCGTTTCGCGGCGGAATGCCCAGTCGACCTGCGCGGTGACGGCCGCCGTCATACGGGGCAACTTGTGAACGTGTCACAGGGCGGTGCGCGGCTCCATGTAGACATGGAACTGGAGCAGGATCAGTTGTTGACGCTCAGCGTCCCTGGCCTGCCTGATCGGATGGGGGGCGTACGCTGGGCGCGGGACGCCGCGCTGGGCCTGGCTTTCGTTGAACCGCTGTCCTTCGACGAGTTGGGGATCTGGCTGGCGCAGAGGCGCTTGCGGACATAAGAAAAAGGCCCGGCAAATGTTGCCGAGCCTCCTGCAATGTCTATCCTAGGACGCCGAAACTCTTTACCAGTGATCCTGCGATCAAGGCCCATCCGTCGACAAGCACGAAGAAGATGATCTTCATGGGCAACGATATGGTCGCGGGCGGCAACATCATCATGCCCATGGCCATCAGCACCGCCGCCACCGCCAGATCGATGACCAGAAAGGGCAATAGCAACAGGAAGCCGATTTCGAAGGCCCGGCGCAATTCGGAGATCATGAAAGCAGGCATCAGCGTCGTCATCGGCAGCTCGGCGCGATTGGGAGCGGGCTTGCCGGAAAGCTGCACGAACAGGCCGATATCCTCGTCGCGTACATGTTTCAGCATGAAGCTGTGGAAAGGCTTGCTGGCCCGTTCCAGCGCCTGGGTCTCGCTGATCCGCCCTTCATTATAAGGCACCATCGCCTGTTTCCACGCTGCGTCAAAGGTCGGTCCCATCACGAAGAATGAAAGAAACAGTGCAAGGCTGATGACCACCGGATTGGGCGGAACGCCCTGCACACCCAGGCCGGACCGCAATAGCGAAAGCGCCACGACGATACGGGTGAAGGAAGTGATGGTCATCAGGATGCCGGGCGCGAGGCTCAGCACCGTCAGCATCAATACCATCTGGATCGCGCGACCGGAAAGCGATCCCTCGCCGTTGCCGGGCAAAATGTCCCTGGCCAGCGCGGCCTGCGGCAGGGCAAGCATCAGCGTGGTAGCGGCGATGGCGCCGCCGATCAACAAGCCCTTACGCATGGTCCTTGTCCCCCTCCAGCACCAGCAGTCCCTCCGGCGCGATCAGCAGCATATGTTCGCGCCCGTCCTTGCGGATCAGCGCGACCGAGCGGCGAGGATCGAGCGCCAGTCGTTCGACCAGTTCCATGCGGCGCGGCGCGCCTTGGCGGACCAAGCCGGAGAGAAATGTCTGCGGCAGGCGGATTTCATAGCGGCGCACGATCCAGAGGCCACCCGCAAGGATGCCCAGAACCACCCCCAACGCGCCGATCATGCGCAGCAGCGACAATATATCCATGATCGATCAGCTCTTGCGCTGGATGACGCGAGTGATTTCCAGCGACATATGCTCGCCGTCGACCAATATCTTGCCCTCGGCCACCAGCTCGTTATTTACATAGACGCGTGTGGGATCATTATGATCGCAATCGAGCGGGATCATCGCGCCGCGGCTCATCTTCAGTACCTGGCGGATGGGCAGGTCAGTGGAACCAAGTACGATCGACAGATCGATGGGAATGCCTTCAAGGACCGACATAGGGGTCTCCTTTCAGCTTCGTTATAGGAATAATTTTATAGGATCAGGTCCGGTGCCCGGCAAAAATTGCCTATAAGGAAACTGTCTGCCTCACGCAGTCAGGAGCATAGGAAAATGGACCTGGATTCATCCATCGGCGTGTCGGCCTCCGGCCTTCGCGCCCAGTCGCTGCGGATGCGGGTGATTGCCGAAAATCTGGCAAACTCGGATTCTGTCGCGACCAAGCCGGGGGGCGATCCCTACAGGCGGCGCGTCGCAACCTTCAAGAGCGAGGTCGACCGCGCGACCGGCGCCACCAGCGTTACGGTGAAATCGATCGAGGGCGACAAAAGTCAGTTCCAGCGCGTCTATGAGCCGGGCAATCCGGCCGCCGACGCCAGCGGCTACGTCCAGCGCCCCAATGTCAACAGCCTCATCGAAACCGCCGACATGAAAGCGGCGCAACGATCCTATGAAGCCAATCTCAACGCCATCGAATCCGCACGCGGCATGACCATGCGGACCATCGACCTACTGAAATAAAGGAAAAAATCATGGCAATCGGAGCCCTCGACGCGGCGGCCGCCTATGGCCGCTCGCTCAAAACCCTGGCGCCCACGATCGGCGAAAGCGCTGTCGCGACCGCGCAGAATGCAGGCGGCGGCAACAGCTTTGGATCGATGATCGAGACGATGGTTAGCGATGCCGCCGGATCGCTGCGCACAGCCGAAGCGGAAAGCGCCAAGCAGGTGGCGGGGAAGGGCGACATGATCGATGTCGTCACCGCGATTGGAGCCGCCGAAACGGCGCTGGATACAGTCGTCGCGGTACGGGATCGGGTGGTAAGCGCGTATTCCGAAATCATGCGGATGCAGATTTAGGGCTTCAGTCGATATTTCCCGGCCTGACCTCCCTTCGGGCTGAGCTTCTCGAGGCCTCCTTCTTCTGCTGCCTGGCAAGGCAGGCGCTCAGGACAGGCTTCGACAAGCTCAGGGCGAACTGTTGAGAGGTAGTTTGGGGGTATCGCACCTCACCTCATTACTCGTACCCCTCCCCCGACAAGGAATCCAGCATGGCGCCTGCCGATGCCATAGAAATCGCCCGCGCCGCGCTGATGCTGGTGCTCACCATCGCCGGTCCCATGCTGATCGCGGCGCTGATCGTCGGCGTCGCCATCGGCCTGCTCCAGGCATTGACGCAGGTGCAGGAAATGACGCTGACCTTCGTACCCAAGTTGGTGGTGCTGGGCCTCGTCCTGCTCTTGAGCCTGCCGATGATTGGTCAGGCGCTTTCGGTCTTTATGGACCGCATCGCCGACTCCATCGTTCACGGATAGCGACATGGACCAACTCCCCATCGACGCTGCGACCTTCCTCATCCTCTTCGCGCGGGTAGGGGCGGTGCTGATGCTGCTGCCGGCTTTTTCCGAAGAGTCCGTGCCCGCGCAGGTCCGGCTGGTGACAGCGCTGGGCTTTTCCATCGGCCTCTACGGCCTTCTCAGCCCGAAAATCACGCCCGTCGCCCATTCGGAGTTCGCTTTGCCGATGATCGTCATCGCGGAAATGCTGGTGGGGATCGCCATGGGCATGATCGTCAAGATGCTGTTCAGCGCCGCCTCCATGGCAGGCGCCATCGCCTCCATGCAGGTCGGCCTTGCCTCCGCGCTGGTCGCTGATCCGTCGCTCGGCGGGCAGTCGCCCATGCTGTCGCGTCTCATCGGACTGGCGGCGGTCATCGTTTGCATGGCGATTGGCGTCCACCATTTGTGGATTGCCTCTATCGTCAGCAGCTATACCCTGTTTCCGGTCGGCGGCCTGCCGCCGGCGCAGGATTTCGCGATGCTCGCGGTGCGCGTGCTGGGGCAGGCGACCAGCCTTGGTGTCAGTCTCGCCGCGCCGCTGATCCTCTATGGTGCGATCTTCAACCTGGGACTTGGCCTGGTCGCCCGCGTGGTGCCGACGATCCAGGTCTTTTTCATCACCCAGCCGCTCAATCTGCTGCTTGGCCTGTCGCTGCTGGCGATGGTGGCCGGCACGATGCTGACCGGCTTTGCCACCGCCATGACCGATTTCATGCAAAATGGCTGGAGTTTCTGACCCATGGCCGAGGCTGACAAGGACCAGCGCACGCACGCCCCTACGCAAAAGCGCCTGGAGGATGCCCGCAAGAAGGGCGAAGTCGCCCTCTCGCCGGAAATGCGCCACGCCACGATGATGATCGGCGCAACCATCGTCATCGGATGGGTCGGCAGATCGGCCCTGTTGGGCCTGGGCACATTGCTTACCCGTCTCTGGGGCAGCGCAGAGGATTTCCGGCTCGACAACCATGGCGCTCGCGACCTGACCGCCGGGATCATTAGCCATATCGGGCTCAGTTTCGCGCCGGTAATGGGCGTGTTGTTCGCCTGCGCGCTGGGTACTTTGTTCCTGCAAGGCCGGGTGACGCTGAACTGGTCCCGCGTCTCGCCCAAATGGTCGAAGCTCAATCCGATGTCGGGTTTCAAGCGGCTGCTCGGCAAGAGGGCGCTGGTAGAGTTCGCCAAGACGCTGGCGAAATTCACCGCTATCGCAACCGTCGTCTTTCTGGTGCTGCGCCCGCGTCTGGGCGGTCTGGATCAGCTGGCCGGCTATGCGCCCGGCGCGGTTGGCATGGCGGCCGGCCGCATGGCGTTCGAGGTGATCCGCGCCGTCACCCTGCTGGTCGCGCTGCTGGCGATCGCGGACTTCATCTACCAGAACCGCGCTTTCATCAAAAAGATGCGTATGACGCTTCAGGAGGTGAAGGACGAACATAAGCAGAGCGAGGGCGACCCCAAGATCAAGGCGAAGATCCGCCAGATCCAGATGCAGCGCGCCCGACGCCGGATGATGGCCGCCGTGCCGGAAGCCAGCGTGATTATTACCAACCCCACCCACTATGCCGTTGCGCTGAAATATGACCATGGCGCAATGGCCGCGCCGGTCGTTGTGGCGAAGGGCGTGGATACCGTCGCGCTGCGCATCCGCGAAGTGGCAAAAGACGCCAATGTTCCCATCGTGGAGGCACCGCCTCTCGCCCGCGCGCTCTATGCGTCGGTGGAGATCGACCGGCCCATTCCCATCGACCATTATGCCGCCGTGGCCGAAATCATCGGCTATGTCATGCGGCTCGCCAAGCAGGGGCGTCGTCCGAACTAGGTGCGCAAATTGCCCGAGCTTCGCACCCCGCTTTCCCTCTCCATCATCCTATAAGGACTAAGATGAAGACGCTCACGAGATCGCCGATCCTGACCCTTGCGGCCATCATGGCGGCGCTGGCGCCGGTTCCGGCGCTGGCCGGTCCTACGCCCCGCATCAAGGACATTGTTGATATCCAGAATGTGCGGCCCAACCAGTTGGTCGGTTACGGCTTGGTGGTCGGTCTGCAAGGTACTGGCGACCGCATCCGCAACATCCCCTTCACCGAGGAGACGTTGCAGGCGATGCTGGAGCGTATGGGCGTCAATATTCGCGGCACGCAGATGTTGACGCAGAATGTCGCCGCCGTGTCGGTGACGGCGACCATGCCGCCCTTTGCCCGTGCCGGGTCGACAATCGACGTGCAGGTGTCGGCGCTCGGTGACGCCACCAGCCTTCAGGGCGGCACCCTGCTCGTCTCCTCTCTCCGCGCCCTCGATGGCGAGATTTATGCCGTGGCGCAGGGACCGGTGGCGGTGTCGGGGTTCAAGGCACAGGGCGCCGCTGCGCGGCTCAGCCGCGGCGTGACGACCACCGCCCGGATCGCTGGCGGAGGGATCATCGAGCGGGAAGTGCCCTTTGCGCTCAAATCCGCGACCAGCCTGAAGCTGGCGCTCAAGAATCCTGACTTCACGACGGCAGACCGGATCGCGGGTACCATCAATCGGCAGATACCCGGAACGGCCGAAGTGCTCGATCCGGCAACGGTGGAAATCAAGCCGGCCGGCAATTTCACCGGCTCTGTGGTCGATCTCGTCACCCGTGTCGAGAATATGAACGTGGAAGTCGACCAGCCGGCCCGCATCGTCATCAACGAAGCCGCCGGCACGGTCGTCATGGGCGCCGATGTCCGTATCAGCCCAGTCGCCATCGCGCAGGGCGGCTTGACCATCAGCGTCAGCGAAAATCCGATTGCGTCCCAGCCGGGACCATTTTCCAATGGCGAGACGGTGGCGCTGCCGCGTACCCAGATCACGGCGGATGACGGCAATGGCGCCTCGCTCGCAATGCTTGGCGCGGGAGCCTCGCTTCAGTCGCTGGTGTCAGGGCTGAACGCGCTAGGTGTCAGCCCGCGCGACCTGATCACCATTCTTCAGGCGTTGCGCAGCGCGGGCGCGCTGCAAGCCGAAATTGCGGTACAGTAAGATGACCGATCCAGCCGCTACCACTGCGCCGACATCGCCGACCCTGCCGCGCAACAATGGCAGCGCGACCAAGGTCGCGCGTGAATTTGAAGGTGTGTTCGCCGGTCAGATTGCCAAGATCATGATGGAATCAGCCGAAATGGATGGCGATTTCGCCGGCGGCGCGGGCGAATCCATGTTCCGGGGTATTTTGGCTGAACAGATCGGCAATCAGATCGCGCAAGGTCGTGGTCTTGGCCTGGCCGCTGCGGTGGAGGCCCAGATTATCCGCATGCAGGGAGGACAATAGGATGCCAAACGAAATGATCGACATCATGACCTCCTTAACCGCGCTCATGCAGGAAGAGACGCTCAGGTTGCGCGGGCAGGAGAGGGCGCTGGACCTGTCGCAACTGGCTGGCGCGAAGGCGCGGCTGGTCGGGCGGCTGGAGGAAATGCTGGCGCGCCGCAATCGGCACCATCCCGAATGGGCGGAGCAGATGGATGGTGACACGCGTGACCGCCTGACCGAATGTCTGGCGGACTTGCGCGTCGCCTCCACAGCCAATGCCAGCATATTGGAGCGTCAGATCGATCTGTCGATGGAAATGATGACCGCGATCGCCAATGAAGCCCGGAGACTGGCCGGCAACCGCGCCTATACATATGGAGCGCAGGGCGATTTGGCAAAGATGGACCTGGCGACGCCCATATCCTTCAACACCGAATATTGAGGGAAGGCATGGAAACGGAGAGGGCGCGGCATCAACCGCGCCTTCTCCGTTTCCGGTTGGCTCGCGTCAGGCGGGAAGGTCAAGCGCCAATGCTCGGGCAGTCGCGATGGGCGCAGGACGGCCGAAATAATAGCCTTGGCCAAAGGCGCAATTTAGATCGCGCAGGAACTGCGCCTGTTCGGGCGTCTCGATGCCTTCCGCGGTGACGGGCATCGACAGGCTACGACCCAGATCAACCACGGCCTTCACCAGCTTTCGCCCGGCCTCCCGGTTCAACGACTGGATCAAGGTGCGGTCGATTTTCAGATGATCGATCTCCAGATTGCACAAGCGGCTGAGGCTGGCATAGCCCGTGCCAAAATCGTCCAGGGCAACCCGGATGCCGGTGTTGCGCAGCGAACGGATGGTTTCCTGCGCGCTGGCCAGATTGTGGATCAGTGCGCTTTCCGTGATTTCGACGATCAGCCGCCCCGGCGCGAGCCCTGATGCGAACAGGATCTGGAGAAGCATTACTGCATTGCCGGGATCGCAAAGCTGCGCCGGCGACATGTTGATCGACACGGTGAAATGCGGCGGCCAATCGCGTGCATCCCGACAGATTTGACGCAGCAGCATGAACAGCATGTCGCGGTCCAGCCCCATATCGTCGGCTATCGGCAGAAAGCGATCGGGGCCGATCAGGCCCTGGCGCGGATGATGCCATCGCACCAGCGCCTCGAACCCTTTGGGCCGTCCGCTGTCGAGCAGCACGATAGGCTGGTAATAGGGCAGGATTTCCCCCCGCATCAGGCTGGACCGCAGATCATTTTCCAACTCGGCGCGGTCGCCCAGGTCCGTGAACATGTCGGGGGAGAAGCGACCAATAGTGTCGCCGCCAGCCTGACGCGCGTGGGACAGTGCAATCGAGGCGGCATGAAGCAGATCGTCGGCCGACCGGCTGGTTCCATCTGCCGTTGCAAGGCCGATGGAACAGGTCAGGTGGATGACATGCTGACCCATGTGGATCGGTTCGCCGATGATCTGCTGTACCTGTTGCGCGAAGCTGAGGGCGATGTCCTCTTCTCCCGCAAAGGGCAGCAGGCAGGCAAATTCGTCGGCTGCCAGATGCAGCGCGCGCGCGCCGTTCAACTCCCCGAGCCGGTCACGGGCCACGATGCTCAGCACCGCGTCGCCCTTGGCCGGGCCGCACAGATCGTTGACGAGT
>NZ_DATKFP010000421.1:0-23845 GCF_035511395.1 Sphingobium sp.
TTGGCCACATAAACCACTCCATTGTGATGTGCGAGGCTGATCGGGAACGTACCGCCGCTCGGCTCGACATCCACGCGCGTAAGACTGAAGTCCGAGTTGATGCGGAAACTGGTGATATCGTTCGTCCCGGCATTGACGACGAGCAGAATCTTTCCGTCCACCGCCAGCATCGAATCTTCCGCAATCAGTGAATTCAGGCGCGGCGGCGGCGAAGTGAGAGCGGCACGGCCGAGGCCGCCCGTTTCATACATGTCGAGAGGCTCAAGCTGCCCATCTGCACGACGGCCGAACCCGACCACCCAGTTCCCGCCGGGACCATTATTGTTCGTTCCCGCATAGACCGCGCCGATATAGTTGGGTCCAGGCGATGTCGGGGGCGTAGGCGGAGGCGATGCGGGTGGCGGGCCACCAGAAGTTATTATTCCATCTTCGTCTCCACAGCCGCTCAGCAAAAGGCTCATCGCCACGATGGCCATCCCGATGCACCAACTATTCCTGGTTCGCATGGCACGTCCCCTGAAACCGATTAAAGATCGATCTTGTCAACGCTCCCGGCCTGGGTCCATGATGAAGACCTGATGATTTCTGTGACATCACGGCATGGGTGAGGGCATGGAAGATGGAGCGAACGCTCTCCGGAGATCCGATCAAACTCGCGAATTTGCAGGGTTTCAACCTCGGCAGCGGAAAGGTGATGCCGTCTGCGCGGCATATCCAGGGGCCGATGGGGCGTGCAGTGATGGAACCGCGCATGATGCAGGTGCTGGTGCTGCTGGCCACGCAACCGGATCAACTCGTCACCCGCGACATGTTTCTGGCGCGCTGCTGGAACGGCGTGCCGGTCGGGGACGACAGCCTGAATCGCGCGATCGCCGGGGTTCGCCGCGCACTGCGCGAGAGCGTTGGAGATACGGTCAGCGTCGAAACCGTCCCGGCATCTGGCTATATGCTGAGGACAACCGACGACGCGGCAAGCACCGCCGCGATCAAGGCCGGATGGCGGTCTTGGAAGCTGGGCCTGCCGGATGTGGATCATTCAACACTCAACCTGCTTCGTAAAGCGGCAGGTATCTCGCCTGATCGCGCCGATGTGCATGGCATGTTGGCACTGATATTGCGTAACGCTGCGGAATATGCGGACCTTGAACTCTGCCACGATCTGGTAATGGAATGCGAAGCGGCCGCATTGAAGGCGCTCGCGCTGGACCCTGGTGAACGACAGGCTCGGATGGCGCTGATTGGAATCGCCCCCCTGTTCGGCGACTGGACGCCACGGCGCGAAAAACTGTTGGCTATGCTTGAGGAAATACCCGATAATCTCGTTGCGATTCATGATCTTTGTATGCTCGAAATGGCCACGGGCAGGGCGCGAGCTGCCGCGGCCTTGAGCGGTCGCCTGATTGCACATGCGCCGTTGGCCGCCACATTTCATTACAAGCGCACCTATCAACTATGGGCCACTGGCGATGTGCCGGAGATGGATCGGGTTGCGGATCGGGCCATGCAGCTTTGGCCGGGCCACTCCGCCAACTGGTTCGCACGCTTCTGGAGCCTTGCATTCACCGACCGGCCCCGTCAGGCAATGCAGCAGCTCAATGACGCTCTGCGTCCGAACATACCTTCGTCAGCCCTGGCCGCGCTGGAGCAAACGCTGCTTTCGATCATGGATCCGGCTGACGCAGCGGCGCGTGAATTGGCGATCCGCAGTAACCTCGCGGCAGCAGAGCGCGGTCCCGCGCAAAGCCTGGCGGCAATCATCCACTTATCGGGCCTTGGCGAAACAGCAGCCGCGTTTCAGGTAGCGGGAAGGATATTATCTGCGACGCGGCGCAATCAGCGTTGGCTTGCATAAGACCGCCGCCGATCCTTCCATCACGGATCAACATCGCCGCGTCACTCAATTGCTGTTCCTGCCCGTTACCAAGCCGCTCCGCGACGATACCCGTTTCCTGCCGCTATGCGAAGAGATGGGACTGACAGCCTACTGGAACGCGGCCGGCGTGACGCCCGACTTTCTCTCATCTGCTCCGTAACGACTTGAACATATCGTCGACCTGCTGACAAATCATTCGATCGTGATTTACCATGCCCGGCCTTGTTCCGTCATTTATCCCGGAGTTCGATCAACGCCTTTTCATCCAGCCGATAGAATAGCATCAGGCTCATGCTGATGCAGATCAGTATGGCGGGGATCAAAGAAGCCCCTGCATAGAGACCAGCCACCGCGGATACCGGTTGCGCGATCAATTTACCGCCGATGGTCGGGATGTAACCGGAAAAGGAAAGCACCATGCCTGATACAGCCGCACCCAGAGCAAAACCGAGTTTTTCGACAATGGTATAGACCCCGGAAAATATCCCTTCTCGACGAAGCCCTGTACGCAGACGGTCATATTCCATGATGTCGGGAAGCATGGCGATACTCAGCAACGTGGTGCCGGACGCGGCAAGGCCATTGAGCGCGCCCCGCCACCAGATTTCAGGCAGGCTAAGACCAGGCCCGGTGAAGAACCAGCTACCGTAAACGATCGCCAGACTTACCGATGCCACAACATAGGCGTTTCGCTTGCCAATGCGCCTGGCTGCACGCACCCAGAAGGGAACCGCGATCGCTGCGACGACATTCTGGACCACGGTCAGGTGAATAAGGCCGGCATAACCGACTTTTGCAACGTTAAGCAGAAATAGCAACTTGGTCGTGTTGATAACAGCTATCGCCATGAACTGGACGATCTTGATCGACATCAGCAGCACGAAGGGACGGTTGGTCAGCAACGCCCGCATCGCATCACCCCTGCTGATATGGCTGGTCGACTGTACTTGAACAAAGCGAGCATTCTTCGTCCCCACAAAACAGGCGAACATGGTCACGGTGAGGATTGCGCCAGTGGCACCCCCCATCACCGCATAACCAAGGCTACCCCCGCCTGCCCAACTGATGAGCGCGGCGGTACCTGCCGAAGAAATGATCTGGCCAAAGGTAATGAAAAAGGCGCGAAAGGAAAAGAGCCGCGTGCGCTCATGATAGCCATCCGTCATTTCGCCCGCCATGGCGACGTAGGGAACGGAAAAGAGCGAATAGCCGGTTGAATAGACCACGAGCGCCATGCCCATCCAGATGACGAGGCCCGCGCCTTCCAGCTTGGGCGGCATGAAGATCAGCAGGAAAGACATGCCCGAGATCAATGCGCCCACGAGCAGATAGGGACGGCGACGCCCCCAGCGACTGCGTGTTCGGTCGCTGACCATGCCGATCACGATGTCGGCCACCGCATCATAGAGTTTCGAGACGGTGAGCAGCAGGCCCGCAAGTCCCGCCGACTGACCCAGCACTGTCGTCATCAGCGCCGGGAAGAACGTCGTGACAGTGTTCAGCAGGATCGCGATCCCCAATGAACCGATACCGAAGCCGACACAGAGGCGGGTCGGCAGGCGATCCTCGATCGATGGGGTCACAATCGTTGCCGGCACACAGGCCTCCTTGAAGGATGAAAGCGAAAGCATGCACGCTTTGCGCGAGGGCCGACGGACGGATCGGGGACCATCCGCAGGGCGGATAGGCGCTTACCGGCTCCGCGGCGATCGAAATCCACACGCTAATTCCAGATGAGATATCAGGGAGACCGGCATGACTATCCGCCGACATTATGCCGACGGCCGCTGGGGCCAGATCCATCTGCGGATTGACAGGAGCGGTAGCGTGACTGCTCCGCCGCTGTTGATGCTGCATCCCACGCCCAAATCTGGCTGGATATGGGAGCCGCTGATCCCTGCGCTTGCTGTAGGGCGCGCGGTAATAGCTCCCGACACACCAGGCTATGGCGCCAGCGATCCGCCGCCCACCCCTGCGTCCATCACGGAGCTGGCAGATGAGATGCTGGACCTGATGACGAACCTGGCGCGGAAGGGCGTCATTCCGCTGGGGCCGTTCGATGTCGTGGGCTATCATACAGGGTCAGTGATCGCGGTCGCGATGGCCAATACCGCGCCGGATCGCGTGCGCCGTATCGTGCCTGTTTCTCTTCCGCTTTACGATATCGCCGAGCGTACCGCCCGCATGACGCGCATAAAGGCGGGGCCATCGCTGTCCGACGATGGCAGTCATTTGTCGGCCATGTGGGATCATATGCAGACCCTGTTCGATCCGCGCATCGACACCGGCTGGAAGCAGGAATCGCTCGCCGAAAATCTGCGCAGCGGCGCGCGCGCCTATTGGGGCTATGCCGCGGTCTATGGCTATGATCTGGCCACCGCCCTGCCCCGGTTGACGCAGCCGGTGCTTCTTATCGCGCCAGAAGACGATCTGTGGGAACCGACACAGCGGGCCGCGCCGCTGATCCCCAATGTCACCCTGACGCCTATGCCCGGTGCGGGACATGGCCTGTTCGTGCTGGAGCGCGATACCATTGCGGCGATGATCGACGCATTTTTGGCCACATAATGATCATTCTATTCGCCCTGCGAGGAAAATGCCATCCCCTTTTGTCCTCGTCCTATTGGTTCGTTAGATAGCCGTTCCGCGCAAGGAGGTTTCCCATGGACTATGACTATATCCCGCTCCCCGCCCGTCAGCCGCTCAAATGGCCCGACGGCAAGCAGGTCGCGCTGATCCTGACATTCAACCTGGAAACCTGGGATCTGACGAAGGATACCGACAAGCCCTATTATGCGGGCGGCCCGTCGATCCTGCCCGATATCCTGCCCGGCAACACGCCCGATTTCCCCAATTTCACCTGGCGCGAATATGGCCAGCGGGTCGGCATCTGGCGCCTGTTCGACCTGTTCGACGAACTGGGCGTGCCGGCGTCCTGCACCACCAACGCCGTCACCTTCGAACGGCGCAAGGCGATGACCGACGCCGTGCTGGAGCGCGGCTGGGAATTGCTGACCCATAATTGGGAGCAGGGCGAGCTGCTGACCAATTTCGCGCAGGACCCGGCGAAGGAGCGGGAGGTAGTGACCCGCACGCTGGAGCAGTTCGAAAAATTCACGGGGCGCAAGTCCAAGGGCTGGCTGTCCTCCTCGCTGCGCGGCACGTTGCAGACGGCCGACATTCTCGCCGAATATGGCGCGACCTTCTACTGCGACATCATGAACGACGATCAGCCCTATCTGCTGAAGACGCCGCATGGCCCGATCGTGTCGGTCCCCTATTCGAACGAGATCAACGATTTCACCTTCATCACGCGGAAGAACTACACGACGGACCAGTTTCGCGACGCGCTGATCGAGGAACTGGACGTGCTCTATGCCGAGGGTGCAAAGACCGGGCGGATCATGAATGTCGGCCTGCACCCGCATGTTTCCGGCCGCGCCCATCGCGTGCGGGCGCTGCGCGAGTTCATCGAACATGCCAAGTCGTTGCCGGGTGTGTGGTGGACCACGCGGGAGGAGATTGCCGACTGGTATCTCCAGAATCACGAAAGCCATATTCCGGGGCAGCTCGGCTGATGGACCATATCGCCGCCCTTCGTGCGCTGATCGCGCCCGGCGGGCGGCTGCTGTCCGTGCCGGGATGCTGGGACGGCCTGACCGCCCTGCTGGTCGAGAAGGCCGGTTTTCCGGCCGCCTTCGTGACCGGCGGGGGCATCGCCATGGGGCGCTTCGGTCAGCCGGACATCGGCCTTGTTACCGCAACCGAGGTAATAGACACGATCGCAGCGATCCGCGACCGGGTGGAAATTCCGCTGATCGCGGACGGCGACACCGGTTTCGGCAATGCGCTGACACTGGCCCGCACCGTGCGCGGGTTCGAGCGGGCGGGCGCGAGCGCGATCCAGATCGAGGATCAGGGCTTTCCCAAACGCTGCGGCCATATGGCGGGCAAGACCGTGGTTCCGATTGGCGAGGCGGTCGGGCGCATTCGCGCGGCGGTGGACAGTCGGGACGAGATGCTGGTGATCGCGCGCACCGATGCGCTGGCGATCGAGGGGCTGGATGCAGCGCTGGACCGGGCGGAGGCCTATCTGGAGGCGGGCGCGAACATGATCTTCGTGGAAGGGCCGCGCGACATGGCTGAACTGGACGCGGTGTCGGCGCGCTTCGCCGGGCGCGTGCCGCTGATCCACAATCTGGTCGAAGGCGGCGTCACGCCGACCAGCGACGGACACATTCTGGAACGTGGGGGTTTTCGGGTCGCGCTGCACCCCCTGCTCCTGATGCACGGCCTCGTAGCCGCCGCCCCCGGATGGCTGGCGCACCTGGCCGTGCATCGCACCACCGACGGACTGCCGCTGGCTCGACTGTCCGACATGAACGCGCTGACCGGCGCGGCCGATCTCATTGCCTGGGGAGACGATCATGCAGGATGACCTGCAAGAGGATTATGCCGCCGCCGGTTTCGGTGGACGTTTGACGTTCGGGAAGCGGCCTGTATTGCTGATAGTTGACGTGGTGATGGCCTATCTGAAGCCCGCATCGCCGCTCTATGCCGGGGTCGAGGTCGCGCTTGCCTCCAACGAGCGGCTGGCCGCTGCCGCGCGGGATGCTGGTGTGCCGGTGATCTTCACCAATGTCGTCTATGAACCGGGCGGTGCGGATGGCGGCATGTTCTTCCGCAAGGTACCCGCGCTCCGCGCCTTCACGCGCGGATCACCGGACGGCGCCTTTCCCGACACGCTGCAACCGCGCGCGAACGAGATGGTGATTTCGAAACAATATCCGTCCGCCTTCTTCGGCACCTCGCTTGCCTCCACGCTGCACGCGATGGGCGTGGACACGGTGATGGTCACCGGATTTTCGACCAGCGGCTGCGTGCGGGCGACAGCGCTCGACGCGCTGTGCCACGGCTTTGCGCCTTTCGTGATCCGCGAGGCGTGCGGCGACCGGGACGCACGGCCGCATGAGCAGAATCTGTTCGATATGGCCGCAAAGATGGCCGAGGTGGTGAGCGAAAAGGACGCCATCGCCCTGATGCAGAAAGGGTATAGCCATGGGTGACGTGCTGGGGTGGCGGAAGAAGTTCGGCGTGCTGGGGCCATCGACCAACACGGTGGTGCAGCCGGATTTCGACGACCTGCGCGTGGCGGGCGTCACCAACCATTATAGCCGCATCATCGTGGAGGACGCCAAGGCGCTGTCCGACGAAAGTTTCATGGCGGGGACGCTCAAGATCGATGAGGCAACCCATGATGCGGTGCGTGGCGTGATGACCTGCCGCCCCGATTTTCTGGTCATGGGCATGTCAGCGGTGACCTTCTATGGTGGCGCGGAAGGGTCGGCGCGATGGTCGAAGGCGGTCGAAGATGTCGCCGGCGTCTCGCTCTGCACCGGTGCCCAGTCGCTGATCGCCGCCTTCAACGCCTATGGCGGGATCAGGAAGGTGGCGCTGCTGTCGCCCTATTATCCCGTCGCCAATGCGGAGGTCGCCAATTTCATGAGCGACCATGGCGTGACCGTGGTGCGCGACACGCCGCTGCGTTGCCCTAGCTGGACGGCGATCGCGGAAGTGCCGCCGACGCGGCTGCGCGACACGGTGCTGGCACTGGACGGCGACGATGTCGATGCGATCGTGCAGGTCGGCACCAACCTGTCGATGGTGCGCTTTGCCGCGGCGGCGGAACTGTTTCTGGGCAAGCCGGTGATCGCGATCAACACCGCGACCTACTGGAACGCGCTGCGCATGAACGGGATCATCGACAAGAAGGAAGGATTCGGCCGGTTGATGGCCGAGTTCTGACGTCTCTCAGCCGGCGCGCAGGCGGGCCGCTAGCACGGCCAGCGCGCCGGAGAGGATGAGCGGCACGGCGAAGCTCAGGAACACAGCCCAGAGCGGGAGCTTTGCGGCCAGCAACATGCCGCCGAGCGCTGGTCCCAATATCGCACCGCCCCGGCCGATGCCTACTGCCCAGCCGGTGCCGCTGCTGCGCGTTTCGGGCGGATAAAGCTCTGCGCAAAGCGCGTAGAAGCCGCTGAATCCGCCCTGAAGGGTAAGGCCGATAGCGAAGGCGATGAACAGGATCAGGACGAGCGGCAAGGGCGCGGAAAAGAGCAGCAGCAGGATGGCCGCGCCGCCAAGGAAGAAGCGGATCAGCCGTGCGATCGGCGTGCGGATTGCAAGCCATCCGATAGCGGTGGCGCCAACGCAACCGCCAAGATTGAAGATGGTCCCCGCCCACAGGGCAGCGCCGGGCGCGAGGCCCGCTTCGATGGCGAGGCGCGGAATCCAGCTGGTGATGAAATAGAGGACGGCAAAACCGGCAAACGTCGCGCCCCAGAGCGCCAGGGTCGATCGCCAGCGTCCCGCGACGAAGAGCGCGCCGACCGGCGGCGTGGCGCTGCGGCTCTCCCTACCCGCATCTAGGAAGCGGCGGGATTCAGGCAGGCCCAGCCAGGCGATGGGCAGGACCGCGAGGCTGATGCAGCCGGCGCCAAGCAATGTCGCCTGCCAGCCCAAGGCCGGGATCGCGGCGATGCTGGCCAGACCGGTAAGAACCGCGCCGATCGGATAGCCCGCCTGAAACAGGCCGATGGCAAAACTGGTCCTGCCCGGCGGCGCATATTCGGCTGTCAGCGCGGCAATGCTGGCAAGCAGGGTGCCGATGCCGATACCGGCAACAATGCGCGCGATCAGGAAAGGCGTGAGGCTGCTCGCCAGGCCCGTACCCAACATGCCCGCCGTCATCATCAGGAGAGCCATCAGCACGATCGGACGTCGCCCGATGCTGTCGGCAAAGGGCGCGACCAGCAGGCAACCGATCACCATGCCGGCAAGCCCGGCGCTGAAGACCAGCCCCATCATTTCGAAGCCGATCGCCCAGTCCGCCGCCATGGCTGGCGCGACATAGGACATGATGAGCACGTCCATGCCGTCGAGCGCATTGATGAGGGTGCAGATGGCGACGACCCGGCGGCGCAGCGGCGTCCATCCCCTGTCGATAGGCCCGCTCATCGTGCGCCATCCAGAGCGGTCGCCACCGCCTCGATCAGCCGGTCGCGCTCCGCATCCAGCCGTTCCTGAAATGCCGGATCGGGCGTGAAATCGTCGATCATCGCGGCCACATCGATGCCCCGGTCAGCAAGGACCGTTTCCAGCACCATCTGGCGGTCGCGCATGACCCATAATTCACGCGCCAGCGCCAGAACGGCGTCGGCCACCCGGTCCAGCGACGCGGGCGGCAGGATCGTCCGGTTGGGCGTCGGATCACCCATGTTTACGGCCCACCACAAAATGGGGGTTGCCCATCGGCGGCAGGCCGGTCGCTGTGACGTCGACAAAACCCGCGGCCCGCGCGCTTTCGCCCAGGTCCATCTGCGCCGACGCGCGCCAAAAGGGTTCGCCGCCCCATTTCGCCGCCCAGTCGAAACGCCAGGCGGCCAGCCGGTCCAGATCGGCATAGCGCGGCACATCCGCCATCAACAGCATCCCGCCTGGCCGCAGCATTCGCCAGGCTTCCGCGAACCATCGGTTGATGATGCGCGGCGGCAGTTCATGATGGACGGCGTAGCTGGTGACGAGGTCCATGCTCTCATCGGGCAGGCCGCTATCCTCACCCACCCCGACCCGCAAATCCCAGCCATGGCCCAGCCCGTTGCCGACCCGCCGCGCCTGTTCGAGCATCCGTCGCGATGGATCGATGCCGATGATCTGTGCCTCCGGAAAGCGTTCCGCCAGCGCGACCGTGTAGTGACCGCTGGACGTGCCGAATTCGACGATGTCGCGCGCGGTGAATTCTCCCAGCGCCTCCAGCACCCGACGGCGCTGGGCATAGATGTCGCCCGGATAAATGCGCGAGACATAGCGGCGATGCACCAGTTCGCCGTGGACATAGCCATTATAGCGCGAAGCGTCCCATCCGCCCCGCGTGCGATGAAACCAGACTTCCGACCAGTAGCGTGGCTTGGCGGCGCCTTCGTCCGTCAGGGTCGAGGCGCCCTGCTCCAGCTTGTCCAGCGCAGTGGCGGCAATGTCCACCACCTCATCTAACGCCTCCTCGCACACCCGGCCATGTTCGCGTGCGCTCCAGTCACCGAGCCAAGCGCGGGTCGTCCATGGCCGCACGTCGCACAGCGTCTTGTCGATCAGCGCATGGCGCGCATCCATATCGTCAGGCAGCGTTTCGGCGGTGACGCCCCTCTTCGCCAGAACGCCCTCACATGCCTGCTGACGCCTCTGCGCGGCCAGCCGCACGCCCACCTCGAAATCGATGAGGGCGCGTCCGCGCTGTTTGATGGGAATGTCGATCATGCGCGCCTCCAGATGCGCCAAGACGGTCATCCAAGAATCGACCCGCGGCAATCACGCACGCGATTCTGATCGCAGGCCGAACAGATCGCACAGGACAGCCCCCAATTTATCGGCCTGCGGATAAAGCTGGCAGACGGGTCGCAGCTAGAGCCGCCGCTTCCTAGCAGATGGGTGACCATAGATTTCAGGGGACTTATGACCGATCCGCATATCAAACAGGCCGGCGAACGGGTGCAGGTGGTGATCGCCGGCGCAGGCCCCGTCGGATGCGTCGCGGCCACCTATCTCGCGCAGCGCGGCATCGATGTGATGCTGGTGGAAACGGGCCCGGATTGCGCGCAGGACATGCGCGCGTCCACCTTCCATGCGCCCACGCTGGAGATGCTCGACACGCTGGGGTTCACCGAAAAGCTGTTCGAGCGCGGCCTGAAAGCCCCCATCTATCACTGGCGCGACCGGCGCAGTGGCGACATACTGTCCTTCGACATGACGGAGATTGCCGACGCCGTCCGCTATCCCTTCCGCATCCAGTGCGAACAATATCATCTCGCCCGCATGATGGCGTCCGCACTGGAGGAACTGCCCGCCGCGCAGGTGCTGTTCAACCACCGGCTCGTCCATCTGGAACAGGATGGCGATGGCGTCACCCTGTCGCTGGAAACGCCCAACGAGATCCGCACCGTGCGGGCCGATTATCTGATCGGGGCGGATGGCGCATCCTCCATTGTGCGCAAGTGGCTGGGTGTCGGCTTCGATGGCTTCACCTATCCCGAGAAATTCCTGTGCCTGACCACCGAGACGCCGCTGGAAGAATATCTCCCCGGACTGGCGCCGGTGAATTATGTGTCCGATCCCGACGAATGGCTGGTGCTGCTGCGCGTGCCGACGCTCTGGCGCGTGCTGGTGCCGGCGAATGATCTGGATGAATCGGTCGACCTGCGATCCGATGCCAAGAAGAACGCGGTGTTCGACGGGCTGACCGGCGATGGCGCGGCGGTCGAAACATTCCACCGCACCGTCTATCGCATCCACCAGCGCGTCGCGAAGCAGTTCCAGGTCGGGCGCGTCTTCCTGATGGGAGATGCCGCGCATCTCAACAATCCGCTGGGCGGATTCGGCATGAACAGCGGTATCCATGACGCCTTCAACCTGTGCGAAAAGCTGGTCGAGGTGATCCAGAACAAGGCCGATCCCGCGTTGCTCACCCGCTATGACCGGCAGCGGCGGCAGATGACGCACGACTTCATCCAGAGCCAGACGATCCAGAATATGGAGCTGATGCGCGGTGGCCAGTCCGAAGCGCACAAGTTGCAGCGCGCGAAGATGGAGGCGCTGGCCAATGATCCCGAAAAGCGCCGCGCCTATCTGTTGCGGCAGGCGATGGTGACGAGCCTAGAAGACGCGGCCGCGATCGATTGACGAGAGGAACCGGCATGGACATCGACCCCACCCGCACCGCGCTGGTCGCGATCGACCTGCAAAAGGGCATCGTTGCGAGCAGCACCGCGCCGCACGCATCCGCCGATGTGGTCGCACGCAGCCGCGCCATCGCCGATGCGCTGCGGGCGGCCGGTGGCACCGTGGTGCTGGTGACGGTCGATTTCCACAAGGGTTTCGTTGATGCGCTGGCGCAGCCGGCCGACATCGCCTCGCCCCGTTCGCCCGACGGGCCGCCCGCCGATTTCGCGGATATCGTGCCGGAACTGGGCGCCCATGACGGCGACCTGCGTATCATCAAGCGGCAGTGGGGCGCCTTCCACGGCACGGAACTGGATCTTCAACTGCGCCGTCGCGGCATCGACACGATCATCCTTACTGGCATCGCCACGCATATGGGCGTGGAATCGACCGCCCGGTCGGCATGGGAGCATGGCTATCGCCTGATCTTCGCGGAGGATGCGATAGCGAGCTTCAGCGACATGCTGCACGATTTCCCGATCGCGCATGTCTTCCCGCGCCTGGGGCATGTGCGCACAAGCAAAGACGTGGTCGCCGCGCTCAGCTGAGCGTGGCGACGATCGCCTCCGCCTTCGCCGAAAGCCCTGATTCGACCGGCACGAGCCGGCAATCGGGCGCGGCCTTCGCCAGCGCTTCAGCCTGCGCGCGCAGGCCCGGTATCTCGCCTATCGCGTCGAGCAGGAAGAAAGGGCGCTCCAGCCTCTCCAATCGCGCGCGCGTGGGATAGGCGAAGGCCGCGCGATAAGCGTGGTGATAGGTGCCCAGCGCTTTCAGCACCTCCATCGCCGCGCGGTGGAGCGCGTCCGCATCGGGCACCGCGCGCGTCATGAGGCGATGCGCGGGGTCGCGGGCATAATGGGGAAAGTGCAGCGCCTGATCGCGGACGAAATGGAAGGCCCAGAGCAGGTGGGCGCCATAGTCGTCGGGCTGCACCTCGGGCGCATAGCGTTCGATCAGTTCGTCCCGCAGTGCGCCTTCATATTCGCCGATGCCGTCTGCAATGACGGCCGCCACGCGATCGGGGTGGCGGACGCCCGCTTCCACGGCGATCCGCGCGCCCGTATGCGCGCCGTAGATGTTCGCCCGGTCGATACCAAGAGCGTCCATCAGGCGGACGAGCGCATCGGCATAATCGGCCATGTCAGGCGACTGCGCCGCCAGCGCCGCGCTGTCGCCATTGCCCGGCGTGTCGGGCGCGATCAGCGCGGGGGCTTTGCCGGTCGTCGTCAGCGCTTCGATCAGCGGCGCCAGATTGGCCGACGATCCGGGCGAGGCATGGAGCAGGAGCAGCGGTGTGCCGTTCCCTTCGACATGGCGATAATGGATCAGCCCTTCAGCGACACGGGCAAAGGCGCGGTCGATCATGCCCGGCCCGACGCCACGAACCAGGAACCGAACACGCCCTTCGACGTCTGACCAAAGCCGCCCTGCCCCGGTTGCGGATCGCCCCGCGCCGCATCCTGATAGCCGGTCGCGACATCGGTGAAGCCCGCCTGTCGCATCAGCGCGTCATAGTCGGCGCTGATCGCCGCGCGCCAGGCCGGTTCGTTGTTGTAATCCGCCTCGATCTGCCCCCGGATACGGCCCCAAAGGTCCATCGCCTCATAGCGCTGGGGCACTTCCAGATGGATGGCGACGCCGCCCGGCGCGAGCAGTCTGCGGCTTTCGGCGAGAATGCGGGGGATCGCATCGGCCGAGGTTTCGTGCATCAGCACGGCGGAGAAGACGAGGTCGAAACTGCCGTCAGCAAAGCGCGTACCTTCCGCATCATCCTGCGCCAGATGCACAGCCGCACCCATCGACGCGGCGCGCGCGCGGGCATAGCGCAGCATCGACGCCCCAAGATCGATGCCGTGGATTTCGGCTTGCGGGAAAGCCTGGGCCAGCGGCACGAGGCTGGCGCCGACGCCGCAGCCCAGTTCCAGTATCCGGCGCGGTGCAAAGTCTGGATAGCGGGCGAAGAGATGCGCCAGCACGGTGCGCCCGCGGCCATCGTTCAGCAGACCGCCATTGCGCCCCAGCATATAGACCGCGCCGCCGCGATCCATGATCGCGCCCTGCAACACGCCGCCTTCGTCATGCTGGTAACCGCCCGGCATCAGGTGGACGTCACGGCTTTCGATATAGGCGGGCAGGCCCGCATCCTCTGGCAGCGCGACCGAACCCGCTTCATGCACAGCTGCCTTCGCGTTCAGCGCATCGCCCTGCCGCGCGACGCTGGTGGCGATCGAGTCCCACAGCATTTCCTGCGATGTGCGCCGCAGGCTGGCCCAGGCGCGGAAACTATCCTGTTCGTGCAGCGCTTCGTAGAGCCTTTCTTCGCGCGCATTGCTCTGCGCGCCCGGATCGAGCCGGGCGGCGAGCATGCGCTGATGCGCCTCCACGTCGCCGCCGATCCAACTCTTCAAGTCACGGATGAACAATTGTTCGGCCAGTTCGTCATGGCTAGCCTGCGGCAACATGGGATGGGCGGTCATGCGGAAGGCTCCTCCTCATGGGCGGCCCGCTCGGCATCGTCTTTCAGCGGGCGGAAGACCTTGGCAATCAGGCGCTGGCGGTTCGCGTCCCGCTCCTGCGCAGCCATGGCGTCGGGCGTATATTCCTCGATCGCCGCGCGCGGCACCATGCCCGATGCGTCCGCCAGCCGCTCCAGCGTGTCGAGCCGTTCGCGCGTCATCGCCAGTTCCGACGCCAGCGCCGCGACCATGGCGAGTAGCCGGTCCTCCGCCGAAGACTGGCCCGGCACGCTCAGGCGGCGATTGACGGGTGGACGGGCCATTATCGCGCGCTCCTCAAGGTCATGCTGCGTTCGTCGAGCGGGTAGAAGCGCAGCACGACCACGCTTGCCAGCAGGAAAGCAGTGGAAAAGACGCAATAGACCAAAGTGATGCCGGTGATGGCGCTTTGCGGCTGTTCGATCGTCTGGTGGCCGGTCGACTGGATATAGCCGAACAGACCCAGGATGATGCCGGTCAGCGATGCGCCGATCGCCTGCCCCAGTTTCTCGACCAATATATAGACGCCCGCGAAGCTGCCCTCGCTGCGCTGGCCGGTGGCGAGATATTGATAGGCGATGGTGTCGGGCAGCATCGACTGGCTGATCATCACGATCCCGCCATTGCCGAACCCTGCGAGCAGGCCGATGCCGCCGATGATCCAGCCATGGGTGCCGGGGCCGAAAGGGAGCCAGCTGGCCCAGATGAGTGCGGTGAACAGCCCCGCGATCGTATAGGTCTGCCGCTTGCCATAGGTGCGAGCGCACCAGAGCCAGAGCGGCTGGACCAGAACGGTGCCGATGGTGAGCGTCGCGTAGATGATGCCGAGCCAGGCGTCGCTCATCTCCAGCCGTCGCTGGACGAAGAAGGCAGCGGAGGCGGTATGCAGGCCCGCCGCGCTCATCAGCATCAGCTTTGCCCCCTGCAATATCATGAAGGGGCGGTTGCGCGTCGCGAGTTTCAATTGCTGGCGATAGGGGAGATGATTCTTGTCTATTTCGCGGTGACGCGCGGGCGCGGTCAGGAAGAAGCATCCCATCAGCACGGCGAAGATCAGCAGGCCGACGATGATGCCCATCATCCGGTGCCCCATCAGGCCGCCACCGAACAGCGCGATCAGCGAAGCCGTGGCCCAGCCCCCGACCAGATTGCCCAGCGCGCCGTTGATGACGCGGAAGGACATGAGTTTGGATCGCTCATGCGGATTGTCGGTCATCTCCGCCGGCATCGCCATATAGGGCACGGCGAAGACGGCATAGGAACTGGCGTGCAGGATCAGCAGGCCGGCAAGCAGCGCGATCGCGCCCGACCGATTTTCGATCACCGGCGCGTTGAAGGCGAGCATGAATGTAAGGCCGCAGGCGAAGGCTCCGGCCAGCAGGAAAGGCCTGCGACGGCCCCAGCGCGATTGGGTGCGATCTGAAAAGCCACCGAAGATCGGATCGGCGATCGCGTCATAAATCTTCGCAAGGGCGAAGACGGTGCCCGCTATGGCGGCGGGAACGCCCATATAGTCGGTCATGAAGCGGAGCAGCAGATAGCTGCCGACCATGAAGGCGGTCAGACCCATGGTGCCCAACCCCCATCCGAACTGGAGGAGAAAAGGCAGGCGGTCCGTCCTCGGATCGGCCTGGCCCATGGAGGCGGAGTTGGGGGTAAACATCTGGGTCACGACCATAGACAATCATGGCGGTCGGCAAGGCGCATCAAGGGTCGCCTTTCTATCCACCTGACGATCAATTGTGCGGGTTGGGCGGCGCGCAATGCTATCATGGCGCTTATGGAGCAGCTATGACCGCAGCACGCAACGGCTATACCGACGCCCGGTTCGGGCAACTCCACTATCTGGAGGGGCGCCCCGATGCGCCTGCGCGCCGCACCCTCGTCCTACTGCATCAGAACCCGTCCAGTTCCGAGGAATATCGTCACCTTCTGACCGAGATGGCGAAGGACCGGCGCGTCGTCGCGTTCGATACGCCGGGATTCGGCATGTCCGCCCGTTCCGACCGGCCGCTGGCCATTGCCGATTATGCCGCCTCCTTTGCGGAGGGGATGGCCGCCATGGGGCTGGACGAGCCGGTCGACCTGTTCGGATTTCACACCGGCACCTTCCTGGCGATCGAACTGGCCGGGCTGCTGGGCGAACAGGCGCGGCATATTGCTCTGTCAGGCATTCCTTTCCGCCCCGAAGCGGAGCGACGCGAGCGGCTTGGCCAAATTCATGCAGTGCAGCCGCCGACCGACGATGGCGATGCGATCTTCACCCGTCTGCGCTGGCTGTGGGACTTCACAGTTGCGCAGCGCACGCCCGGCATCCCGATCGAGCGGGCGGCGCAGATCTGGGCGGAGCGTGCCAAGCCGCTGCACCGTTACTGGTGGCCCTATGAGGGCGTATGGACCTATCCAGTCGAGGAGCGGCTGGCGCAGATCACGCAACCCGTGCTGATCGTGCAGCCGCACGAGCCACTGCTGGAACATAGCAGGGCCGCCGCCCAACTGATCCCCGATGCGCGCGTCGTGGAACTGCCGGGCATGGACCGCGATATTTTCGAACCCGAAGGCGGCGTATTGCGTATCGCGCAGGCGTTGCGTGCCTTTTACGATGAACAGGAACCGACTCATGCTGCTTAACCGCGCCCGCGCCAACGCCATCATGGATCTGCACGGCCTCGACGGGCTGGTCGCGGCCTTTCAGGAGAATATCTACTATCTCTCGGACTATTGGGGCTCCATGTTCCTGATGTCGCGCAACTACACGCTCTATGCGTTCCTGCCGCGCGACGAGAGCAAGCCCGCCGCGCTCATCATGCCGGGCACGGGTGTCTATCATCTGGAACATGCGCCGACATGGATGCCCAATGTCGCGACCTTCATCACCCGCATCGCGCCCAAGGCGATCCCCGAACGCGACTTCGAATTTTCGACCGAGGAACTGATCGAGGAGCCGGTTTCCGGCGGCGATCAGGTCGTGACGGCGGAGGCCGTCAAGGACGCGCCGCTCACCCCTTATCCGACGCGGCCGGGCGCGCCGATGGCACAGCGCGACCAGCAGTTGCTCGACCGCTACGCCATGCATCGCGGCGGCGCTGAGGTAACGGCCTGCCGCGCACTGGCGGGCGCGATCCGGGCGGCGGGGCTGGAAAAGGGGCGGCTTGGCTTTGACGATCCGCGCGTGCTGGGCTGGCTGCAACAGGTGGGGTTGGACGATCTGCGCGGCGTTGATGCGCTCAACATCTTCAAGCAGATCCGCATGGTGAAGAGCCAGGCGGAGATCGAGCTGCTGAAAACCGCCGGTCGCATGAGCGAAACCGCGATCAATGCCGTGGTGGACGCGATGGAGGTCGGGATGCCGCTCGACGAGTTGGGCCGCATCCACGCCCTTTCCATGGCGCAGCAGGGCGGGCGATCCGAATGGATCATCGCCAATATCCGCGGCCTTGCGACCGGGGTGGTGGAGCCGAACGAACTCATCAAGCTGGATTCGGTGGGCAGCTGGCAGCAATATCGCGGCGATGTCGGCCGGTCCGTCTATTTCGGCACGCCGACCGACGAGATGCTGCGCCGCTTCGACGCGGTGAGCGCGGCGCTGCGCATCGCCTATGAGGCGATCCGGCCGGGCAAGAGCTTCAAGGAAATCGTCGACCTGACATTGAAGTCGGTGCATGAGGCGGGCTTCCCCGGCTTCGTCATTGCCGGCCCGCATTCGGTGGGCCTGGAACATACCGATCATCCGGTGTCCGTGGGGCCGGAAATGCCCGGACATCACCCCCTCGTCTTCGAAGAGAATATGGTCTTCACCCTGGACATGCCCTATCATGAGTTCGGCTGGGGCACGACCCATGTCGAGGACATGATGATCGTGCGGGCCAATGGCTGCGAGCCGATCACGTCGATGGACACGGCCCTGCGCGTGAAGCCGATCTAACTGGGCGGCGGGCCTTCGCCGAGCCATTCCAGCCGACCCTTCCGCTTCACGATATTCTTGTAATCCCACTGAATGGTGCGCGCCTCCGCGAGCCATAGTCGCAGCTGGTCGCGGTCGATATCCGCAGGGGAGACATAGCGCTTCTCTGCCGCCTTGAACGATCCTTCGACCGTCAGCCCCGGCTGCGCAAAGGACTGGCCGCTCCAGAAGAGCAGGCGGATGCCGCCCTTCAGTCTGCTGTAGCCGACGACGGGATTGCCATCGAGAAACCAGACCGGATGGGCGTGCCAAATCCTGCTTACCGCGTCGGGAAAAGCGCAGTCGATCTCATCGCGCAGGATGTCGCAGACCAGCCGGTCATCACCGATCTGCGCATCATGATAGGCCGTGATCGTCGCATCCGCCATGAATGCAAGGCTATCGTCTGTGGCTCCGGCGATAAAGACGGTTTCTAGCCAACCGCCAGCCGCGCTGCCGCTCGCCCGGCCAGTTTCCCCAGCGTCGTTGCGGCGAGCAGGCCATTCCCGGCCAGATAGCCGTTCGCGCCCGGCCCGGATATGCCCCGCGCTGCGCCGCCGCCCGCAAACAGATTGGGGAAGGACGATCCATCCGCCTTCAGCACGCGCGCATCGCGGTCGACCACAAGCCCGCCCTGCGTATGGAAGAGCGCGCCCGTCACCTTGGCGGCATACCAGGGTCCGGCCAATTCGGGTTTGCCGCCGAAATCGCGGCCGAAAGGATCGCTCGCTTCACTGCGCGTCATGGCGGCCACGCCCTCGACAGTCGTGGTGAGCGGCTCGACCGGCAGGCGCACGGCTCCGGCCAGTTCCTCGACTGTGTCTGCCCACACCACCGCGCCTGCGCCCAGCGCTTCGCGATAATCGTCGAAATCGAGCATCAGCTCATGCAGCCTTTGGTCGAAGATCGACCAGGCGACATGGCCCGGCTGCGCATTCACCTTCGCCGCCTGCTCGGAATAGCCAGCCGCCTCGTTGGAAAAGCGCAGGCCATCCGCGTTCACCTGAAACCCGCCCTCCATGATGAGCGGCCATAGGATCGGCACACCATGCCCTGCCGCCAGACCGCCATGCCCCTGATAGGCGCCGAGGTCAGCGACCGCCGCGCCCAGTTCCTCGCCCCAGCGCAGCGCGTCGCCCTTGTTGCCGGGATGGCCGTGGAAGACCGCCTCCGCCATGTCGGGGATATGGCGCGCGACAAGATCGGCCGCGCCGCCAAAGCCCGAACAGGCCAGGATCAGCGCGTCGCAGCTGATCGATTCGGTCGTGCCGTCAGGGCGCTCGACGCTCAGTCCGGTGATACGGTCGCCTTCGCGAGTCAGGTCACGCGCGGTCGCCTCCGTCAACACCATGATACCTGCCCGCTCGGCCGCCGATTCCAGCGCCGCCATCAATTCGCCGCCAGTGCGGTGGGGCGTGCCGTACATGCGCTGTGCGCTGTGGCCGGGATAGAGGAAGCCCCCGATCAGGGCCAGTGGCACGCCATGGCCGTCGCGCAGCCAGGCGACGGTGTCGGCGGATTCTTCCGCGATATGGCGGGCCATGGCGGCATCGGTCGCGCCCTTGGTCTTGGCCAATATGTCGGCGGCGAAACGCTCCGGGCTGTCATCGATCCCCTCGGCCGCCTGTTCCGGGGTTCCAGCGGCGGGGATAAGTCCGGTGGACATGGCGGTGGAGCCGAGCGGCGTCGGATCGCGCTCGATCACCAGCACCTCCGCGCCAAGGTCGGCAGCGGCCAGCGCGGCGGCCAGGCCCGTTCCACCTGCACCGATGATCACGACGGGGACATGGATGGTGTCCATGGAAAAACTCCTTACAGATAGGCCCAGGGGCGTAGCGTCCGGTCATGCGCGCGAAAGGCGGTGATGGCGCCGGCCTGCAACAGCGTAAGCCCGATCTCATCCAGACCGTCGAGCAGCATGGCCTTTGCCTCAACATCGATAGCGAAAGTCCAGCGGCGACCATCGGTCGCCGTAACGCTCTGGTTTGGCAGGTCGACGGTCAGCCGGCCTTGCGCTTGCGCAAGCGGCGTCGCATCCAGTTCGACCGGGACGATGCCGTTGCGCACGCAATTGGCGCGAAAGATCGGGTTGAAGCTGAATGCCACGATCACGCGGAATCCATATTCCGCCAAGGCCCAGATGGCATGTTCCCGGCTGGACCCACAGCCGAAATTGGCGCCGCCGAGCAATATCTGCGCGCCAGCATAGCCAGGCTGATTCAGGACGAAGTCTGGATTGGGCGTCCGCCCTTCCATATACCGCCATCCGGCGAACAACCCCTCCGCCAGCCCGATCTTGGATACGGATGTCATCTCACGCGAAGGAATGATCGCGTCGGTGTCCACATTGTCGCGGATCAGCGGCACGGCAATGCTGGTCAATGTCTTGAACCCGGTCATGATTGCGTTTCCAACTGGGAGGGATCTGCGATGCAGCCGGCAATAGCCGACGCCGCCACGGTTTCGGGCGACGCAAGGTGCGAGCGGGTTCCCGGTCCCTGACGACTTTCGAAATTGCGGTTGGTGGAGGTGACGACGCGTTCCTGTGCGCCGAAATGCTCGCCGCCGGCGAAGAAACACATGGAGCAGCCCGGCTCGCGCCATTCGAAGCCCGCATCTATGAAGATGCGGTCGATCCCTTCCGCCTCGGCCGAGGCCTTCACCTGCCCCGATCCGGGAACACAGATGGCACGGATGCCCGGCGCGACATGGCGTCCTTTCAGGATCGCCGCCGCGCGGCGCAGGTCCGACAAGCGACTGTTCGTGCAGGAGCCGATAAAGGCGGCATCTATCGGCTGACCCAGCATCGCCGCACCTTCGTCCAGGCCGATATATTCGCGCGCACGTACCGACGCCTCGTCACTGCCCGGCGGGACATGACCGATCAACGGCACGCTGTGCTGCGGGCTGTTGCCCCAGCTGATCATGGGCGCGACATCGGCGGCATCAATATTCAGTTCCGCGTCGAAAGAAGCGTCCGCATCACTTGTCAGCGCCCGCCAGCAGGAAACTGCTGCATCCCATGCTTTGCCCTTTGGCGAAAAAGGTGCATCCCGAAGGTAAGCGAACACCTTTTCGTCCGGCGCGATGATCGCGGTGAAAGCGGAAAATTCGGTCGCCATGTTGCAGAGGGTAAGCCGCCCCTCCACGTCCAGCGCGCGAACCGCTTCTCCCGCATATTCGACGACATGCCCTTTCGCTCCAGCCGATCCGAAGCGCGCCAAGAGATGCAACGCCAGATCCTTGGGCGTTACGCCGAGGCGGAGCACGCCATTAACTGTCACGCGCATCGTTTTGGGCCGCTTCACCCGCAGCGTGCCGGTGGCGAGCGCATGTTCCGCCTCGCTCGAACCGATGCCCCAAGCGAGGCCACCCAGCGCGCCCTGGCTGCATGTATGGCTGTCCGGGCAAACGAGGCTGAGGCCGGGCAGGATGATGCCCTGTTCGGGTGAGATTACATGCACGATGCCCTGACGCGGATCGCCAAGGTCGAACAGGGTTATGCCTGCCGCCAGCGACGCTTCGCGTGTCGTAACGATGAAATCGCGGCCGGTCGGCATGATGGTCCGGTCGCCGCGCCCCGGCAGCGTGTCGACGACATGATCCATCGTCGCGAACACCTGGCGGGGCGCCATGATCGACCGCCCTGCTTCCGCCAGGCTCTTGAGCGCAATGCCGCCGGTTCGTTCATGCAGCAATATCCGGTCGATCAGGATCAGATCGCTGGCCTCCCCCAGCGATTCGACCCGATGCGCGTCCCAGATCTTTTCGAAGATCGTTCTTCCCATGCCGCGATGATAAACGCGCCGGCCTTTATTTGCCATATCAATATAACAAATAAACCGCTTGGCGAGCATAAGGAAGTGCGGCAAGCCCACCACATGGCATCCACCCGACGCGCCGGCCGGTCCAGCGGCATACCCCTCTATCAGCAGATATTCCTGACGCTTCGCGATGAAATCACATCGGGCAAGCGTCCGATAGGATCAGCCGTGCCAACCGAGCATGAAGTCGCTGTGCAATTCGACGTGTCGCGTATCACCGCGCGCCGGGCTCTGGACGAACTGGCGGCCAAGGGACTGGTCGAACGCAAACGCCGTGTAGGCACGCGCGTCATCTTTCAGGAACAGACCGTCCCGATCGAGGCGAATATCGACCAGGCGGTCGAATCGCTAATCGCCTTCGGCCGACGGACGCGCGTCCGCGTCGTGTCGTTCGAACGGGAAATCGCCAGCCCGGAGATCGCAGAGCTGCTGGACCTGTCCGATGGCACGATGGTCGTGCGGGCGTTGCGCGTTCGCTTTCTCGACGATTTACCGCTGGGCGCGATCGAGAGCTTCGTGCCCGAACAGGTGGCAGGCGCGCTCAACGGACGGGATCTGATGACGACGCCGCTCCTGGAACTGATCCGCACATCGGGCCACACCATAGGTGCAGCGAGCCAGACCGTGTCGGCGGTCGCCGCCGATCCGGCGCTCGCGGCCTTTCTTCAGGTGGAACCCCGCGCGCCTATTATCCGCATCGATCGATTGGTGCGCGGTCGGGATGACAAGCCGCTGCTCGCGACGATCGCCCAATATCGCGGCGATCGCTACCGGCTGACGGTAGATCTGGGCGCGCGCGCCGCGACGGATTGAACCGCCGTCAGGCCGCAGGCGAGACCGCCCAGCCTATCTCCTCCAGGATCGATCCGGCATCCGCGCCGGCTGCGGGAATATCGTGGCGCAGCGGAAGTCGCTCCCCGTCGAATTCTATCGGCAAGCCGGGCAGCATCGTCTTTTCTCCGCCAGGAATAGTGAGCGGGAGCAAGCCGCCGGCGGCCAGATGCGGATCATCGAACAATTCGTCTGGCCGGGCAATCGGCGCGAAAGGTAGTCCAGCGCCCTCTACTTTCTCGATCAGTTCCGCGCGGGTGAATTGCGCAAGGTGCGCGCGCACCCGTGGCAAGATAACGTCACGCGCCAGCACGCGCTGATTATTCTCAGCATAATCAGCATTTGCGCCAAGCTCGGCCAGGCCGAATGTTTCGCAGAACGTCTTCCATTGGCCATCACTGACCACACCAAGGAACAGTTGCTCGCCCTCCACCACCGTGTCGAACACGTCATAGATCGCCCAGGCGGAAATGCGCACCGGCATCGGCTGGGCGGCCTTACCCGTCACCGCCTTCTGCGCCATATGCTGACCGACCAGAAAAGCGGTCGTTTCGTAGAGTGCGCACTTGACTGTGCCGCCTTCCCCCGTCCTGTGGCGACGCTCCAGCGCGGCCAATATGCCAATCACGCCGAACATGCCGCCGGTGATATCGATTACCGAAGCGCCAGCACGCAACGGTCGTCCCGGCGGGCCGGTCATATAGGCGAGACCGCCCATCATCTGCGTCACCTCATCCAGCGCAGTCCGATGTTCATAGGGGCCGGACAGGAAACCCTTGGCCGAACAGTGGATCAGGCCGGGATTGTCGCCCTTGAGCGCGTCATAGCCCAGACCCAGTCGATCGAGCGTGCCGGGCCGGAAATTTTCGATCACGATATCTGCGCCGATGCACAGCGCGCGGGCGATGCCCAACCCTTCCTGCGACTTGAGGTCCAGACAGATGGAGCGCTTATTGCGGTTGAACATCGGGAAATAACCGGAGCCAGAGCCGAGCAGGCGCCGCGTCTGGTCGCCGCCCAGGGGCTCCACCTTCACAACGTCCGCGCCCAGATCGGCCAGGATCACGCCGGCCGACGGCCCCATCACCATATGCGTGAATTCGACTAC
>NZ_DATKFP010000422.1:0-6114 GCF_035511395.1 Sphingobium sp.
TCCCGTGTGCAGGCGCGCAACTGGCGGCTCATGGCCTTCGGCTGTTTCGCCACCTCAGTGGCGCTCTCCGGCGCACTGGTCTGGCAATCGATGCAGAGTCGCGTCGTGCCCTATGTCGTCGAGGTGGACAAGTTCGGCGAAGCCCGTGCCGTCGCGCCCGTGGATGCGACCTACCGGCCCGCCGACGCCCAGATCGCCTGGCATCTCGCCCGTTTCATCACCCATGTGCGCGGTATTTCCACCGATCCGGTGCTGGTGCGCCAGAACTGGCTGGCGGCATATGACTTTGCCACCGACCGCGCGGCGTTGTTTTTGAACGAGTACGCCAAGACGAACGATCCTTTCGGTCAGATCGGCACGCGCAGCGTCTCGGTGCAGGCGACCAGCGTGGTGCGGGCCTCCGATACCTCCTTCCAGGTCAAATGGACCGAGCAGGTCTATGAGCGCGGCAGCCTCGCCAAGACCGAGCGCTGGACCGCGATCCTGACCACCATCATCCAGCCGCCGCGTTCCGCCGAGCAATTGCGCAAAAACCCGCTCGGCCTGTTTGTCAGTGCCATCGACTGGTCGCGCGAACTCGACACTGCCAATCCCCAAGAAAAACATAATAAGGAACCCGCAAAATGAAACACTTGGCTTTAATATCCGTATCAGCATTGGCCCTATCGGCCTGTGCCACCAAGCCATTGCCGCCGACAATTTCCTATGACGCCGATGACTTCAAACCGGCGGCCATTGAGAAAGAACCGTTGAAGCCGGTTCGGATCGTCGAGGTGCCGAAAGTGTTGCCGCTGCCCGGCCAGCTCATGCCGGAACCGGGCAAGGTCGAGGAAGATAAGCGACCGCCGACCACGCGCGTCGAGGACGCCAACAAGGCAGCGACGCAGGAGCCGACCAAGCACGGCTATATCAATGCCATCCAGGTCTATCCTTACGCGGAAGGCGCGCTTTACCGTCTCTATGCCGCGCCGGAACGGGTCAGCGACATCGCCCTGCAACCGGGCGAAAAACTCACCTCGGTTTCGGCGGGCGACACGGTGCGCTGGGTGATCGGCGACACGCTGAGCGGCACTGGCGCGGGTCAGCGCACCCATGTGCTGGTCAAACCCTTCGCGCCGGGGCTGACGACCAATCTCGTCATCACCACGGATCGTCGCAGCTATCATCTTCAATTGGACAGCACCGAGAAGACCGCCATGGCGGCGATCTCCTGGACCTATGCGTCCGATCAACTGACCACACTGCGCCGCCAGAACGCGGTGGCCGAGGCGGCGTTGCCCATCGCTTCCAACCTCGCGCTGGAAAACATCCGCTTCCGCTATCGGATATCCGGCGACAATCCGCCCTGGAAGCCGGTGCGCGCCTTCGATGACGACCACAAGGTCTATATCGAGTTCCCGCGTCGTATCGATCAGGGCGAAGCCCCACCGCTGTTTGTGGTGGGCACGGACGGTGGCAGCGAACTCGTCAATTACCGCATGCGCGGCAATTACTACATCGTCGACCGCCTGTTCGCCGCCGCCGAATTGCGGCTGGGCACCAAGCCCCAGCAAGTGGTGCGCATTACGCGGACCGATGGCATGCCCCGGCGGACCAGTCTTTTTGGCGGCACGGGTGAGGCGCGGTGGCCGAAGGCCAGCAATCGATCCAGTGAATCGATTGCAGCAACGAACGCCCGGAGCCATGCGGAGGGCAGGAAATGACAGCGAAACAGGATGAAAAGCTCGATCTCCGTGCCGCGCCGGGACGCAAACTGGTGCGCTTCAAGAAGGGCGTGGTGATCGGCGGCGCAGCCATCGCATCCGCCGGAATTCTGGGTGTCACCATGCTGGCACTGCAAACCCCGTCCTTGCGTCAAGGTCTGCCTACGGGAGAACTTTACAACACCGACAGGAAACCAACGCCCGACGGTCTTGCCGCACTGCCGGGGGATTATTCGGAAGTGAAGCTTGGCCCGCCGTTGCCCGGCGATCTCGGGCGGCCGATCCTTGAACGTCAGCGTCAGTTTGGCATTGCGCCGGGAGGACAGGAGTTATCCGCGGCCGAACAGCGTCTCGCAAGCCAAGCCATTCAGGCCAAGGAATCCGGTGTTTTCTTCCGCATTGAGAACCGGCTGCAGCAGAATGCGCCGTCGGGGCCCGCGCAGCCGATGCAAACCGCGGCGGTTCAGCCCGGTGCAGACCGCCTGACACTCGACCCCGAGCGCGACCAGAACAATCAGCAGCGCAAGCTCGATTTCCTGAACCAGCAGGACACCGGCGGCATCTACAATCCCCATGTCCTGCAAACGCCGGTCTCACCCTTTCAGGTCATGGCAGGCAGCGTGATTGCCGCCAGCCTTATCACCGGGATCAATTCCGACCTTCCGGGCCTCGTCACAGCCCAAGTAACCGAAAATGTCTATGACACCGTGACCGGCTCGGCGTTGCTCATCCCGCAGGGATCGCGACTGATCGGCACCTATGACAGCGTCGTCGCCTTCGGCCAGTCGCGTGCGCTGCTGGTCTGGCAACGGATCATCCTGCCGGATGGCTCATCGATCCAGATCGACAATCTCCCCGCTACCGACGCCGCCGGCTATGCCGGGCTGGAGGATGAAGTCGATTACCACACCTGGCAGCTCTTGAAAGGCATCGCCATGGCAACGCTCCTGGGCGTCGGCACCGAACTCAGTTTCGGCAGCAATGAGAGTGATCTCGTCCGCGCTATCCGCGAGTCGACCCAGCAGAACGCCGCCCAGGCAGGCCAGCGCCTCACCGAAAAGAACCTCAACATCCAGCCTACCATCACCATCCGGCCCGGCTGGCCGCTCAGGATTGTTGTTCAGCGGGACATCGTTCTCCGTTCCTACAAGGGTTGAAAGGATCAATCATGACCAATCTGAAACTCGCAAAACTCCCCGACCGCACGCCGACCAGGATCACCATCACGGTGAGCGCAGATCTCAATCAGGCGCTATGCGATTATCAAAAACTCTACGCCGCCGCCTATGGCGCGTCGGAAAAAATCGCCGATCTGATCCCCTTCATGCTCGAAGCCTTCCTCGACAGTGACCGCGCCTTCGCCAAGGCGCGGAAGGAGGGGTTGCCGGAAGTCGAGAATGATAAATCCGCTCGCCGCTCCCGCTCATCCCGCGTAGGCGATGCAGAACCCACATCGCCCATAGCTCAATCTGCATCATCGCGACCACAGGAGGGTTGATGCCGAGTTGTGCAGAACAGGGGGAGAGAAGGTTTGTTGACAATTTCGCTGTGAAAGGTGTATATATTGCCCATTCAATAGCAATTTCGCAAACAGAAATGTCAACACGCACGCACAGGACGACATCCTTCCTCTCGGCCCATCCGGTGTTTACCCGGGCGGAGTTTGCCGCTGCGTTCGAGCGCCCGGCAGGCTCTGCGAGTATCACCAGCTTGCTCAAGCATCACCTGAAGGCCGGCAACATCAAACGGCTGAGCCGCGAGGTTTTCGCGGCCGTTCCGGCGCATCTGTCAGCGGCGCATCTGATGGTGGACCGTTTCGCCGCCGCCAGCAAGCTGCGCGCCGATGGCGTGTTGGGCTTTCACTCTGCGCTGGAACTGCATGGCGTCGCCTATTCCGAATTCAACGAAGTTCAATTGATAAGCCGGGGGCGCACTGAACTGGCCGATTTGCCCTTCGGCCTCTGCCGCCTCATAGGGCCGCCGAAGGCGCTGCTGGATACCGACCATGCGGACTATCTCACCGTTATCATGGATCGTCTGGGCATGCCCATCAAAGTAACAGCCATCGAGCGAACAATGGTTGATGTGCTGCATCGGCCGGACATAGCGGGCGGTGTCGAAGAGGTGCTGCAATCGCTCGACATGGTGCGCTACCTTGACCCTGAAAAACTCGTCGATTATGTCGAACTGCTTGGCTTCCGCTCGCTCGCCGCGCTCACTGGTTGGTGGCTGGAGCGGCGGCAGGATGCGCTGGGTGTAGCTGACAGCGTCCTTGACCGCCTGCGTGCGCTTCTCCCGCGTTCGAAGCATTATGCGCTCGGTGCAGAGCCCGGTAACGCGGTGCTAGTCGAGCCTTGGCGTATTCTCCTGCCACCACAGGCGGTTGAAACCGGCTTTGAGGGTGTGTGAATGGAAGTATCGGCCCAAAGCCTTGCTCGAATTGCTGCCGAACGGCAGTTTCAGCCCGCGACGCTGGAACGTGTGATCCGCCTGCTCGACATCCTCGACGCCATTGCCGCAGACAGTCTGATTGCCCCGCGTGTTGCTCTCAAGGGTGGCACGGCGCTCAATGTGTTTCACGCCGCGCTTGACCGGTTGTCGGTCGATATCGACCTCAATTATGTCGGCGCCGTCGACAAGGCGAGCATGGACGAGGATCGACCGGGCCTCGAAGATCGCATTCTGCGCCTGATGGAATCGAAAGGCTATTCGCCCCGGCGCGAACCGGCTGAACATGCGGGCGGCAAATGGATCTTCCGCTACGCCTCAGTGCTGGGCGGCGCCGGTTCCATCGAGATCGACATTAACTATCTTTTCCGCACACCGCTTTTCGGTGTGCGGCCGATGCCGTCTGCGGCGCTTGGCGACACCCAAGCGATGGCAGTGCCGGTGCTCGATATCCATGAGATCGTCGCCGGTAAGCTGGTCGCCCTGATCGCACGGCGCACGGCGCGCGATCTGTTTGACGCCCACCGCATCATCGCCATGCCCGACCTGGACTGGTCGAAAGTCAAGCTCGGCACCCTGATGATCGGCGCGTCCGCACGCAGCTTCGACTGGCGAACCGCATCCGTGGACATGATCGGTTGCGACGGGAAGGACCTTGCCGCCAAGCTGATCACCTGCCTGCCTGGAGCATATTTTGATCCCTATGGTGGGCAGAAGGGTTGGATCGACACGGTGACGGCGGAATGCCGCCAGGGTCTTGAACCGCTTTTCCAATTCGGCGAAGGCGAAATGGCGTTCCTGACCGGCGTGCTTGAAGAAGGCATTATCGACACCGCGCGGTTGGACGCGCCAGAGGATGTGCAGGCGGCCATTGAGGCCTGTCCGGCGCTTCGCTGGAAGGCGCAGAATGTCAAAGCCTGGAAAACCGGTGGCGCATCACCAGCCAAACGCAGCAGGCGTCGGCGTCCCGCGCCCGACAACTGATCGGGAAATTCCCGCATAGGTAAACTTTTCCTTGCGACTCCCGATCTTTGCCGTATTTTCTCATGATGGAATCATGGGGAATCGCATGAATTCGGATGTGATGACACTACCGGAGGTGGCCGAATATCTCCGCCTGACGGAAAAGACAACTTACCGGCTGGCGGCGGATGGCACGCTTCCCGGTTTCAAAATCGGCGGTTCCTGGCGTTTCCGGAAAGCCGACATTGACGCTTGGATAGAGGCAAAGAAGGCGGAAACCAAGAAGGCGGGCGTTAAAGCCGTAAAGGCTAGAGATTGAAATACAATGTCAGCCCGTTCCGGGTGACCGATAATGAGGGAGTTCAGGGGTGTCGGGAGCAACAGCCAAGGTTCAGAGCTTAAGCTCTTTCGTTTGGTCCATCGCAGAAATCCTTCGCGGTGACTTCAAGCAATCCGAATATGGCAAGGTGGTCTTGCCCTTCGTCGTGCTTCGCCGTCTTGATTGTTTGCTGGAGGGCTCCAAACAGGCTGTTCTCGATGCTGAAAAAACGCTCCCTGAAAGCGCAGATGACGCGACCCGCGATATGATTTTGTTCGGCGCGGTCGGGCGCAATGTGAAGGTCTACAATACATCCAGCTTCACCTTCGACAGCTTGAAGGGCCAGGACCCCGGCCAGCTCCACCAGAACTTGATCGACTACATCACGAAATTCTCGCCGAATGTCCGCGACATCTTCCTCGACAAATTTCGCTTCACCGATCAGCTCAAGCGGCTGAAAGACGGCGGCATCCTTTGGAACGTGTTCGAGCGATTTTGCGAGATCGACCTGCACCCGGACACGGTCAGCAATCTCGAAATGGGGTATTTGTTCGAGGAACTGATCCGCCGCTTCTCGGAAATATCGAACGAGACCGCCGGGGAGCATTTCACCCCGCGCGAGGTCATCCGCCTGATCGTCGATCTGCTGATCGCCAATGACGACGCCAAGCTCACCGGACG
>NZ_DATKFP010000423.1:0-2588 GCF_035511395.1 Sphingobium sp.
ATGATGTAGCTGAGGATCGCGCCCGACGACCCGACCAGCGCGCCGGTGACGATCAGCAGGTCATTGCCCAGCGTGAAGCCGATGGCGGCCGCCGCCCAGCCCGAATAGCTGTTCAGCATCGAGACTACGACCGGCATGTCCGCACCGCCGATCCCCATGACGAGATGGAAGCCGATGAACAACGCCAGCACGGTCACTGCGATCAGCACGGTCAGTTCGCGACCTTCGATGCCGATATTGCCCACATACATGACCAGCAGCACCAGCGAAGCGATAGCAGCCACAGCGTTCAGCACATGACCGCCAGGCAGCTTCTTCGCTTTGCCGTCCAGCTTACCCGCAAGCTTTCCGAAGGCGACGATTGACCCGGTGAAAGTTACAGCGCCGATGAAGATGCCCAGAAACTCCTCGACCTTGAGGATGTTGATTTCCACTGGCGTCTTGTGGGCGAGGACAGCGGCGAAACCGGTCAGCGCAGCGCGCGCTGTCGGATCGAGCGCGTTGACCGTTTCCAGTTCGAAATGCGCATTATAGCCGATGAAAACGGCAGCCAGACCCACGAAACTGTGCAAAGCGGCCACGAGTTGCGGCATTTCGGTCATCTGGACCCGTGTCGCCACGATCCAGCCGATCACCGCAGCGACGGCAAAGGTTCCCGCCACGATCGGCAGATTGGCAGCACCGGGACCGAAGAGTGTCGCCCCGACAGCAAGCGCCATGCCGGCGATGCCATACCAGACGGCCCGTTTGGCGCTTTCCTGATTGGACAGGCCGCCGAGCGAGAGGATGAAAAGAACCGCGGCCGAAATATAGGCGGCGGACACCGCACCGATATCAAACATGGATTTGCCCCCTTACGACCGCTGGAACATGGCCAGCATCCGGCGCGTGACCAGAAAGCCGCCAACGATGTTGATCGACGCGATCAGGATGGAAATCGTCGCCAGGACAAGGACGATCGTGCTGGACGATCCGACCTGAAGCATGGCCCCCACCACGACGATGCCCGAAATGGCGTTGGTCACGGCCATCAAGGGCGTGTGCAGCGCGTGGCTGACATTCCAGATCACCTGGAAACCGACGAAACAGGCCAGCACGAAGACGATAAAATGCGCCATGAAACTGGCCGGGGCGACCGCACCGACGCCCATCAGTAGCAGCGCGGCGACGACTAGCAGCGTGACCTGCGACCGGGTCTGCGCCTTAAACGCCGCAACTTCCTTCGCCCGCTTCTGCTCGGGCGTCAGTTCCTCGGCCTTGTGCTTGGGCTTTTGCGCGGCGATCGCCTTGATCTTGGAGGGTGGCGGTGGAAAGCTTACCCGCCCTTCAAAGGCGATTGTAGCACCACGGATCACGTCATCTTCCATATCATGGACGATCACGCCATCCTTGCCCGGCGTCAGGTCGGCCAGCATGTGGCGGACGTTGCTGGCGTAGAGCGAACTGGACTGCGCCGCCATGCGACTGGGGAAATCGGTATAGCCGATGATCGTCACGCCATTGTCAGACACGATCTTTTGGTCGGTGACGGTCAGTTCGCAATTGCCGCCGCGTTCGGCCGCCAGGTCGACGATGACCGATCCGGGTCGCATCGCCTCGACCATGTCTTTGGTCCACAGGACGGGCGCATCGCGGCCCGGAATGAGAGCGGTGGAAATGACGATGTCGATAGTCGGCGCCAGTTCGCGAAACTTCTTGAGCTGCGCTTCGCGAAATTCCGGGCTGGATGGGGCGGCGTATCCACCGGTCACCGCGCCGTCCTGCTGCTCTTCCGAAAAATCGAGATAGACGAACTGAGCGCCCATCGACTCAATCTGCTCGGCGACTTCGGGTCGCACGTCGAAGGCCAGCGTGATAGCCCCCAGCGACGTCGCCGCGCCAATCGCCGCCAGGCCCGCGACACCCGCGCCGATCACCAGCACCTTTGCCGGCGGTACCTTGCCCGCTGCGGTCACCTGTCCGGTGAAAAAGCGGCCGAAATTGGCGCCCGCCTCGATCACCGCGCGATAACCGGCGATATTCGCCATGGACGACAGCGCATCCATTTTCTGCGCGCGCGAAATGCGAGGAACCATGTCCATCGCCAGTATGTTGGCGCCGGTGGCATTGATCGACGCCAGCTCTTCGCCGCGCTGACCGGGATAGAAGAATGAGATCAGCGTCTTGCCGGGCGTCAGTCGCGCCGTCTCTTCTGCGTCGGGCGGGCGGACCTTCACGATCACGTCCGCTTCGGCCCATAATGCGTCTGCGCCCGCCACGACCGTCACGCCAGCCGCGCGATAGGCCTCGTCATCAAAGCCCGCCGCCCTTCCCGCGCCGTTCTCGACCGAGCAGCTATGACCCAAATTCTGCAGTTGTATGGCGCTATCCGGCGTCAGAGCGACTCGCGCCTCACCCTTCCCAGTTTCTCTGGGTGCACCGATCTTCATTCCCACCTTCTCCTTGGCATCCAAGTTTTAGAAGCGACGGCGGTCGATCCGGAAGCCGCCGATTCGGCATCGCACTGTTTCGCCTCATCCGTTTCGTGCGCGCTCGACATCACAGCTTTTCGCTAAACAATTTTCATCATTAGCATCCCGTGGCAGCCC
>NZ_DATKFP010000424.1:0-1971 GCF_035511395.1 Sphingobium sp.
TGAGTTGAAGTAGACCTGGATGAGGATGGGCACGGCCAGCATGGCGATGACCAGCGGCTGCGCCAGGATCTGCTGGCCCTGGAACCCGAAGCAGTCCAGCCTGACAGGCTACCAATGGGCTGATGCAACGCCTTTGGCACCGCCGGCCGCCTCGACACCTGCGGCCAACAAGCCCCCCGCTGGCAGGTATTGGCACGCCCCGCGACGGCGGAGGGAAATGCCGCATTGATCAGGCAGCCTTCGGGCGCGATCACATCGATCGCGTCCAGCATGCCCTGGTTGATCGGGCATTCCGGATCCACCATCGCCCGGAAGACATAGGCGACCGACGATTGCGTGGCGTAGTAGGGACAGTTGATATTGCCCTTAACGGCGGGCGAGGTACCCGTGAAGTCGAACCGTATGCGGCCATTGTCTGCGGGATCGCCGCTCGTGATGGCGACGCTGATCGGCATGTCGAGCGCACCCTTGCCGTCATCGTCCATCACATCGGTGAAACGATAGGTGCCGCGGGGAATTTTCCTGGCTCCCCGCGTAGCGCGAACGAATGTCCGCTCCACGATCTCGTCATAGACTCGCAGCAATGTCCGGGTGCCTTTGGCGGCGGCGAGCTCCTCGATCCGTCTCGCGCCGAGACGGCAGGCGGCGATCTGTGCGTTGTAGTCGCCCCGCCTTTCATCCGGTACACGAACATTGAGCAAAATCAGTTCGAACATGTCCCGGCATAATTGTCCGCCATCGAACAGGCGGACCGGCGGGATGCGCAACCCTTCCTGATAGATTTCGGTGCCGCCGGACATCGAGCCGGGAGACATGCCGCCGATGTCGGCGTGGTGCGCGATGTTGCACATGAAGCCCAGCAGCTCATCGTCCGCGAAGACCGGCATGGACATATTGATGTCGGGCAGATGCGACCCGCCCGACGCGAAGGGATCGTTGCCGACGAAGATGTCGCCCGGTTTGAAGTCCGACAGGTGATAGCGCTCAAGCAGTCGCGTCGTGAGGCCGAGCATGGAGGACAGGTGGATCGGTTGCGCGGCCTCGCACAGGGCGATCAGTCTGCCCTTTGGATCGATCAGTGCCGTCGAATGGTCGTTACGCTCCTTGATATTGGTCGAATAGGCCGAGCGCATGAGGGAGATATAGGTCTCGTCCGCGACCGAGCGCAGCGCGTTGAGCAGGATCTCCAACGTAACGGCGTCGAGCGTATCGGCGGTTCTGTGCGGGGGCGGGGTCATCGGTTCACCTCGATCACCAGGTTGAACACGGAATCGACATGAGCGCGGTCGCCCGGATAGATGACGACTGTCGTGTCGAGTTGATCGACGATGGCGGGGCCATGAAACCAATCGCCCGGATGCAGTGTTTCGCGGTGAAACACCGCCGTAGGCACGGCGTCGTCGCGTGCGAAGACGACCCGTCTTTCACCGATGGCGATCGCTTCGGAAGGCTCCGGCGCCTCGACTTTGGGCGCGGTTTGGCCGTTCCGCGCAATGGCGGTCATGCGGACGCAGACCACTTCGATGGCGCTGTCGGCGTCGAAGAAGCCGTATGTGCGTTCATGGGCTGCATGGAAGGCGTGTGTCAGCGCCTCTTGCTCCGGGGCTTCGCCCTCGCGCAGCTCCAGCGGCAAAGACAGTTCGAAATTCTGACCGATATAGCGCAGGTCCAGCAACGCTTCGACCGAGCGGCGATGCGGCAGCACGTCTTCGGCGGCGAACCAGCGATCTGCCTGTTGCCTAAGCTTGCTCAGCGAGGCCATGACACCATCGGCAAAGCGCTCATCGGCCAGGGGCATGGGCATGGGCTGGACGAGATTTTCGCGATCGTCAGAGGCCAGCAAGCCTTGCGCGCAGAGCAACCCCGGATGAGGGGGAACCAGAATCTTCCGGATGCCCAAAGCTCGGGCAACGGCGGACGCATGCAGCGGGCCGGCACCGCCAAAAGGCATGAGAGTAAAGGCACGCGGAT
>NZ_DATKFP010000425.1:0-5230 GCF_035511395.1 Sphingobium sp.
CCGGCTAATGACATGGTCGGCAATGCAATGCCGCCGATCTTCGCGCGCCGTCCCTTTATCCATGACCAGCATGCGCATCGCACCGCTGGCGTGCGCAAGGTTATCGAAGATGCGCTGAGGAGTGCAGGATTGATGCGATGAGGGCCGCCTCGTTCAGGAGTTTCCCGTCAAGCCATGCCCCCCCGGCTGCGTCCATGCCAAGGAACGAGAGGCTTTTGCCCTGAGCCGTCACGCATCGACGACATTTCAGCGGCTCGTCGTGCCGCAACAGCCAGACGCGTCGCCCATGCTTCTTGTCCGGACGGGTTGCCGACAAGGTCTTGTCGCACCTCGATCTCGGCGTAGCGGAGATTCCGCGCAAATGCGTGGAACGGGATCGTGTAGTCGGTCTCGTCCATGGCGTAAGGCTCGTTATCGCCCACGATCAGGTCCGCGTGAACGGCGAGTGCATCGCGCAGCGCGTGGGCGAACCCTGTACGTCCCGAACCGTGCAAGACCCCGACGTCCCAGGGCCGGGCCACCCCGTCCATTTCGGGCGTGAAGCTGTGCAACGACAGTAGGATCGTTTCCTGGGCGGTAGCAAGCCGGGTATCAAGGAGCGCCGCGATCGCGGCATGATACGGCCGGTGGACCGCGTCGGCCCGGGCATCGCGAGCCCGGCCACTCAGATGCCGGTTTCCGGGAATGGGGGTGCCATCCGAAACCCCCGGGATGGCATCAGGCCGTGCGGGCAAGCGATTGCAGTCGATGACGAGGCGCGAGTAAGGCTGATGCACGAAAGGCGCATCCAGCAGAAGGGCCAGAGCCTGGCCGAGGCCAAGCACGCCGATATCGATCGCTATGTGGCGTCCCAGGTCATCGGGCTGCAGCCCAAGGAGTTTCAAGTGACGAGGAACCGCAGATCCCGCGTGGTCGCCAATTAGCAGGAACGGCGAGGTTCCTGCGGCGTTGAACAAAGCAAATGGCGCCGGATCTTCCGGACCCAGCACGCTTTCTGCCGTGCGCCCGGTCACCAGGAAGTCCTGTCATGCCACTGCTGACGATCCATCATACAACGCTGTATCGCTACCAACAACCGGTTTCGCTTGGTGAACATCGCATCATGATGCGGCCGCGCGAGGCGTTTGACCAGCGCTTGCTTTCTGCGCGCCTCGTCATCGACCCCGAGCCTAGCGAAGTGCGATGGCTGCACGACGTCTTCGGGAATTCGGTCGCCGTCGCTTCTTTCGAGCGCCGCACGGCGCGACTGACGATCACCAGCGAGACGACACTGGAGCATGCCCCCCTCGCCCAGACGCAGGTAGACGTCGAGGATTACGCACGCCTGATCCCGTTCACCTATTCTGCGGAGGATATGCCGGACCTCCTGCGTTCGATCGAGCGGCAGCACCTGGACCCAGGGCGGATCGTCGACAACTGGGCGCGAGCGTTCCTCAACGACAACGCAAGCACCGGGACTATTACCCTGTTGACCGAGATGGCGACCAGCATCAAGCGCGACTTCACCTATGTTCCCCGTCATGAGAAAGGCACACAGTCGCCGCTCGAGACATTGAAGAAGCGTCAAGGGACCTGCCGCGACTTCGCGGTACTGATGATCGAAGCGGTTCGCGCGCTCGGCTTCGCGGCGCGGTTCGTCTCGGGCTATGTCTACAATCCGTCCCGCTCCGAGGGCGTGGTCGGCGGCGGCAACACTCATGCTTGGGTCCGCATCTTCCTCCCCGGCTCCGGCTGGGTCGAGTTCGATCCCACTAACGGCATCATCGGCAATCGCGGCCTCATCCGCGTCGCAGAGGCGCGCGATCCTTACCAAGCACTGCCGCTATCGGGCACCTGGTTTGGCCTGCCCGCCAGCTTCCTTGGCATGGACGTAACCGTAGACGTCCACCGAGCCGACCCCGACCAGTTCCCCTCAACCGGCCATGGCGCCGTAAACAGCCGCCGTTCCGGCACTTCAGGAAAGTGACAACCATGCTGATCAGCTGCGGCTATGATATCCGATTTGAAACCGAAACGAAGACCGCGATGATGGCGATGCTCAGCCTCCACCCCTCGCGGCACCAGGACCTGCGCACGCCCCAGCGCCTGCTGGCCGAGCCCGATATCCCGCTCTATCAGTTCGAGGACGGCTTCGGGAACGTCGCCACGCGCTTCAGCATACCGTCCGGCGGCGTGACTCTGTCTTGCGAGTTCGTCATCGAGGACAATGGCGAGCCGGACATGCGCCCGGCCAACGGTCCGCAGATGGCGGTCGAGGACCTGCCCGATTTCGTGATGCCGTTCCTACTGGGCAGCCGCTATTGCGAAACCGATCGCCTCATGGACGTGGCATGGAGCAACTTCGGCCATTACACCAATGCCCGCGACCGGGTGGACGCGATCGTAGACTTCGTTCACCGCCATATCGAGTTCGGTTACCACTACGCCCGTCCCGACAAGACGGCCTGGAACGGCTATCAGGAGCGGCAGGGCGTCTGCCGCGATTTCGCGCACCTCGCCATCACGCTGTGCCGCTGCATGAACCTGCCAGCGCGCTACTGCACCGGTTACCTGGGCGATATCGGGGTGCCGTCGGTAGATGCGCCAATGGACTTCAGCGCATGGTTCGACGTTTATATCGATGGCAGCTGGTACACTCACGATGCCCGCCACAACAAACCGCGCATCGGCCGTATCCTGATGGCGCGAGGGCGCGATGCTACCGATGTCGCCTTAACGACCGCGTTCGGCCCGGCAAACCTGGTGCGGTTCGACGTCTATACCGACGAAGTCCAGCCCCTTGAATGATCCGCTGATTGACCCGCTTCTGCGTCCCTGGGACGGTCCGCTCGGCGCCCGGCCCTTCGCGCAGGTGCGGGACGAGGACTTTCAGCCCGCGTTCGAGGCCGCCACCGCGTGTCACCGCGCGGAAGTGGCGGGTATCGCCGGACAGACGGAAGCGGCGACGTTCGAAAACGCCATAGCCGCCCTGGAACGGACGGGCGAAGTGCTCGGCCGGGTCCGGCGCCTGTTCTGGACGCTATCCTCGGCGCAGGGGACTGCCGCCATCCGCGCGATCGAGGGCAATGTTTCTGCTCAGCGCGCATTCGATCGCGATCAACCATGACGCCGCGCTCACGGCGCGCATCGCCGCCGTCCATGCCTCGCGCCATGACGCCGGGCTGGCGCCGGCGGGGGTGCGTCTGGTCGAGGCCAGCTACGCCGGCGCTCGTCGAAGCGGCGCGGCTTTGAGCCCTGAGCAGAAGGAACGCTTTGCCGAGATCGACTCGCGGCTTTCGGCGCTCTTCGTCCAGTTCGGCCACAACGTCCTGGCGACCACGGCCGGCTGGGTGCTGGACCTGGGCGCGGGCGACTTAGCCGGGCTGCCTTCCTCGCAGTGCGACGCCGCTGCCGCGCGCGCCGCCGCCGCAGGGGCCTCGGGCCGTTTCCACGTCACCTTCGATCGGATTGACTACGAAAGCTTGCTGAGTTTCTCGCGGCGCCGCGACCTGCGGGAGAAACTCTGGCGCGCCTTCACCGAGCGTTGCGACGGCGGGGCGCACGACAACTGGCCCATGATCGCCGAAATCCTGGCGCTCAGGCGGGAGCGGGCGGTCTTGCTCGGGTACGCTGACCATGCGCATTACGCGTTGGAGGACAGCATGGCCCACGCGCCTGCCGCCGCCTTAGATTTACTGCAGCAGCTATGGGAGCCCGGCAAGCGCCGCGCTGCCGAGGAGGCGGCCGAACTGCAGGCGCTGATCGACGCCGAACCCGGCGATTTCACCCTGGCTCCTTGGGACTGGCGCTTCTATGCCGAGCAAGTACGCCGATCGCGCTATGCGCTGGACGGGGCGGCGGTGGTACATTACTTGCGGCTGGACGCCGTCCAGCAGACCGCCTTCGATACGGCCGGCAGGCTTTACGGACTGACCTTCACGCACCGCGCGGATATTGCCGGCTATCATCTCGACGTCTGGGCGTGGGAAGTGCGCGACGAGGCGGCTGGCCCTCTCGGGCTGCTGTTCACGGACTATCTCGCCCGGCCGAAGAAGCACGGAGGGGCCTGGGTGGGCAGCCTGCGCGTCCAAAAAGCGATGGACGGCGCGGTACTTCCGGTCGTCTACCTCGTCGCCAATTTTGCAGGTGCGCCGCCGCCGGATACCGGCGCCACGCGCCTGTCCATCGACGAGGCGCGCACCCTGTTCCACGAGTTCGGCCATAGGCTGCTGGCAGCAGTTTCGGCAATCTGATTAGATTGGAGGCGGCAGCGATGAGCGTGAAGGACCATCCGACGCGATCTTAACCACGGTGTCGGGTCTTTCGCATGGTGCCGCAGGTTTTTGCCCATCCGAACACTTCCTCGATCCGCTTGCGGATTTTCTGGGAGAGCCCGTAGCCGGGATGGCGTATCTTACGCCCGTAATATGGCAGAACGGCGATTGGTGTTGTTCTGAGCCACATGCGGGGTGACGTCCATCGCGCAATGCCCCGACGAACGCGGCGGTGTCGTAGTTCTTGTCCGCTCCCAGCGTGATCCGATGGCGCCCTCCCGTCCGGCCAAGCATAGTAAGTGCGGCCTTGCGTTTCGGCGATGCCGGTCGCGTGTGTGAGGATCGCATCGACTACGAGGCCATTGCGATTTTCCATGAGGACATGGGCCATATGGCACAACTTGGCTGCCTAGCCCCGCACTTTCTTAAATAGGCGGGCATCGGGATCAGTGGTTGATGCATAGGTCGCTTTGCTGCGCTTCTCGCCCCGGAAATCGCGTCCGGCATTACTCGGCGCTGTTTTCTGCTCGCCATGGCCGGAAACTGAACCACCGTCATCGTCATCCACCTCATCCGCTTCCTCATTCCAGATGCCTTGGACTGGCCTTCAGGCGAATGTCCGGAAAGGAGCCGGGTAGGCATTGCTAATCACTGCTACGCACTGCTAGGCATTGAGGGTCGGAGGCATTATAACGACCACGCTCGAACGCGCTGCCCGCGCGCTTTGCTCGCTGCAAGGACTGCCGGAAAAAACCAAGGTCGAGGGGCGCCCGATGTGGGAAAGCTTTTTGCCGAGCGCCCGCGCCGTTTTGCAAGCGATCCGCGAGCCGAGCCCTGAAATGCTCATGATCGAGCCCCCGCTACCGTCGCAAGGCTTCTACACAGAGGATGCCTGGCGACTGATGATCGACGCTGCCCTTGCCCAACGGCCGTGACAAGCGACGAACCGGGGAACGCGTCTGCCGCCATCCTGTTGA
>NZ_DATKFP010000426.1:0-6173 GCF_035511395.1 Sphingobium sp.
CGCGTCGCCTATCAGAAGCGCAGTTCGACCTTCAACTGCATCACGCCCTGCGGCGGCAACAATATCGATGTCAATTATCCCGGCGAACAATGGACCAATGTCCGACTGGTCGCGCCCGGTTACAATCCCGGCGTGCCGCGCTTCACCGACGCGACGACCTTCATCGACGCAAAGATTTCCTACAACATCACGCGCAATTTCCAGGTCTATATGGAAGGTCGCAACATGACGCGGGAAGCAGCGACGGCGTCGACCGGCAGCTATGTGCCCTTCGCCGACGGCACACCGCGTGTCATGCGCCTGTCCTATGGCGGTCGTCGCATCATGGGCGGCATCCGCATCCAGTTCGGCAATTAAAGCATAAGGGCGCGGGGTCATTACACCTCGCGCCCTTGGCCTATTCAGCGTCGTCCTTCCAGATAGTCGTTCAGCACCTCATGGAAGAAGCGCACGCGGGTTTCCTGCCCGGTCAGATAGGCATCCTCATAGCCGCGTGAATGCATCCCGCGCTGCTGCCCCTCGGCCAGCATCATGTCCTGATAGACGATCTGCCCCTCGATCTCCGGCACGCCCCGACCATTGTCGAAGGCGCGATGCTGCATTTCCGCTTCCCGCAGCGGCTGGCGCCCGGCCATGATCGATTCCACCTCTGTCTGCCCTTCGACCGGGAAGGCCATGCACCATAGGTCGAAGGTGCATTTGTTCGGGTCGTCAGGGTGCGGTTCGGTGCGGAAGAAGATCAGATTGTCCGGCAGGAAGGATATGGTGACATTGGGGAACATCACCGTATGCGGGCTGTCGGTAATCTCCTCATCATCCATATGTTCGTAATGGAGATAGCCGCGTTCCCGCCATAGCCGGCGCTTGGCGGCCTTGAGGTCCAGCCAGCCCTGCATCGCCTTCGTCTCGTAGTCGGGATAGACGTCGGGATCGATGTCCCATTGGCGCAGGATATAGTCGAAAGGATGTGGCATCCCATCGGGCAGCCGGTCCGATAGCGAAGGTCGCATCGGCTGAACCGTGCGCCCATGGCCGCCGGGATACATTTCGTGTCGCGCCGTATCGACATCCTGATCTATCCATGGCGGCACCTGCGGATGGGCGGTGCGGGTATGATAGCTTTCCGAGAAATTATCGGTCGCGAACTTCCAGTTGGTGTCGAGGTCGATCTTCATCCAGAAGACGCGGACCGCCGTGTCCATTGGATAATTCTTGTAGAGTTCGGGCATCGGCGCGAGATAGTCGAGCAGTTCGGGCGCCGTGTCGTCCATCGTGTACCAGACAAAGCCGCCCCAGGTGGCGCAGCGCAGTTCCTTAAGCCTGAGCGTTCCGCAGGGATTGCCCTGCGGGAAATCATGCGCGTCCTGTGCATATTGCAGCACGCCGTCCGTGCCCCAGACCCAGCCATGATAGGGGCATTGGAAGGCGTTGGCAGCGCTGGCGTCGTTCACCAGACGCATGCCCCGATGGCGACAGGCATTGTAGAAGGCCTTGATCGAGCCATCCTGCTGTTTCACGCAGAAGACGCTTTCGTGCATGAAGTCGTGGACGATATAATCGCCCGGCTCCTCCAGTTCCGCCGTGCGGCCCGCGACATGCCAGATGCGGGTCCACATATGATCCCATTCCTTTTGCATGAAGTCGCGCGAGGTGTAGCGGTCACCGGTGATGGGATCGCCGCGCAGGATCGCGGGATCGCGCCCGTCGATGGTGAGGGGGTGCAGATCAATCTTTCCCATAGCGCTCTCCTTTCGCGGCGACATGGATGTCATTGCGCCGTCCGGCCGCCGTCGACAACGAATTCGCCACCGGTGATAATTTGCGAGGAAACGTGACCATTGCGGCGATATCGCCCTGAAACCAACGATTGGCCGGGCCGCTAAACTCCTGCCCGAAATAGGATTTGCGTCGCTTAACTTCGCATATTTCTCGCAAATTCTGACATTTTATTGCGGACGCCTGATCCTATCGGAAAGTCGTCGAAACAGTTTGACTTTCAGGTTCTTTACTTATCAGAGCGAGGCCAAATAGGACAGCTCCGCATCAAACGCCGGTCATGCCAGCAGTGGAGGCGCCATCGATCGCATATTCGCCGCCGGTGACGAAGGCTGCTTCGTCCGAGGCCAGATAGGCGACGAGGCCAGCCACTTCCTCGACCCGCGCCATGCGCCCCGTCGGCGACATGCCTTCATAGGCGGCGCGGGCGGCCGACGGGTCGGGACAACCATCGATGATGTTGGTGATGAGTTCGGTTTCCACTACGCCTGGCAGGATCGCGTTGCAGCGGATGTTGAGTTTCTGAAGGCCACAATGGATCGCGACCGACTTGACCAGTGCGACCACCGCCGCCTTGCTGACGCTGTAGGTGACATAGTTGCTGAGTGCGCGATTGGCGTTCATCGAACTGTTGACGATGATCGACCCGCCCGATCCGCCGGGATTTTCCTTCATGAGCGCAATGGCCGATTTGATCGTCAGCATGACGCCGGTCTGGTTGATGGCAAGAATGTTCTCCCACGCTTCGAGCGAGACGCTTTCGATGCTGCCATCGCCCTTTTCGGTGCCGGCATTGGCAAAGGCGATGTCGAGCCGGCCGAAGTCGCGCCGGACCAGCTGTTCGACGCGCGCCCAGTCGGCTGCATCCTGCACTGCCGCCTGGACGAAGGTTGCGCCGGTTTCATCGGCGAGGCTGGCCGCCTTTTGCGCGTTGGAGCCGGTGAAGATCACCCGCGCCCCGTCCGCCGCCAGCCGCTGTACCGCCGCCCGGCCTATCCCGGCCGTACCGCCGGTGACGAGCGCAACCTTGCCGTTCAAGTTCGCCATGAAATCCTCTCCCGCGTCAGGCCGGCAGCAGGCCGGTGGCCCGCGCGATCGATGCCGTGTCGAAATAATAGGGGGTGATGCCGCAAAACTTATCGCCGCGGACATGGAAAACCTCGGTGAGGGGCATTTCCAGCCGCTGCCCGCTGCTGCGCGCGGTGGCCGTCACCTTCACGAGGACGATGGCGTGATCCTGCCCAACGCAGATATCCCCGGTTTCGAGCGCGGGATCCTCCCAATAGGCGAACACCCTGGTGTACAGATCCTGCAAGGCGCTCTTGCCTTCATAGGTGCCGGCATAGGGCAGGCTGTCGGCTTCCAGGATGACGAAATCATCGGTCAGCATATCCGCCACCGCATCCCACTGGCCGGTGCCGGTAAGCTGGTAGATGCGCTGGACCATATTCCTGATGTCGGCATAACGCTGCATGTCCATGGCGGCCTGTCCTTTTCCGTCATCGTCTCCTGATCGTGATGATTGGAACTTCCCGACGCGCGCGTCACCCTGCAAAAAAGCGCAGGTGCCTACGCCCGCCTGTGCGGGGAGAAGGCGTGATGGAAAAATGACGGCGATGAAGAGGATGGATCGAATGGCAGGCAGGCTGGAAGGCAGGGTCGCGCTCGTCAGCGGCGGGTTGCGCGGCATCGGGCGGGCGATCTGCGAATGCCTAAGTGCGGACGGTGCTGTCGTCCATGTCACCGATCTCGATGCGCCGGAGTCGCCCGATGTGCAGGCTGCGATCGGCGCGATGGCGCAGGCGCGCTATATCCGGTTGGACGCCACCAGCGAGGAGAGCTGGATCGCCGCGCGGGAACAGGTCGAGCGCGATTTCGGGCAGCTCGACATATTGGTGAACAATGTCGGCGCGGACCTGACCGGCAAGGTGCAGGAGTTGAGGCTGGAGGATTGGCGGCGGCTGATTACGCTCAACCTCGACACCGTATTCCTGGGGACAAAGACATTCCAGCCGCTGCTGGCGAAGGGCGGCGCATCGACGCCCTATGGATCAAGCATCGTCAACATCAGCTCGATCATGGGGCTGGTCGGCATGGGCGAGGTCGCCGCCTATAACGCATCCAAGGGCGGGGTCCGGCTGTTCAGCAAGTCCAACGCGCTGGAATTCGCCGATGCGGGCATTCCGATCCGCGTCAATTCGGTCCATCCCGGCTTTGTCGACACGCCACTGCTGCGCAAGGGCTTCGAACGCTGGGCCGAGCGCGACGGGACGGTCACGGCCGACGAACTGATAGCGCAGATGGCGGAGACGACGCCGGTCAAGCGGCTGGCCCAGCCGGTCGAGATCGGCAAGGTCGTCGCCTTCCTCGCCAGTGACGATGCCAGCTACATGACCGGCAGCGAAGTCGTGGTGGACGGCGGCTGGACCGCGCGCTGATCGCAAGGAGGAGAGAGCTATGAAGGGCAGGACGGACCTTGGCGGCGCGGTCGCGCTGGTGACGGGCGCGACGGGCGGCATCGGTCGCGCGACGGTGACGGCGTTGGCGGAGGCGGGCGCGACGGTGGTGGCGACCGATATCGGCGTGTGGGCCGACGTGGCGGGCGCGGCGCTCTATGCGCCTCTGGATGTCACCGATGAGTCGGCGTGGGCGGGGATGATCGAACGGATCGAGGTGGACTATGGACGGCTCGATATTCTCGTCAACAATGCCGGGATCTCCGTGACCAACAGCATCGCCGCGACGACATTGGCCGAGTTCCGCAAGTGCATGGCGATCAATGTCGAGGGCGTGTTCCTGGGCACGCAGGCGGCGCAGGCGATCCTGGCGCGAAGCGGGGCGGACCGGGTGGGCGGATCGTCGATCGTCAACCTGTCGTCGGTCGGCGGGCTGCGCGGCGCGGCGTGGATGGGCACATATTGCGCCAGCAAGGGCGCGGTGAAGCTGTTCACCAAGTCGGCGGCGATGGAATTCGCGCTGCTGAAGCAGCCGATCCGGGTCAACAGCGTGCATCCCGGCGGCATCGATACGGGCATGATGGATGCGATCTATGCCCGCTATGTCGCCGAAGGGGTCTTTCCCGATGAGGAGACGGCGCGCGCGACGGTTTCGGCCGGGCACGCACTTGGGCGTATGGGCCAGCCGGAGGAAATCGCGTCGGGGATCGCCTATCTCGCCAGCCCGGCGGCCAGTTTCATGACCGGATCGGAGATGGTGATCGACGGCGGCATGACCGCGCATTGAGGGGGATGGGAATGATGCAGCCGATCTTCAAGCTACCATAAGCGGGCATCCAAATCTGTTGCGGCTGAGCTTGTCGAAGCCTTCTTCTTTTTTTGAAGAGGAAGTGAAGCCCTTCGAAAAGCTCAGGGCGAACGGAAGTTGAAGAAGCGGAAAGGAGGCCCGGATCGCCATCGCGGTCCGGGCCTCCCCTCTACCGGCGCTTTATGGAGAGATGGACGCCGGCAGTAACGTTGAGCGGACCGCGATCAGGTCTGGTGGATGATACCGAAGATGCGTTCCTTGAACTGCCATTGGCCGTCGCGCTTCACCAGCTTGTCATTATAGCAGGCGCGCGCGCGCTTATCCTTGCCGCTGTCGGGGTCGGTATAGACTTCGGAGAAATAGGTTCGCGCTTCGGCCGTATCGCCCGTCGCCCGGATCATGCCGGGCATGGCGATGAAGGAAAGTTCGGGATAGGCGGGCATGGCGCTGGCCCACAATTCCATCACATTGTCGCGCCCCGACACGATCCCCAGTTCGGGATAATGGGACAGATCCCAATGGCCGTCCTCGGCCCAGAGGCTGGTCATGAGGTCGCGGTCGTGGCGGTTCACCGCGTCGGCATAGCTTTCCATCAGTTCGCGAATGGCGATGCGGTCTTCCAGCGGCCCTGAATAGTTGCGGCTCACACGTCTCTCCTTGTCCCTTGTCTTGAGGGCAGGTTATGCGCCTTCGCGCGCCTGCCCTACTCACGAAAATCGCAGGTCAGCGATATTGGTCGCGCAGAAGACGGCGGAGTATCTTGCCCGACGGGTTGCGCGGCAGGCTGTCGGCGAAGGAGACCGACTTGGGCGCCTTGTAGGCGGCGATCCGTTCGCGCGCCCAGGCGATCAGGGCGGCGGGATCGGGCTGGCGGCCTTCTACGGGCACGACGATCGCCTTCACCGCCTCGCCCCATTTGGGATCGGGAATGCCGATCACCGCGACGTCATGCACGTTGGGATGGCTGAACAGGGCGTTCTCCACCTCGGCCGGATAGACATTCTCGCCGCCGGTGATGATCATGTCCTTGATCCGGTCGGCGAGATAGACATAGCCGTCGGCGTCCATCCGTCCGGCGTCCCCGGTGCGCAGCCAGCCATCGGCGTCCAGCGTTTCGGCCGTGGCGTCGGGGC
>NZ_DATKFP010000427.1:0-9394 GCF_035511395.1 Sphingobium sp.
GAAGGCGCGGCCAAGCACGACATCAAGCCCGAGCTGGCCAACGAGATATTCGACCTGATGGAGAAGTTCGCTGGCTACGGCTTCAACAAGTCGCACGCCGCTGCCTATGCCCTGCTGGCCTACCACACGGCCTGGCTGAAATAGCAGGCCAATCCCTTGCCCTCACGCGGTGGCAGCTGCATTGTGCTCCAGCTCGCCATTTCCGACACTTTGGCGAGGACACCACGCATCCGCTCGGCGCGAAAATTGCCTTCGTTAGGCGCAACCTTCGGCCGGTTCAGCAGGGCCATCTGGAATGCGAGTGGATCCTGGCCGGCCGCATGAGCAAGCTCATCCATGAAAGATTGCATGACGAAGCAGAAGGAATTTGCACGCGGCGCACGCATCGGGCCGGTCGGCAGCCCTAGTGCCATCACACTCTGTTCATAGCGAAGATTGGCCACGAGCCCCGCCGGGAACTCGACGGGCCCTTCGGGGGCATAGGTCGCGCCATAGGCGGCCTTGCCGTTCATCCCGAAGGTCACGAAATGGTTTCGCAGGCCCACCAGTTCTCCCTGCGCGTCGAGGCCTGCGGTCAGGAACTGAAATCCGCCCGGCCGATACATGCCGTGCTGGAAGTCATCCTCCCGGCTCCATAGCAGTTTCACCGGCCGCGCTACCTGCTTCGCGATCCAGGCAGCCTCGACCATATAGTCGTTGGCGGTGCGTCGTCCGAAACCGCCGCCGCAGCGGGTCATGTGGATAACTATGTCCTCCGGCTTCATCCCCAGCACTTCGGCGCAAAAGGCTCGGCCCTGATCCGGGTTCTGGGTCGGAGCCCAGATTTCCAGCTTTCCGTCCTTGTAATGAGCCGTGCAGTTCATCGGCTCCATCGGCGAATGATGGAGAAACGGATAGGAATAGGCCGCCTTGACGAGTTTTGTGGCGCTGGCGAATGTCGCATCGACATCGCCGTCATTTCTCAGCCTCTCCGCGCCGTCCTTCTCGCCCATGGCGGCAGCATCGGCGGCGAAACCCGCGCTGGATTGAGCGCTGGTCGGATGATCGGCCCAACTGATGTTGAGGAGGCCGCGCGCCTTCTGCGTAGTCCACCAATTATCGGCAACGACCGCGACTCCGGGCAGAAGCGTGGGTCCGATCGCTGTAGTCCGCGACGTGGTCAGGCGAAGCGGATCGGCAGCCCCGTCGACGATGAAGGCATCGATGACGCCTTTTACCGCGCGTGCGGCTGCCAGGTCGGCACTCGCGACTTTTGCTCCGAACACCGGTGCCTTCGCGAAGGAGGCATAGACCATGCCCGGCAGCACGACGTCGATCCCGAAGATCGGTTCTCCAACGACAAGCTTGCGGGCATCGAACTGCCGGGTCGGCTGACCGACGATCCTGAAGGAGGAGGGATCCTTCAACGTGACGGATTTGGGATCGCACGGCTCGATGTCCGAACATTGGAGTGCCAGCCGACCATAAGGCAGGCTCCGCTTCGACGCGGCATGGATCACCTTGCCACGGTCGGTGCTACACTCCCCAGCGGGGCATCCCCACTCGCGGGCCGCCGCTCTGATGAGCATGTCGCGGGCGACCGCGCCCACGCGCCTCAACTGGTCCCAGTGCGTCGGCGTGGCGCGCGATCCGGCCGCCCATTGCAGGCCATATAGGTCCGGCCGGCTGTCGGCCTGTTCGATACGAACATTGGCCCATTCGACATCCAGCTCCTCCGCGATCATCATCGGCAGGCTGGTCATGATACCTTGTCCGATCTCCGGATTCTTGGCCATGATGGTGACGATATCGTCCGCGCCGATGCGAACATAGGCGTTGAGCGGAAGAGAAGTGGCTGTGGTCGCAGCGCGCATGGCGGAAGGCGCAAGACCAAAGGCGATCACCAGGCCGCCGCCCGTCATCGAAGCGAAGAGTTGCCTTCGGGACAGGCCCGAGGTCCGGACGGCAGCGCTCATGCTTTCTTCTCCGAAATCTTGGCGGCCGCCTGCAATATCGCCGCCCTGATGCGACGGTAGGTTGCGCAACGACAGAGATTTCCACTCATCGCTTCGTCGATATCGGCATCGCTGGGGTTGGGCTGGCGCTTGAGCAGCGCGGTCGCGGTCATGATCTGGCCTGGCTGACAATAGCCGCATTGGGCGACATCCAGTTCCACCCAGACATCCTGCACGATTCGTCCGATGGGGTCTGAGGCCATCGCCTCGATGGTCATGACCTTGCCTTGCTCAATGCTTGATACTGGCATCGAGCAGGAACGCACGGCTTCTCCGTCGAGATGGACGGTACATGCACCGCAAGCACCGATCCCACAGCCGAATTTTGGCCCTCTTATCCCCAGACCGTCACGCAGAGCCCATAGCAGAGGCATTTCGGGATCGACGTCGACGACTGCAGCCTTGCCGTTGATGTCCAGCTTGAAGGCCACCGGTCCACTCCTATCTGTTCGAATATACGTTCTTTGGTTCCTATATAAGTCGAATCAGGAAGGGCGTCGAGCGTAATCCTGATCTTTTGCGTTTGGTTGATGGGCCGCGCCCCCATCTGGAACCTGCCCCTTTCGGCCGCTGCCAGCCGTTTGCGCCTGAATGGATGCGGGGAGCTGGCATGTGCCATTCAGCGCAGCACTGCGCACCTGCGCCGGGCAGTCCTTGGCGAGATACTGCCATTGACAGCCGGTGATTCTCGATGCAAGAGTGACGTATATCCGATACGACGTACGTATATAGGAACAACGAAGAGAGGATTGCTGGGGCAGACGCGGTTTCGACGGAACAAATCCGCCATCTGTGGGGATCGGAAAAGATCATCGACCCGAACGAATGTTCGGCATCGCCGGATCGGTGATGATGCGGATTTCCCTGGAGTTCCACGACAGGTCGTCAAGCTCCTCGCAGGAGATGCAAGAGATGGATGCAATAGAAATGGTCAACACTGCAGGGGGAGAGAATATGGAAGGCGATTCCATGGAAATTGACCAGGGGAAGCCCTTGCCGCTGACCGGCGTCAGGGTGCTCGATCTCGGGCATGTGTTCCAGGGCCCATATGCCACATTCCTGATGGCGATGGCCGGTGCCGACGTCATCAAGGTCGAACCGCCAACGGGCGACGTCACCAGGAAGCGCGCGCGCGATGGGGACTATCCCTTCCGGGCCCTCAATGGCGGCAAGCGCGGTATCGTGCTCAACCTCAAGACCACTCAGGGCAAGGCTCTGCTGCTCGAAATGAGCAAGAGCGCTGACGTTCTGGTGGAGAATTTCGCCCCGGGTGTCATGGCTCGTCTTGGGCTGGGACCGGACGATCTCCACAAGGTCAATCCGAGACTCGTCTATGCGTCCGCATCAGGATTTGGCGCGACAGGCCCCTATGCGAACAAGCGCGCGCTCGACCTGACGATCCAGGCCATGAGCGGTTTCATGAGCACGACGGGCGAAGCGGGCGGCCGCCCGCTCAAGGCCGGCGCGCCGGTTGCCGACTTCATGTCCGGGGCGCATCTTTATGGGGCGATCGTCACAGCGCTGTACGAGCGCGAGAAGACAGGCGTAGGCCGTGCTATCGAATTGTCGATGCTGGAATCGGTCTTTGCGCCGATGCTCCCGTCGATTGGTCACGTATATTCCAGCAACAGCGTTCCGGAGCGCACCGGCAACCGGCATGTTGCGGACTCCTATGTGCCGTTCGACACCTTCGAAACGTCTGACGGCTGGGTTGCGATCGTCTGCGCGAATGACGAGCATTGGGTAAAACTCACCCAGGCAATGAACCGTCCCGACCTCACCGCGGATGAAACATTGCGGACGTTGCCAGGCCGAGTGGCGCGCATCGAGGAAATCACGGCAGCGGTCACCGCCTGGACCAAGAACCTCACCCGCGAGCAGATCTGCTATCTGTGCGACAAGAACCAGGTGGCGGCGGCTCCGCTTCGCGATGTCATGGAGCTTCTCAACGACGTGCATCTTCGTGAACGCGGTTTCCTGACCGAGCGCACGACCGAAGCCGGCGTCGTCGCCCTTCCCAACAGCCCGATGCGCTATGAAGGCTCTGCGTTGAGAGAGCTGACGGATCCGCCGGAGCTGGGCGAACATACCGATGAGATTCTGCAGGAACTGCTAGATCTCAAGGCAGCGGAATTGGCGGATCTGAGAGCGGCTGGGGCACTCGGATAAGCAGGTAGCGCGGCGGCCGACAGGACCGGCCGCCGCGCGGGATTCGCCCAAGCATCGTTGAGACGATCCTGAACCACGCCCCAATTGGCAGGTCAGGATTTGCCGATGCCGGCTGCATGAATGATGGCGCCTCATCATGAGGCTCTCTCGCCTGGATGTGGGCGTTCGCTTCGCCTGTCGACCGATCGAAGCGCGCCAGCAGCTCCCTTCCTCTTGAAAACAATTGGGGCTCTGCCCGCGGAACCAAGATGATGCAGACTTATATCGCGCCGATCGAGGATTACCGGTTTCTGATGGAGGAGGTGCTCGATTTCGACACCGTGATGGCCGAAATCGGGAAGGATGTCGAATCCGACCTCGCAATCGCGGTTCTCGAGGAAGCCGGGAGGATGTGCTCGGAACGTCTTCACCCGATCAACCGCGAGGGTGATGAGCAGGGCAGCCGACTTATCGATGGCGACGTCCACACCCCGACAGGCTTTGCCGAAGCCTATCGAGACTTCGTGGCCGCAGGCTGGCCGGCCCTCTCGGCCGACCCGGAATTTGGCGGGCAGGGCTTGCCATTCGTCCTTCAGCTTTGGCTGGACGAAATGATGTCCGCGACCAACCTGTCATTCGGTCTGTTTTCCGGCCTGACCCGCGGCGCGAGCGAGGCAATTGTCGCCCATGCGTCGGAGGATCTGAAGAACATATGGCTCAAGCCGATGGTCAGCGGGGAATGGACCGGAGCCATGGCGCTGACCGAAAGCAGTGCCGGAACGGACCTCGCTTTGCTCAAGGCCAAGGCGATGCCCGTCGGCGATGGCAGCTTCGCCGTGACCGGGACGAAAATCTTCATTTCGTCGGGCGACCACGACTTTGGAGGAAATATCGTCCATCTCGTGCTGGCCAGGCTTCCCGACGCGCCGCCGGGCGTAAAGGGCATCAGCCTGTTTCTGGTGCCAAAGTTTCTGGCTGACGAAAAAGGCGATTTCTCGATTCGCAATGCCATGTCGGTCGGTGCCCTGGAGAAGAAAATGGGCATCCATGCCCAGCCCACCTGCGTCATGAACTATGATGGTGCGATCGGATGGCTGGTCGGCGAACCCAATCGCGGCCTCAATACCATGTTCACGATGATGAACGCCGAGCGCTTGTTCGTCGGCATCCAGGGTCTGGGCGTAGCAGGCGGTGCCTACCAGCAGGCTGCGGCCTATGCAAAGGACCGGTTGCAGGGACGTAGCGCTACGACGGGCGATGGGCCGGTGGCCATTATCGAACATGCCGATGTGCGACGGATGCTGCTTGGCATCCGGTCGTTCGTCGAGGCGGGGCGCGCCCTTGCAGGCTGGACAGCCTTGCAGCTCGACCGAGCGCATGGTCACCCGGATCCCGCCGAGCGAATCCGCGCGGACGCTCTGGTTGCGCTGCTCACTCCGGTCATCAAGGCGTCGTTCACCGATTTCGGGTTCGAAAGCGCAGTCCAGGCCCAACAGGTTTTCGGCGGGCATGGCTACATTCGCGAATGGGGCATGGAGCAATATGTCCGGGATGCACGCATCGCCCAGATTTACGAGGGCACCAATGGCGTGCAGGCGATGGATCTGGTTGGCCGCAAGCTGCAGGCGAACGGTGGCGCGACCGCACGCGAGCTTTTCGATATGATCGCAGTCGATCTCGAAGCCGGCGGCGACCGTGTGATAGCTCTTCGAACCCGTGAGGCGCTTGCTCTGCTTCGTGAGGCGACCTCGCCACTCATAGGTGCGGGCAACCATGCGGTCGGCGCTGCTGCCGTCGACTATCTCCATCTGCTTGCGCTGGTCGCGCTGGGATGGATGTGGACGCGAATGGCCGTCGCGGCCGAAGCGGGGTCGACCGAATATCATCGCACCAAGGTCGGCATTGCTGATTTCTTCGCACAGCGGGTGCTGCCTCGCGCTCACGCTCTGGCCGCCAATTTGGGTGCTGGCGAAACCACAGTCATGGCCCTCGATAGCAGCGCCTTTTGAAGCGGGAGACCTGTCCGTAATGACGGTAGAAATAGAACGACGCGGGAATGCCCGAATCCTTCTGCTTTCAAACGGCCCAGTCAACGCCTTGTCCGTTGGCAGCGGTTTCGTAGCGGAAATAGACGCAGCAGTCCTGGACGCGCAGGCGGATGAGGGCTGCCATGCGATCGTCATCGCCGGCAAGGGCAGAATGTTCTGCGGTGGCGCCGACATCGGGGACTTTTCCGGTGGTTCTGAAAAAGTCGACGCGTTGCGACGACTGATCCTGCGCATAGAGGGTAGCCAGAAGCTGGTGATCATGGCCATTCATGGTATGGCGCTCGGCGGCGGCCTCGAATTGGCAATGGCGGGCCATTATCGCGTCGCGTCGCGCGACGCCCAACTCGGACTACCCGAAGTGACGTTAGGCCTTCTGCCTGGCGCAGGCGGCACTCAACGGCTGCCACGCCTGATCGGTGCCGGAAACGCGCTGGACATGATGCTGGCGGGCAAGCCAATTACAGCGGATCAGGCCCTTGCGTGGGGATTGATCGACGATATCGCAGAGGATGATTTGATAGCCGGAGCTTTGGCGATGGCTGAGATGCCGTGGCTGCTCCCACGGCCGACGGGAGCCTTATCTCCGCCCACGGACATAGATACCGTGGTCCAGGCTCATTCGCAGTTCGTCAGGAATGATGCTCTCAACAGGGCACCTGCCTGCATAGTCGACTGCGTGTCGACGATCTCGACCGATCTGGCCGCCGGACTGCAGGCTGAGGCCGGGGCATTCGCAGAGCTATTGTCACAAGAAGCGTCCAAAGGTCTCAGGCACGCCTTTTTCGGCGAGCGAATGGTTTCCCGCCTCCCGGGTATCCAATCGGGGATCGGTGCCAGGCACATCGGGAAAGCAGGTGTCGTGGGCGGCGGCCTGATGGGAACTGGTATCGCCATCTCGTTGCTTAGCGCTGGCATCGCGGTGACGCTGGTCGAGCGCGACCCGAATGCACTTGACCGGGCTGCTGCGACGGTAAGATCCACGATCGAACGCGATGTGGAGAAAGGCAGGCTCAGCGCCAGCGCGGCGCAAAGGGCTCTGGCGATATTCTCGGCATCATCCTCGCTTGAAGAACTGGCTGACGTCGACGTCGCGATCGAAGCGGTCTACGAGGATATGGCAGTCAAAAAGGACGTGTTCGGTGCCCTTGAACGGATCGTCCGGGACGATGCGATCCTTGCAAGCAATACCTCCACCCTGGATCTCGATCGGATTGCATCTTTCGTTGCCGATCCTTCCCGGGTTGTGGGGCTGCATTTCTTTTCGCCAGCCAATGTCATGCGCCTCCTCGAGGTGGTTCGCGGTGCCCAAACATCTCCCGACATACTGATCGCTGCTGTCGACCTGGCGAAGCGCTTGCGGAAGGTCGCGGTGGTCTCCGGCGTTTGCGATGGCTTCATCGGGAACCGGATTTTCGAGGAATATCTCAGGCAAGTCTGGTTCATGCTCGAAGAGGGGGCCAGCCCCGCGCAGATCGATGGCGCCATGGAGAATTGGGGCATGGCCATGGGGCCTTGTCGCACGATGGATCTAGTCGGCCAGGATATAGGCTGGGCGATCAGGAAGCGCCGTGCTGTCGAACAGCCAGATCGTCCCTATTCCCGTGTGATCGACAGGATTTGCGAGCTTGGGCGGTTTGGCCAGAAGACCGGAGAGGGAATCTATGCCTATCCCGATGGCCGAAAGGCGGTACCGGACCCCGAAATCGAACGAATGATTTCGGAATATTCGGCCGAAATCGGCTTGCCCCGGCGATCGATCGGCGATGCAGAGATCGTGGAACGATGCCTGCTGGCAATGATTAACGAGGGCGCCCGGATCGTCGGGGAAGGTATCGCCTATCGACCGGTGGACGTCGATATGACGCTGATCCACGGCTACGGATTTCCACGCGAGCGCGGCGGGCCGATGCTCCAGGGAGACATGATCGGGACATCGAAGCTTCTTGGCCGGCTCAATATTTACGCGCACGGCCGAAATGGCTGGGCATGGAAGCCGGCTCCGCTGATCGAACGGCTCGCCGCGGACGGTGACCATGTCGGCATGCTCAACGAATAATCGCCGCACAGGAGACAGGCATGGATATTTTCCTCGTATCGGCGGCACGGTCCGCCATAGGAAGCTTCGGCGGTTCGTTGAAAGATCAGCGCCCCGGCGAGCTGGCTGGATTCATTGCCAGCGCCGCCATCGAGCGCGCCGGACTTGAGGCCGGCCTCGTCGGAAATTTTGTCCTCGGCAACGTGATCCATACCGAACCGCGTGATGCCTATGCCGCGCGCATCGCCTCCATCGCAGCAGGCATGCCGAAGGAGGTTCCCGCCTTTACCGTCAACCGGCTTTGCGGTTCGGGGATGCAGGCGATCGTATCGGCCGCTCAGTCGATCATGCTGGGCGATTGCGCGATCGCCGTTGGCGCCGGCGCGGAAGTCATGAGTCGCGCTCCCTATTTCCTGCCTGCCGCACGGTGGGGACAGAAAATGGGGGACGCCCAGCTTCTCGACGGACTGGTCGGGGCACTGACCGACCCGTTTCAGGCCATTCATATGGGGATCACGGCGGAAAATGTCGCCGAGCGCTTCAGCATAACGCGCGAGCAGCAGGACGCCCTTGCCCTGGAAAGCCAGCATCGCGCGGCAAGGGCGATCGCTGAAGGCCGGTTCAGCAGTCAGATCGTGCCACTCACGATCGAAGCGCGGCGCAAGCAGACGACATTCGATACCGACGAATATGTCCGCACTGACGCCGCAGCGGACGATTTCGCCAAGCTCAAGCCCGTTTTCAGGAAGGACGGGTCAGTCACGGCTGGCAATGCCTCGGGCATCAATGATGGTGCCGGAGCGGTCATTCTGGCCAACGACGTCGCCGTACGGGATCATGGGCTCAAGCCAATGGCCCGGTTGGTCGCTTATGGCCACGCGGGCGTCGATCCGGCCTATATGGGCATCGGCCCCGTACCGGCGACCCGCATCGCTCTGGAACGCGCGGGATTGTCGGTTGGAGATCTGGATGTCATCGAATCCAACGAGGCATTCGCTGCTCAGGCCTGCGCTGTGGCGCAGGAGCTCGACTTCGATCCTGCGAAGGTCAATCCAAACGGCAGCGGCATTTCACTGGGCCATCCGATCGGCGGCACAGGTGCCATCATCGTTACGAAACTTGTCTACGAGTTACAGCGTGTCGGCGGGAAATACGGGCTGGCAACGATG
>NZ_DATKFP010000428.1:0-8775 GCF_035511395.1 Sphingobium sp.
CGCGTGCGACATCCTTGTCCACGGTCCCGGTCAGCAGGTCGCGCGGGAAATCGCCCGAGGCGCCGGGAAAGAAGCTGCTCATACTGTTGTCATAATTGAGCCCCGGCATTTCATCGACGGTGATGATGCCGTCTCCATTCCTGTCACCGACGGCCAGCAGGCTTGCCGCCGAGGGTACGCTCTGGGGCGATTCGGAATAGAATTTGATCTTCTCGTAGCGCGATCCGACCTGAATCGAACTGAACAAACCCCAGTCGGTACGGATGTCAAAATCGACACGGCCGTCATAGCCGCTATTGTTGGTGATGTTGTCGCCGTCGAAAATCGATGCCAGCTGATATTGCGCCGGATCGTTGCGGTCGAAATTGGTATCGAGCGACAGGTCGGGCACCGGGCCGCCACGCGAGAAATCATAGCTTGCATTGGTGACATTGCCGGCACGCGGGACCACCACATAGGTGAAGGATGCACCTGGGCCACCATCCGTACCCTTGCCCTTGCTGTAGGAAGCGTCGGCCGACATCTTCACGACATCACCATCATATTTGGTCGAGAAGCCGAGATTGGTGGATCGGAACTCGGTCGGCTCGTCATAGATGAGCGGCCGCAGCGTCACGCCGGTGAAGGTGCCGCTGACGACGGTCCCATGCTCGTCAGCGACGGCATCAATGTCATTATTGTTGAACAGGATCTGGTAATTAGCGCTGTTGCGTTCCCGTTTCAGCCGGGAATAGGTGCCGTCGAGAATGATCTCCCAATTTTCGGCAGGACGAAACTGGAGCGAACTGTTGAGCGTCAGGCGCTGCTCCCGCCGATCATAGATGCGCGCCATGAAACGATTGGGCCGGAAGAGGCCGAGGTCGTCGACGCCATCACCATCGCCGTCGATGGTGTCGGTACGGGTCCAGCCGCCGGAATCGAAGGACTGTCCCTGGGTATGGGTGTTGGAATAGGCGATGCTGGCGAGTATGCCGAAGCGATCGTCGAAATTCTTCGAGACGAGGGCCGAACCCCGATAGCCCAGATGATCGGCCTGGTCGGTATAGGCCCCCTGCAGCCGACCGCTGATGACAAGATCGTCAAGGTCGAGCGGGCGCTTGGTCTTGAGATTCACGGTGGCGCCGAGCGCCCCTTCGGGCATGTCGGCGGTCGGAGATTTCGAAACGACGATGCTGCCGATGATTTCCGGGCTGATCGATTCAAGCGACGCGCTGCCTCCTGCACCGGGGCCCAAGAAGGTGCGGCCGTTGATTTCCAGACGGTTCTGGGAAATGCCGCGGACGGTGAAATTGGAGCCGTCGCCTTCGCGCCGGGTGATCTGGACGCCGGTAATACGACTCATGGATTCGGCGACATTCTGGTCGGGAAGCTTGCCGATATCTTGCGCCGTGATCACATCGACGATGTTGCTGGCGCCACGCTTCACATTGATCGACTGCTGCAACGACCCGCGAATGCCTGTGACGATGATGTCCTGGGCTGCCTGGTTGTCCGCCGATACGATGCCATCAGCTGTTGCGCCTGCCGCTCCATTCTCCTGTAGATCGGACGCGCCAGCCGGCATCATGGTGAAAGCGGCTGCCGGCGTCGGATCGGATTTGCCCCGCTTGAGGACGATTGCGCTGCCGACCCTGACCATGACGAGATCCGTGCCCGCAATCAGGCGCTGAAGCGCCTGCGACACCTCCATCGCCCCTTGGACACCGGAAATGGTGACGCCTTCGGCTGTGGGCGCCGACACCAATATTTCTATGCCCGCCTGCCTGGCAAAGAGCGGAATACCGGTGCGAGCCGGTTGCGCGGGGATATCGAATCGCCGGACCTGGGCCGCCGCCTCCGCGGGCGAAGCGATGCACCAGGCCAGGCTGGTTGAAGCCGCAAGAAAATGGGCGCGCGAAGCTCTCATACATCCTCCCCTGTCTGGCGCCCTGTTTTCTGGTGCGCTCTCGACTATCAAGAGACGGGCGGGTCGGATTTCCGTCAGCTGCCCACGATCTTTTTTCGCGAAAGGCGAATTTCCTCCGCGGTCGTCGTTACCGAAATATCGAGGGAAATGGCGAGGCTCCGCGCAAAACCTGCCGGATTGTCGATCCGGAACAGGCCGACCAGCTTCTCATTGGCAAGGCTTGGGTCGGACAGCACCAATTGCTGCTTGTTATAGCGATTGAACCGGGCAATGGCATCAGCGAGCGTATCCTCTTCAAGCGCAATTTCACCGGCCCGCCAGGCAAGCGATCTCTCTATCGCCTGCGGCGCATTGCCGGTGGCAGGGACCAGAGCGCCACGTTCGAAGGTCGCGAAATCCCCGGCCTTGAGGATGGTCATCGTTCCGGCCCCGTTTCGCGCCCAGGTCGCGACGACACCCTCGGTCACGGCAATCTGGACGCCATTTTCGGTGCGGCTGACGGAAAAGGCCGTGCCGATCGCCCTTGCCTGCGCAATGCCCGCATCGACGATAAAGGGACGCCGACGATCTTTTGCAACCTGAAACCAGGCCTGACCCTTTTCCAGCGTGACACGTCGGCTTTCCTGGTCGAGAGCGACCCGCAGGTCGCTACCGCTGTCGATCGTTGCGACCGAACCATCCTCTAGCGGAAGGCGACGGATTTCACCGCGCTCGGTCGCAATATGCTCGCCCGTCCAACGCGAAAACCCGACGATCCCAGCAATTGTTGCAGCCATGGCGCCGCCGAGCCCGGCCGCCATCCATCGACGCCGCGTCCAATGGGAGCAGTGCCCAGGCCCGGCGTCGGCAACAAGCGTTTCCTCCACCAGGACCAAGGCGGCCTGCGCACGCAGCAGCGCCCCGACATGGAGCCTGTCCTGTGCGAGCCATGCGTCGAGAGCGGCCTGCTGATGCGCATCCAAGGGATGGCGCATGGCCCAACTTGCGGCTGCCTCGTCAATATATTCGCGCATGAACACCTCCGCTCGTCGAAGGCTGCTCCTGGTCGGGCTCGGTCAATTCGCGAAGAATGGCTCTCAAGCCGCGGCTTGCCTCATTCTCGACAATGGTTTCGCTGACTCCCAGAGTCTGGGCGATCATCTTCTGGCTCAGGCCCTCAACCCTGCGCATGATGAAAATGCGGCGGGCGCGATCGGACAGCAAGGCGAGCGCGGCCTGCACCCTGGCCAGTTCCTGGCGACCCTGCGCGAAGCGCTCAGGAGTTAGAAGATCGCCTTCCTCCTCCCAACCGGACATGTCGGACGCGGTCTCTATGCGAACCACGCGGGCCCGCTCCACCTGTCGTTGCAATATGTGTCGCGCCACCGTGAAAAGATAGGCGCGCGGCACGGCAACATGCGCGACATCTGGCAGTTGGGCCAAACGGCAATAGCATTCCTGCACGATATCCTCCACATCGGCCGCCGCAAGCACACGCCGCCGCAACCAACTCCGCAGGTCGCGTTCATGGGGCAGAATTTCCCTCGCTACCCATCTGGCAAGCGCGTCGCGTTCCGTAAATTTTCTCCTCTCTCGTTGCCAAGAGCCATGGAAGAGGCTTTTCCGTCGCGGTGGAAGCATTTTATTCATCACAGTTTGGAAAGGTGCCGACTTGCTCAGCCTCATCGGGCATTCGAAACAATGCCGCTCATCTGATTCCCGTCCCAAATCAGAACTTCGCAGTAAAATGCGACATCCGCACAGCGGACATTCTGTAAAGGGCCAATTCGATTGAACTAGAACGATTGAGCCGTTGCCTCCTCCCAAAGCCTTGATGTCGAAGCTGCTTTCCAGAGCGAGAATGAACTCATCGCTCTCTCCGAGTCCGAACCGTCCCGTGATCAACGTTCCCGCGATCCGGGGATCCCCTATGATCAGCGGGTTTTTCCGGTATCTGTTGAATTCCATGTCTCGATGAATGTCTCGAAGGACACATCGCTGTCCGCAGATCATGCCGGCAATACGATCAGCTTCCAGACGCGCTACAAGGCTGCAACTCGCAGCGCTCGCGATCGAGCAGAATCTGTTCGACGGCAAGCTCAATATTTCGGGCGGGCGCGTGTCGCCACTGACCTATTTCAATGAGTCTAATATCTATTGCACCTTCCAGAATAATTCGGTCTGCTTCAACGAAATAGCTACCCTTTGCCGCCTTTCGCACGCGATTTTCCGATCTCTGGGGGCGGACCGTCCGGTTTCCATCAACTGTTGGTCAAAACCAATCGCTCGCTCAACGTGTAGACATGATCGCTTTTGAAAGATCGCCCTCGAGGGTGACCAGCGTCGACCATGACCGTCAGAATTTCTTGTGAAGCGTAATCCGAGTGAGTTCGGCGGGACGGCCCAGCCGCATTGCAAATCCAGGCCAAATGCCTGTCCCATTGTTCACATATAGCGTCATCCCGTCGATCGTATAACGTCCGGACACGAAGCCACTATTTCCCATCGCCACAAGGCGATCCAATCCAGGGAGCATGCCGCCATGGGTGTGGCCAGACAGCTGAAGCGCGACACCGCGCGACGCAGCCATCCGTGCCGGGCCGGGCTGATGGTCAAGCAGGATAACGGGCGGGCCTACCGGCGCGCCAGCCAAGGCGGCGGCTAGGTCCGGCGGCGGCATCCCGGTGGCCGGAGCCGTACTGTCCGTCACGCCGGCGAGCACCAAGCTGCCGCCCCGGCGCTGGAGAACCACATGGTCATTGGCCAGGATGTGCATGCCCATCTCAGCGAAATGCCGTATCCAATCCTGATAACCGAGGAAATATTCATGGTTGCCCGGACTCATGAACACGCCATCGCGCGCGCGCAGGTCGCGCAAAGGCTCGACATTCGCCCGGCGCATCGCAAGGCTGCCGTCAATGACGTCGCCTGTTATAACGATCAGGTCGACGTCGAGCGCGTTTGTGCGATCGACGACGGCTGACGTCCATGCGGTCGCAAACAGGCGGCTGATATGCAGGTCAGTCAGTTGCACCAGTGTATAGCCTTCAAACTGCGGCGGAAGCCCTGAAATCTCGATCCTCACATCCTTAAGCGATGGAACCCGCGTCGCATTGTAAACACCGACCCCGGCAAGGATTATGGCTATAGCAGCCATCGCATAGCGAATTTCGGCGGCCATCGGTGCTGTTCGCCCCGGCGCCAGCCACAACGCGGTCAGGGCGACATCGGCAAGCAACTGCATCACCGCGAGGAACAGGATCGCGCCCCCCGCCCAGTTGAACAGGATGACGATGGCGCGCGGGAACTCCGGCGCGAAGATCGATCCGGACGACAGCTTGCTCCAATATTGGAACTGCGAAGCGACCAGCATCAGCACCGCGATGACGATCTTCGCCACCAGCGGCCATGGCAGGGGCCACAGGAAACGCGTGATGACGAGGGTGGAAGGCAACGCGAAGATCAGGTGGAAAATGGGATTTGCTCCGGTGACGTCGACGAGGGTCGGCGCATGAGAAGGCCGTCCGCACCATCAGGGCGGCGTATTAAGAAAAGGCAGGCGCGGATACCGCGCTTCAATCCGGCAACAACTTGTCCAATGTTATCGGCAGGTCGCGCACCCGCTTGCCGGTCGCATTGAACACCGCGTTCGCCACCGCAGCGCCAACGCCGGTGATGCCGATCTCCCCGATACCCCGCGCACCCAACGGCGAACGGGGATCGGGAATATCTGTCCACATCACATCAATTTGCGGCACGTCCAGATGAGTCGGGATGTGATAGTCGGCCAGCGAAGCATTCATGATCCTGCCGCTGCGCTCGTCGAACAAGGTTTCCTCAGTGAGGGCGAGGCCAAGGCCCATGATCATGCCGCCACGGAACTGGCTGGCTGCGGTCTTGGGATTGAGGATCGTGCCGCAATCGAAGGAACCCAGTAGCCGATCGACACGCACTTCCCCGGTCACGTCGCTGACGCGCAGTTCGCAAAAGACGGCAGAAGTGCTGTGCATGGCGAATTTGAACATTTCGAGCGGCATGCTGCCCGCTGCCGTCACAGTCAATTCATCCTGCACAGCCCTCGCAAGGATCGACTTGAAACTGTCATGTCGCGACGGATCGGCGATGCAGGCGATGCCGCCATCGGTAAGCCGGACCTCGCCCGCGCGAAGACCGGCGACAGGGCTGGCATTGCCGGCCAGACGCAGCATTTCGCCTGTCAGCTTTTCCGCAGCGGCGATGATCGCTCCAGCGACTGAAGCCGTCTGCGACGATCCCCCTGCCATGGGCGCTGCGGGCAGGTCGGAATCGCCCAGTTCGAAGCGGATCGCCGCCAGCGGAAGCCCAAGTCGGTCGGCAGCATGCTGCGCCTGAACCGTAGCTGTGCCCATGCCCATTTCCTGTGCGGAGCAGGCAATGGTTGCCGACCCGTCGCCATGCAGCGTGATCCGGACATTGGCACCCGGCATGCGTGCGTAGGGAAAGCTGCCCGCCGCGCAGCCCATGCCGATCCGCCATTCGCCCTGACGCCGCGAACCTGGCTCCGCCGACCGCCGATTCCATCCAAACCGTTCGGCGCCGTCGGTAAAAGCCCGCTTCAGCGCATGCTGGGAAAAGGGCGCGCCAGAGACTGGATGCCGCTCGGCGATATTGGCCATGCGCAGGTCGAGAGGATCGACGCCCATAGCATGCGCCAGTTCATCGACCGCGCTCTCGACGGCGAAAGTGCCGATCGCCTCGCCGGGAGCGCGCATGAAGGTGTTGGGCACGATGTCGAGATCAACATGCCGCTGGAGGAATTCGAAACTCTTCGCGTTATAGAGCGAGCGCGAACCGAGCGTATATTGTTCCGGACAGGCACCATAAGGCGGCATCACCGAATAACCGCTGTGGATCAGCGCGGTAAACCTACCAGCCGCATCCGCGCCAATGGCGACGCGCTGTTCAGACGGTGTCCGGCCGCCGACGATGCGGTAGACGCCCTCACGGCTAAGCGTCAGGCGCACCGGGCGTCCCACCATTCGCGCCACGGCGACCGCAATGATCTGATGATCCCACATGCCTTTCCCGCCGAAGCCGCCGCCAACGAATGGCGAGAGAACGCGCACATGCTCCCTCTTCAGGCCGAAAAGTTTTGCGAGCGCCATCGCGCTTGGCGCGACCATCTGGGTAGTGTCATGAACCAGCAGGTAATCGTCTTCCCACACGGCGGTGACAGTGTGCAGTTCGATGGCATTGTGATTCTGCGGCGGAGTCCGATAGACATTGTCGACTTTATGGGCAGCCCGCGTTAGTTCGCGCTCGGCATCGCCGACCGTGACATGGTTCTTCTCGATCAGGACGGATGCGGGCGTCCGGGCGGCGGCCTTGGCCTGTTCGAAGACGGTCTTTGCCGGTTCGGTTGCGTAGTCGATCACGATCAGCGTGGCGGCATAATCGGCCTGCTCCTGCGTTTCTGCGATCACGGCCGCGACGACCTGGCCGTTATAATGGACCTGCGCGTCCTGCAGGATAGGCAGATCGCTGTTCCCAACAGCCGACATGTCGCTCATTCCGATCAGCGCCAACGTACCAAGACGCGGCATGTTCCGGTGCGTCACGACCAGGATCACGCCGGGCGCCGCCTCCGCTGCGCCAGTGTCCATCCGCGTGATCAGACCTTGGGTAATCGGGCTATGCACCAACGCCGCATAGGAAAGATTCTCCACCACCACTTCGGCAGCAAAGCGCGCCTGGCCCGCGACCTTCGATGCTCCGTCCAATCGCGAAGCCTGACGGCCGATCGCGGCCCGGCGTTCGATCAGCGGGTCGGGCGAACCGCCCGGCAGCCAGCCTGCGGGCACCCAGCCAATGACGGTCCGGACCGAGCCAATCACGGCGTTCTGGATCTTGGTCATTGGACGCCTCCGGCCAGTTCGGCGAGCATGGCGGACAGGGTACGCTTCGCCAGTCCGCGCTTAAAACCATTGCCGGGCGACAGCGTCGCCTCAGCGAACTCCGCCTCGAACGCCTTCTCTATGGCTTCCGACGAAAAAACTGCGCCGCGCAGCGCATCCTCGATCCGGGACGCGCGCCAGGGCCTGGGCGCGATACCGCCAAATGCCACACCGATGGCTTCGACCCTGCCCTCGCGCATCGCCAGCCCAACCGCGACCGAAACAAGGGCAAAGGCATAGCTCGCCCGGTCACGCACCTTGCGGTAGGCCGAAAGACCAGCAAGAGGGGATGGCGGGAGCGTGACTGCAACGATGATCTCTGTGGGATCTAGCACTGTCTCAATATCGGGCCGTTCACCTGGCAGGCGATGGAAATCGACGAGCGGGACAGAGCGTTCTCTCCCCGGACCTGCAATATGGACCTGAGCATCCAAGGCAGCGAGCGCGACGCACATGTCAGATGGATGAGCGGCAATGCACGCGTCCGAGCCGCCCAATATGGCGTGATAGCGGTTGAATCCGCCGATGGCGTCGCACCCGCTGCCGGGCAAGCGTTTGTTGCAGCGCGAGCCGGCGACATCGTTGAAATACAGGCACCGCGTCCGCTGCATCACATTGCCGCCGACGGTCGCCATGTTGCGGACCTGTGCCGATGCTCCGGCCAATATGGCGCGCGCCAACATAGGATAATGGGACCGCACGAGAGGATGCGCCGCGACCGTGCTGTTACGCGCGGCCGCGCCGATGATCAACCCGCCATCGTCCGCGCGACCTACCCCGTCCGACAGGGCCGTGACGTCGACCAGCCGCAAAGGCGCGTCCACTCCCTTGCGCATCAAGTCGATCAGATTGGTACCGCCGCCAAGCAGGCGGACGCCGTCTCCGCCCGCCATGTGCAGGGCGTCGGAGATCGAAGCTGCGCGGGCATAGGTCACAGGGTTCATGGCCGATGCTCCC
>NZ_DATKFP010000429.1:0-21314 GCF_035511395.1 Sphingobium sp.
GTGGGAACAAGGTCAACGAGCTCGGCGAGCACGGCCTGCACCGCCAGAACCGCAGTCTCGAAAAAAGGTACGGGCGCGAGGACACGGCCGGTCTCCTCCAGCACCAGCGCCATTTCCACAGCGCCCAGCCCCAGCCCGCCAAATTGCTCCGGCACCATCAGTCCGGCAAAACCCATCTCCCCAGCCAGACTCCGCCACAGATCCGCGTCAAAGCCAGCGGCACTCTCGACGGCGGCGCGGATCACGTCGGGATTGGCGGCGTCCGTCAGGAAAACGCGAGCGGCCTCCTGAATGGCGTGTTGGTCGTCACTGAGCGCGAAGTCCATCAGGCGCCCCCGTAGACCGGCTTGGCCGGCTCGCGGGTCTCGATCAGCCTGCGGACGATCGGGTCCAGCTCGCTTGCCTCGAATCGGGCACCCTTCTCTTTTGCCGGGCTATCGGTCCAGCCCTGCGACAGAAAGATAGTGCCGCCCTTCAGCTCAAACACCTGACCGGTTACGCCGTTCGACTGTTCCGACACCAGATAGGCGACCAGCGGCGCCATATTCTCGGGCGCAAAGACGTCGAACGCGCCGGCCGCCGCATCCATGTCGAAGGCGCCGGTGTCGGTCATGCGGGTGCGGGCGTTGGGGGCGAGCGCATTGGCGGTGATGCCGAGGCGTGCCAGTTCGGCGGCCTGCACCAAAGTGAGCGCGGCGATGCCGCCCTTGGCGGTCGAATAGGCCGACTGACCGACAGATCCCTGAAGGCCCGCGCCGGAGGTGGTGTTGATGATCCGCGCATCGACGGGATTGCCTGCCTTGGCCTGCGACCGCCAATATTCAGCGGCGTGGCGCGAAGTGCAGAAATGGCCGCGCAGGTGAACGCGGATGACGGCGTCCCATTCCTCCGGCGAGCAGGTGAAGAACATGCGGTCGCGCACGAAGCCGGCATTGTTGACCACCGCATGGAGCGCGCCGAAACTGTCGAGCGCCTGTTCGACCATGCGTTTCCCGGCATCCCAGTCGGCGACATCGTCGGTATTGGCGATGGCCTCGCCGCCCATCGCGCGGATTTCGTCTGCCACCTGCTCGGCGGCGCCCTTGGTCAGGCCCGCCTCTCCATGGGTGCCGACGCCCAGATCGTTGACCACGACCTTGCAGCCTTCCGCCGCCAGACCCAGCGCATAGGCCTTGCCGAGGCCATTGCCAGCCCCGGTCACGATCGCAACACGTCCTTCGCAGATACCCATCAACTTCACTCCTTCATTGCGCCGGGACGGGGATCAGCAGATGCTGGCTGAGGTCCCCCACCAGATCGAGCAGCGAATAATCGCGCTCGGAAAAATGCCATTGTCCGTCCACGCGGACGAAGGCGTCATGATAACGGCCCGCGCAGATCGCCTGCAAAGGCAGCTCGGGCGTGGCCTGAAAAACCGTATAATAGGACCGGCAGGTCGCGGTGCCCGCAGCCTCGTCGATCTCCACGATTGGATTGGTGATGACATGCCTGGTGCGTGGCGTGCCGCAGGAATAGATCCGCACATGCGCGCGCCACAGCGCCAGCATGGGGGCGGCACCTTCGACCACTCCGCCGCCGCCGGTCCTGATCCGGGCGCGGGTGAAGAGCGCGGCGACAGTCTCCAGATCGCCTGCGTCCATCAGTTCGGCATAGCGGTAGAGCAGATTGGTGATCTGGGTCGCGCCGTTCATGCCCGTTGCTCCCGCAAGGTCGCGGTCGACCCGCTCAGGCGCACTGCGACGGCATCCGACCGAATGCGTTGCCGATCCGGCTCTGGCGCGCTCAGCGGTTCCGCCTCGACCAGCCCGGTCAGCGCGGCGCGGGCGAGCTTCTGATATTCGCCCTCGCCATCATTTTTCCACGTCACCTGATGCGGCTCGAAGGTCTTGACGACCTTGGCCGGGTTGCCAACCACCAGACTGCGCGGCGGCGTTTCCATGTCGGACTTCACGAGGCTCAACGCCGCGACCAGATTTTCCGCCCCGATCATGGCATTGTCGAGGATCACCGCATTCATGCCGATCAGCGCATTGTCGCCAATTTCGCAGCCATGAATGATCGATCCGTGCGCAATGGTGGCGCCGCGCCGGATGATCGTGTCGCGCAACTGGTTGGCATGGACGGTAACATTGTCCTGGATGGAGCTGTCGCCCTCGACGATGATCCGCCCGAAATCGCCACGCAAGGATGCGCCGGGCGCGATGAAGCAGCCCGGCCCGATGATCACGTCGCCGATCAGCGACGCCAGCGGATGGACGTAGCTGGTCGGATCGACGACGGGAACGATCCCCTGATAGGCGTAGCAGGGCATGCCCTTACAGCCGCTCGATGATGGTGACGTTGGCCTGCCCGCCGCCTTCGCACATGGTCTGGAGGCCGTAGCGGCCGCCCGTGCGCTCCAGCGCGCCGAGCAGCGTGGTCATCAGTCGCGCCCCGGTGGCACCGATGGGATGGCCGAGCGCAATCGCGCCGCCCTGCACGTTGATCTTCTCATGGGGAATGTCGAGTTCCTTCATCCACGCCATGGCGACGCTGGCAAAGGCCTCGTTGCATTCGAACAGATCGATGTCGCTCACCGACATACCCGCCTTCTTCAGCGCATATTGGGTGGCCGGGATAGGGCCGGTTAGCATCCACACCGGATTGGCGGCGCGCACGGAGATGTGATGGATGCGGGCGCGGGGCGTCAGGCCATGCTCCTTCACGGCGCGTTCGCTGGCGATCAACAGAGCGGCCGAGCCGTCGCAATTCTGACTGGCGACGCCGGCGGTGATGATGCCGCCTTCGCGCACCGGGTTGAGGCCGGCCAGGCCTTCCAGCGTGGTGGTGGGGCGGATCGTCTCGTCCCTGGCCAGCCCTTCGAGGGGCACGACTTCCCGGTCGAACCAGCCATTGTCCCAGGCCGCCTGCGCGCGCTGATGGGAAGCGAGGGCGAAGGCCTCCATCGCTTCACGGCCGATGCCCCATTTCTCGGCGATCATCTCCGCCGATCGGATCTGGTTCACTTCCTCGTTGCCATAGCGGGCGATCCAGCCCGGTGAGCTGTCGAAGGGGGTGTTGAAACCATATTGCGCGCCGACGATCATCGCGGCGGAAATGGGAATCTGGTTCATCGCCTGGCTGCCGCCCGCGACGACCATATCCTGCGTGCCACTCATCACGCCCTGCGCGGCGAAATGCACCGCCTGCTGGCTGGAACCGCACTGGCGATCGATGGTGACGCCGGGCACTTCCTCGGGCAGACCCGCGACCAGCCATGCGGTGCGGCCGATATCGCCCGCCTGTCCGCCGATCGTCTCGCAGCAGCCCCAGACCACATCCTCGACCGCGATTGGATCTATGCCGGTGCGCTTGACCAGCTCCCGGATCGGGTGGGCGCCAAGGTCCGCAGGGTGTACATGGGCAAGGCTGCCCTTCTTGCGGCCGATGGGCGAACGGACGGCGTCGACGATGTAGGCTTCAGGCATTTTCCGTCTCTCTGGCAAAGGTCTGGTCCGGCCCCATGGGCTGGGTGAACATGCGCGCCGCGATACGGGCGCGGTGGAAGGCGGGCGTGCCCCATGTCTGGGTCAGCGCAAGGGCGCGCTTGAGGAACAGGTGGACGTCGACCTCCCAGCTGTAACCCATGGCGCCATGCACTTGGATCGAGGCGCGGGCGGCCTTGTCGGCGGCTTCCAGCGCGACCAGCTTGGCATGGCTGACGCGGGCGCGGGCCTGCATGTCGCGATGGCCGATTTCTGCGGCGGCCGCTGCAACGACCGGCTTGGCGAACTCGATCGCGACCTGCGCGGAAGCGAGATGGTGCTTGACCGCCTGATAGCTGCCGATCGGTTTGCCGAACTGTTGCCGTTCCTTGGCATAGTCCACCGCCATATCGACAGCCCGCTGCGCGAGGCCGATGCCCATGGCGGCGTTGAACAGCGCGGCGCGATCCAGCGCCAGATCCCAGTCGGCCCCGGCCCCGTCTTTTGGGCCCAGCGGCGTGGCGTTCTCCCGATTCCACTCCACTTTGAACAAGCGGCGGAAGGGATCGATGCTGGCTTGGGCGACCAGCGTCACCTGATCGGGCGTAGCAAGATAGGCCTCGCCATCGCGTTCCAGCAGGATCGCCGCCGCGCTGTCGGCGTTGGCGACATAGGGATTGGCCGGATGCGCAATCGCAATCGTCGCCAGCGGATCAGCCAGTACCGCATGATCGGGCGCCAGCGCGGCCAGCATGGGCGCGGCGACGCCCGCGCTCTCGACCAGTGGTTCAGGCAGCGCGACATAGCCCGCTTCCTGCGCGATCAGGGCGAAGTCACTTTCGGCAAGGCCGATGCCGCCCGCGTTCTCGGGCAGCAGCACCAGCGTCAGGCCTGTCTCCACGATCGAGGCCCAGCGGGCATCGTCGCGCACCACGCCCGATTCCATCATCTTGCGCCAATGATCAGGCGTACAGCTGTTGGCAAAGAGCGTCCGCGCGGTGTCCGCGAACATCGTCTGTTCGTCGCTGAGGGTAAAATCCATGTCCGCTCTCCTCAGCGCGGCAGGCCGAGCATGCGCTCGGCGATGATGTTGCGCTGGATCTCGTTCGACCCGGCATAAATGGGGCCGGCGAGTGCGAAAATATAATCGTCGATCCAGTCGACGGAGCAAGCGTCCGGTGCCTCCTGCGTCAGCTCGGCAGCTGGGCCGAGGATGGCGAGCGCGGTCTGCGTCAGGTGGATGTCGAGTTCCGACCAGAAAATCTTGTTGGTGCTCGCTTCTGGTCCGATCTTCGCCCCCGCCATCAGTCGCGAAGCCGTCTGGTAGATGTTGAGTGCATAGGCTTCGGCATTCATGTGCGCGCTAACCACATCAGCTTCCAGCGTCGGGTCTGCGGTTTCGCGGTTCGCTTGCCAGAGCTTGGCCAGCTTCGCGGCGGCGACCTGATAGCGGGCAGGGGAGCGCAGCATCAGCCCGCGCTCAAAACCGGCCGTCGCCATGCATATATGCCAGCCTTGACCCTCGTCGCCGAGCCTGTTGAAGGCCGGTACCCGGACATTCTCCAGGAAAATTTCGGCAAAGCCGACATGGCCGTTGATCTTCTTGATCGCATTGACCGTCACGCCCGGCGCATCGAGCGGGAAGAAGATGAGGCTGAGGCCCTTGTGCTTCTCCGTCCCCGGCGTGCGGAACAGGCCAAAGGCCCAGTCGGCAAATACGGCGCGGCTCGACCAGATCTTGTGGCCGTTCAGCACATAGTCGTCGCCTTCCGCCACGCAGGTCGCGCGCACGCCGGCAAGATCGGACCCCGCCTGCGGCTCTGACCAGGCCTGCGCCCAGATTTCCTCGCCGCTCGCCATCGGCGGCAGGAAGCGCTGCTTCTGCTCATGGGTGCCATATTCGATCAGCGTCGGCCCGAGCAGGAAGATGCCGTTCTGACCCACACGGCCGGGCGCTCCTGCGCGCGCATATTCCTCCTCGAAGATCAGCCACTGGATGAGGTCGAGACCGCGCCCACCATAGTCCTTGGGCCATGTCACCATACCCCAGTCGCCGGTCTTGAGCGTTCTTTCCCACTGGCGATGCGCCTCGAAGCCTTCGCGGGTGGCGTCGTAATGCTCCAGCGGCCCCTTGGGCACATTGGCCTCCAGCCATGCGCGGACCTCTGCCCGGAACGCTTGCTGTTCAGGGGTATAAGTCAGGTCCATCAGAATTTGGCCGCCTTGCCGGTTTCGACGAAGGCGTCGCGCGCCTTCTGGCTGTCCTCATGCATGTACATTTCGAGTGTGAAGCCCTGTTCCCAACGATAGCCGCGGTCGACGTCGCGGGCTTCGAGGCCGTTGAGTGCTTCCTTCGCGATCACCAGCGCCTTGCGCGACTTGGATGCAACCAGTGCGGCAAAGGCACGGGCTTCGGTCTCCAGATCGGCGCGGGGCACGACCTTCTCCACCGCGCCCAGGCGATAGGCTTCCTGCGCCGGGATATTGCCGCCAGTGAAGAAGGCTGCACGTACCTTGTGCAACGGAAGCATGCGCGACATGTGGCTCGCCCCCCCCATGGCGCCGCGGTCGATTTCCGGCAGCGAGAAGAAGGCATCATCTGCCGCAATGATCGTGTCGGACGCCCCGCAAATGCCGATGCCGCCACCGATCACGAACTTGTGGACCGCGACCACGACCGGAATCTCGGCCTCATGGATCGCCTTGAAGGTCAGGTAGTTGCCGCGATTGAGGTGGGGGATGCGTTCGGGATGGGCCTGCATCTCCTTGATGTCGACGCCGCCGCAAAAGCCACGCCCTTCGGCCCGTATCAGGATGCAATGGACATCTTCGTTGCGCGCTGCTTCGGAGATAATTTTCGGCAGCCTGTTCCACGTCTCGCTGTCGAAGGCGTTGACCGGCGCATGATCGAAGACGATTTCCGCGACCCGGTTCTCGATGGTGCAACTAATCGGCATCTTTATCTCTCCAACGTCCCTTTTTCAGGCCACCGGCGCTGCTTCGCAGCCCATTGCCGCCAGCGTGCGCAAACGCTCGTGCGCCTCGTCCACGATGCGATCGACCAGTTGCTGGCAGCTTGGAATTTCAGCGATGCGCCCGCCGACCACGCCGGTCGCCATCACGCCATGTTCGATATCGCCATCGACCACTGCCTTCTGGATCAGCATCGGCATGGTCGCGGCCATCATCGCCTGTTTTAAAGGCATCGCGCCATGGGCCGTCATGCCCCGCGCCGACTGGATGAGGCTGATCCAGCTGGCGCCGCTCTGTTTCTTCATCGTCCTGCTGGCCTCGATGGCGCGCAGCCACATGCCGATCTTGCCCGACTTCTCGATCCGGTCCATCAGCTTGGTCCGCACCATCCGTTGCGGAATGCCGTCCAGCTTGGTGGTGACGATGATGCGGTCGGTACCGGCCTTCAGATATTCCGCCTTTGCGCTGTCGGGCACCGGGCTTTCCTTGGTCAGCAGGAATCGCGTGCCCATGGCGATGCCCACCGCGCCATAGGCGAGCGCCGCCGCCAGCCCGCGCCCGTCGGCAAAGCCGCCGCTGGCGATTACCGGCACTGTCACCGCGTCCAGCACCTGCGGCAGCAGCACGGTGGTCGCCACCGATCCGGTATGGCCGCCGCCTTCGCCGCCCTGCACATTGACCATGTCGACGCCCAGTTCGACCATCTTCTGCGCATGTTTGACCGCGCCCACGGTCGGAACGCAGAGGATGCCCGCATCCCTGAAGCGCGCGATCATCTTCGCGTTGGGACCACGCCCGAAGCTGACGGCGCGCACCTGATCCTTGTTGGCGAGGATCAACTCGACAATCTGGTCAGCGCCGGGCTGGAACATATGGAAGTTCACGCCAAAGGGCCGGTCGGTCCCGCGCCGCACCGCCAGGATTTTTTCGCGTGCCTCGTCGGGCGTCATCACCGCCGCACCGAGGAAGCCGAAGGCTCCAGCGTTCGAGCTGCCAATAACGAGCGAAGGTTCAGCCACCCATCCCATGGCAGTCTGGATGATAGGCCAGCGGCAACCCAGCCGCTCGGTCAAGACGGTGTGCAGCGGATCGCCCATCAGCCTTCGCCCGCCTCCTTCTTGTTCGCCGCCGCCATCGCCTTGCCGTCGAGACCGCCGATCGAACTGCCCAGGGTCAGGTCGTTCTGCGCATGTGCGAAATGGTGCATATGATATTGGGCCTCGATCGCGTTGCGCTTGCCCATAAGCTCCTCGACATGATTGATTGCCTGTTTGGTCAACCAGTTGCCAAGGCGCGGCTGAGCCACCAGTTTGGCTGCCATCGCCGTCACTGTCTCTCGCAGCGCCTCGCGCGACACGATCTTGTTCACCATGCCGAACTGCTCGGCGCGCTGGGCGGACATGCGCTCGCCCAGCAGCAGGAACTCCTTGGCGACACGCGGCGGCAGCTCATAGGCGTGAGCGAAATATTCGACGCCCGGTATCCCCATGCGATTGACCGGGTCCTGAAAGAAGGCGTCGTCGCTCGCCACGATCAGGTCGCACACCCAGGCGAGCATCAGCCCGCCCGCGACGCAGGCGCCCTGCACCATCGCGATGGTGGGCTTGGCGACGTCGCGCCAGCGCCGGCACATGCCGACATATTGCTCCTTCTCGCGCGTATAGAGCAGTTCGGCCGCCGGCTTGTTGACATGGGGCGGCACCATCAGCCTGTTGTCGAACTGTTTGTGCAGGTCGCGGCCCGGCGTGCCGATGTCATGCCCGGCGGAGAAATGCTTGCCGTTCCCGCCCAGCACGATGCAGCGGACGTCATCGTCGTTCGTCGCCTTGATGAAGGCGTCGTCCAGCGCATAGGTCATCTGCCCGTTCTGGGCATTGTTGAAGCCCGGACGGTTGAGCATGATCCAGGCGACATGGTCGATCACCTCATAGGTGACTGGCTCCTCGGTCTCATAGACGATGTCGACCTTTTGCGGTTCGACCAGACGATCGGCTTCGTTCATCACACCCTCCTTGCAGGTGGATTGTCCTTGATGACGGATGCGCGGATATTGTGGGGATCGAGGGTGGCGATGATATCCAGCGCCTCGGCGCCCGGCAGCGCGGTCTCGACGATATCGCCCTTCTCCAGCGGGAAGCCGGTGGCCTCCTGCACTTCCCCGAAGGTCACATCCGGATGCAGTGAGATTACGCGAATGGCGTTGTCCTTGCCGCCGAAGTCCATGACGCACAGGTTGGTGACGATCACCCGCAGGTCGACGCCGGAATAATTGCCACCCGGAACCCGCTTGGCCTGATTATAGCCGACGCCTGACACCATATCGACTTCACCCGACACGAAGGTCCGCGCCGTGTGCGCCGGGAAGAAGAAGCTGTTCGCGTGATAGATGGTGTTGCCCGGAAAGCCGCGCACGCCCAGCATCTGCGTCTTGGGCTTGTCGTAAGTGCCGCCCAGATAGCTGAGGTTGATCTGGCCGAAGCGGTCGAGCTGGGTCGGCGTCACCATCGCATGGCGGCGGCCGGTCCACACTGCGCTGTCGAAGAAGCGCGAGAAGGGAAGGTAGCCCGCCGCCTTGCGGTCGTCATAGCCGCGCGGGCCGAGCGCCACCGGCTGTTCGACCAGATAGGCTTCGCCATCGGTCATCATCAGTTCCGGGCTGTGGGTCAGCTTGGCCAGGCTCGCGCCCAGCCGCGGCACCGGGCCGACGCCGGTGGCGATGATCTCGCCATTGCCCCGGAACGCTTCGGAACAGGCGAAAATGCAGAGTTCTGCGAGGGATACGTCAGTCATCAGAATATCGGGAGCGGGAGTGCCGCCACCGCCTCCTTTCCGCCAATGCTTTCCAGATAGGCTTCCTCCGTCGCGCCGACGAAGCGGTCGGCCACCGCCGCCCAATCGCCCGGCTCACGCGCGGTGTCGGCATAGGCCTTGAACGCTTTGATGTCCCAGCCATAGGCCGGCGGCATGGAACTGGGATGCGCGCCGCACGGCATGTGGACGACGCCGCTTACGAAGCAGCGTTCGAACACATTGAGCTGCGCGTCGTCGGGATAATGGTCCTCGATCCGGTCGACCAGTTCTTCGCACGACACATAGGCCTTGGCGGCCGCCTTCGCGAACCATTCGTCATAATAGCTGTCGGCGCCGAACAGATGGACATTGCCGCGCCAGTCGCTGCGATTGACGTGGATCAGCGCCGCGTCGAGCTTGAGCGCAGGCATGGCGATCAGCGTTTCGGCGTCGGCATAGGGCGACTGCACGGTCTTGAGGCCACCCAGTTCGGCGAGATCAGTGCCCAGGCCCACGCGCGTAGGCAGGAAAGGCAGGCCGAAAGCGGCTGCCTTAAGTCCCCATTGGAACATACCCTCGTCCAGTTCGAGCACCTCGATCTGGCCGCTTTCCCGCGCTTTGCGGAACCAGGGTTCCAGCGGGATGGCGTCGAGCGACACGAAGGCGAAGACCAGCTTCTTCACCTTGCCCGCCGCGCAGAGCATGCCCACGTCCGCGCCGCCATAGGCGACGATTGTCAGATCCTTGAGGTCCGAGCGGAGTATCTCGCGCACCAGCGCCATCGGCTTGCGACGCGGTCCCCAGCCTCCGATGCCGATCGTCATGCCGTCACGCAGGGACGCCACCACGTCCCGCGCTGACATTCGCTTGTCCAAAGTCACTGTCGTCATATCACTCACTTTCATGAGCCCATTTGTGGCCCCAATCACTTACGGCCAGGCTTGTTGTGGGAACCCAGGTCGCCGGATCGATCACTAGGCCGTTCCAGCCATATTCGATGTCGAAACCACCCGGTGTCTGCATGTAGAAGCTTGTCATCTTGTCGTTCACATGGCGGCCAAGCGTTGCTGAGAGCGGCACCTTGCCCTTGCTCTTGAGCACGCGGTCATAGGCGCGGCCGACATCTTCCAGGCTGGCGACTTCCAGCATCATGTGGACCGCGCCATTGGGGCTTTCGGGCAACTGTCCCAGCGCCAGACTATGGTGCCGCCCATTGCAATGCAGGAAGGCAAAGCCGACCCCCGGATCGTCCGCACCGCCGCCCATCAGATAGAAGCGGCCAAGGTCGGCATCGCCGAAACCCATCACATCCTTGTAGAAGGCATGGGTTTCGTCGAAATTGGGCGCGGTCAGCACGATATGGCCCAAGCCCATGTCGCCATTGTCGCCGGTCACGAAGCGGCTGACGCCTGCGGGCGATACGAAGGGAGCATAATCCACGAAGCGGCCGTAGAAGATTTCCAGTGCATGACCCGCAGGGTCCGACGATCGGGCAAGTTCATAGACCTGCCGGGCGCGGGCTTCCATGATCGAAGCGCGTTCCACAGGCCGCCCACTCGATTCGAGTTTTGATAGCAGAGCCTCAAATTCTTCCCGACTCGCGCATTCCCATCCCGGCGCGACGAACATGTCGCGTTCGCCCTTCTGCACCCACAGGCGGAAGGGACGATCGTCCATGCGGAACAGCACGACATCGTCCCGTTCCGAATTCGACGGCATCAAGCCCGCGATATTGCAGGCAAAATCGCGCCAGGCGGACAGGTCGCGCGCCTCGATAACTACATAGCCTAGCGATTTTACTGCCATCAGTGCTGCCTCGCCTTTTTGTCGTTTCCTGGTTAATGCCATTGTCCGTGTTGGACGTTTCTCTGTCAATTTTGCTACGCAAACCTTCGGAAAATTCGGCCCGAGTGCACCGATTTCCGTGAAGCGCTTGCCTTCTTGCGACGAGACAATGGCAATTCGTTCATGAATCGCCTATAAGCATCGCGCTAAATGTGCAAGCTCTCTTTGTCTTGACGTTTTGCGTAATGAAGATTTATATATGCTACGCATACAAGCGATGATGGCGACGCGGGCATGATGGAGATGATGATGGCAGGAGTGGTGGCGAGTCAGTTGGCAGGCGCAGAGGGGGCGGTCGCGCCGACTCCGGAAAGCCTGGTCGAGCGCGCCCGCGCCATGATACCTGTGCTGCGCGAGCGTGCCCGTGCCTGCACGCAGGCAGGGGACGTGCCGGTCGAGACGGTCGCAGAAATGAAGGCTGCGGGGTTCTTCCGCGTCCTCCAGCCTAAGCGCTGGGGTGGCTATGAAATGCATCCCAACGTCTTTTTCGACATTCAGAAGGCGCTGGCCGAAGGCTGCATGTCGACCGGCTGGATCTACGGCGTCCTCGGTTGCCACCCCTATGAACTGGCCCTGTTCCATGACGAAGCGCAGCGCGACGTCTGGGCCGACGATGCGGATATGCTCGTCTCTTCGACCTATCAGCCGGTCGGCAAGGTGGAAAAGACCGATGGTGGTTTCTACCTGTCGGGTCGCTGGGGCTTTTCCTCCGGCTCCAGCCATTGTGGCTGGGTGCTGTTGGGCGCGATCAACTTCGACACCGACGGCGGCCCACCGGACATGCGCACTTTCCTGCTCCCGCGTTCGGACTATAAGGTGATCGAAGGGACATGGGACACGTTCGGGCTTCAGGGCACCGGAAGTTTCGATATCGTCGTGGAACGTGTTTTCGTGCCCGAATATCGCACGCATCGCGCCGCTGACGGCTTTGCTTGCAAGAATCCAGGGCAGGAGGCCAATAATGGTCCACTCTATCGAATGCCTTGGGCACAGCTTTTCACCCGTTCGGTTTCCAGCGCGGCCTTTGGCGGTGTGCGCGCCGCGATCCGGGCGGCGATTGAGATCATGCAGAGCCGCGTTTCGACCAATACTGGCAAGGCGTCGAAAGCCGACCCGAACCTGCACGCTGCTATTGCCCGCGCCATCGCCGAAGCGAACGAGATGGAACTCGCCCATCGCGCGACCTTCAACGAACTGATGGATTATGCCGGACGGGACGAAGCGATCCCGATGGAGCGGCGTGCGCTGTTCGCCTATCAGTCGGCCAGCGTGGTGCGCCGTATGGCCGATCTGGCCGATGACATGGTGAAACTGCTCGGCGGTCGAGCCATTTATATGACCAGCCCGATCCTCCAGCCCTGGCTCGACCTGCACGCCGCGCGCGCGCATGTCGCCAACGATCCGGCGAACCGCACCAGCGACGTTATCGGCACGATGCAGGGCGAACCGCCCGCTTTCACGTTCATCTGAGAGGTTCCTTCATGGCGAACGAATTGACCCGCAAGACGCATGAAGTCACGGGCGGATATGAGATTTCGGTTGCGGAGATGGGCGTTGGCGCGGCCGTCGTCTTCATTCACGGCAGCGGACCGGGTGCGTCAGGCGCGTCGAACTTCCGGCAGAATGCCGGGGCATTCGCCGATGCTGGCTATCGGGTGATCCTGCCCGACCTGATCGGCTATGGAGCCTCGTCCAAGCCGGAAGGGCTGGACTACACGCTCGATCTTTTCACCAACACGCTTTACGAAGCGCTCCAGGCCCATGGCATCGAAGAGGCGACGCTTATCGGCAATTCGCTCGGCGGCGGCATTGCGCTGCAGATGGCGATGGATCATCCCGAATTTGTCGACCGGCTGATCCTGATGGCGCCGGGCTGCATCCATGAGCGGGAGGAATATTTCAAGATGCCGGGTATTGCCGGCATGGTCAGTTCCTTCGGCGGGCCGGATTTCAATGAGTCCGAACAACGACGTCTGATAACCAACCTGGTTTATGATCCGGTTCATGTCACCGGTGAGCTGGTGAAGGAACGCTTCGCCGTCGCGAGCATGCAGCCCAAGGATGTCATCGTGCGGATGCGCACGCCCAACCTTGCGCCACGCCTTGGCGAGTTGAAGCTGCCCATTCTGCTCTTCTGGGGCTATAATGAGCGCTTCATGCCGCTGGAGGGCATAAATCTTTTCTTCGAGGCCTGCGATGATGTCCGTTGCGTGACCTTCAACAAGGTCGGCCATTGGGTGCAGGTGGAGCGGACCGACGAGTTCAACCGCTATTCGCTCGAGTTTTTGAATGGCAAGTAGTTCCCAGATTGCGGCCGATCCGGCTGACGTGACTTCCGGTTTTCGGGGCGCAATGCGTCGCTTGGCTTCCGGCGTGGCGATCGTCGTGACGCGAGGCGACGGCGCGCTGGTGGGAATGGCGGCGACGTCGATCACATCGTTGACCATGGATCCACCTGCGCTTCTGTTGTGCATCAACCAGTCGGCGGGGATCCATCCCTGCCTGTCGTCGGGGTGCCCGATTACTGTCAACCTCCTCTCGCGTCATCAGCGGGATGTGTCGGCGGCGTTCGGCGGCGCGGTGCCGCGAGAAAAGCGGTTTGAGGTCGGGCGATGGGAAAATGATGGGCATGGCCTGCCGATGCTGGACGGGGCGCAGGCCAATCTGAGTTGCACCATCGACAGCATGATGCCCTTCGGCACCCACAGCATCGTCGTCGCCCGCGTGGAGGCCGTACGCCTCAGCGAGAGCGTCGAACCCCTCATCTATCAGGACGGAGCCTATTTGTGAGCGACACCGTTGACCAGAGCCTGAACGATATCCTCGCAGAAGAACTGTACCGCGCGTTACGCGACCAGCGCACCGTGCCCCCGCTGATGGCGCGCCATCCCGAACTCACCATCGACGATGCCTATGGCATTTCGCTCGGCGCGCTTGAACGGCGCAAGACGGATGGCGAGCGTGTCGTGGGCAAGAAGATCGGCGTCACGTCCAAGGCGGTGCAGGACATGCTGGGCGTGCATCAGCCTGATTTCGGTTTCCTGACCGACCGGATGCTCGTGGAAGGCGATATCGATATTGCCGCGAACGGCCTCATCCAGCCCCGCGCGGAGGCCGAAATCGGCTTCATCCTGAAGGAAAGCCTCAAGGGGCCGGGCATCACGGCGGATCAGGTGATCGCCGCGACCGAGGCGATCGTCCCCTGTTTCGAGATCGTCGACAGCCGCATCCAGGATTGGAAGATCGGCATCGTCGATACGGTCGCCGACAATGCCAGCTGTGGCGTCTATGTGCTGGGCGAAGCCCGCGCCGATCCGCGTGCGCACGAGCTGCCCAACCTGCACGTTACCGTGACCAAAAACGGCCAGCCGTTGTCGGAAGGCTATGGGCATGCAGTGCAGGGGTCGCCTGCTGAAGCGGTGGCTTGGCTCGCCAATACGCTCGGCGCCTATGGCGTCACGCTGGAGGCGGGCGACGTGATCCTGTCGGGCAGCCTGGTGCCGCTGGAACCGGCCCGGGCCGGCGACGTGTTTGAAATGCAGCTGCATGGCGTGGGCGCCTGCACCGCACGTTTCGTTTGAGGAGCAATTGATGACTGGCAAGGTCAAGGCAGCGATCATCGGTTCGGGCAACATCGGCACCGACCTGATGATCAAGATGATCAAATATCCGCAGAATATGGAACTGGTGGCGGTCGTCGGCATCGACGAGGCGTCCGAAGGTCTCGCCATGGCCCGTGAGCGGGGTGTCGCGACTACCTACGAAGGGCTGGAGGGTCTCCAGAAGATGGCCGTCTATCCCGAGATCGGCATCGTCTTCGACGCGACCTCGGCCTATGCGCACAAGGTCCATGACGCTGCACTGCGCGCCGACGGCAAGCAGGTGGTGGACCTCACCCCCGCCGCCATTGGTCCCTACACCATTCCGACCGTGAACGGCGAAGCCAATCTCGACGCTGGCAACGTCAACATGGTAACGTGCGGTGGTCAGGCGACCATCCCGATGGTCGCCGCCGTCAGTCAGGTCGCGACCGTCCATTATGCAGAGATCGTGGCGTCCGTGTCGTCGCGCTCGGCCGGTCCCGGCACGCGTGCCAATATCGACGAGTTCACCCGCACCACCGCCGGGGCGATCGAAAAGGTCGGCGGCGCGGCACAGGGCAAGGCGATCATCATTCTGAACCCTGCCGAACCACCGATGATCATGCGCGACACGGTGTTCACCCTCTCCGACGGCGCCGACGAGGAAACCATCCGCGCCTCGATCGAGGCGATGGTGAAGAAGGTACAGGCCTATGTTCCGGGTTATCGTCTGAAGCAGCAGGTGCAGTTCGAGCGCTTCGGCGACAACAACAAACTGAAGATCCCCGGCCGCGGCGAGTTCACCGGTATCAAGACGATGATCCTGCTCGAAGTCGAAGGGGCGGGTGATTATCTCCCCAGCTATTCGGGCAATCTCGACATCATGACCGCCGCCGCCAAGGCGACCGGCGAACTGCTGGCGCAGCGCATCAGCGAAGGAAAGAAGGTGGCAGCATGAGCAGCACCAAGTTCAACGTCGAGGCGGGCGAAAAGCTCTACATCCAGGACGTCACCCTGCGCGATGGCATGCATGCCATCCGCCACATGTACGGCATCGACCATGTGAAGGCGATCGCCAAGGCGCTCGACGAAGCCGGCGTCGACGCGATTGAAGTCGCCCATGGCGATGGCCTCAACGGCGCCAGTTTCAACTATGGCTTTGGCGCCCACACCGATTGGGAATGGCTGGAGGCGGTCGCCTCGGTGCTGACCAGATCGGTCCTCACCACGCTGATTCTGCCGGGCGTCGGCACGGTCGAGGAATTGCGCCGCGCCTATGATATCGGCGTGCGCTCGGTTCGCGTGGCGACCCATTGCACGGAGGCGGATGTCTCCAAACAGCATATCGGCATTGCCCGTGACCTTGGCATGGACGTCTCCGGCTTCCTGATGATGAGCCACATGATCGATCCGGAAAAGCTCGCCCAGCAGGCGTTGCTGATGGAAAGCTATGGCGCGCAATGTGTCTACGTGACCGACAGCGGCGGTGCGCTCGACATGGATGGAGTGAAGGCGCGGCTCGAAGCCTATGACCGGGTGCTGAAGCCCGAAACCCAGCGCGGCATGCATGCCCACCATAACCTGTCGCTGGGCGTCGCCAACTCGATCGTGGCCGCGCAACATGGCGCGGTGCGCATCGATGCCAGCCTCGCAGGGATGGGCGCGGGCGCGGGTAATGCTCCGCTCGAAGTGTTCATCGCCGCTGCGGACCGCAAGGGCTGGAACCATGGTTGCGACGTGATGACGCTGATGGATGCGGCCGAGGATCTGGTCCGTCCGTTGCAGGATCGCCCGGTCCGGGTCGACCGCGAAACCCTCGCGCTGGGCTATGCGGGCGTTTACTCCAGTTTCTTGCGCCATGCGGAAAAGGCGGCGGAGACCTACGGCCTCGACACGCGCACCATCCTGGTCGAGCTTGGGCGCCGCAAGATGGTCGGTGGTCAGGAAGACATGATCGTCGACGTCGCGCTCGATATGCTCAAAGAGCGCGAGGCGGCCGCTTGACACTGATCGGGCGCGGCTGACGCGTCGCGCCCGATTGCATGACAGGACAGGATGAGGAGAGGAGCGTGGCGGCCAACCGAAGCCTCTCGCTGGACCATATTACCATAACCGACACCACCCCCTGGCAGCTCGCAGAGATTGCTGCCGCAACCGGTTGCATCGGGATCTGCCCCTTCCTTCATTCGATGGCAGTGCTGCCCGCCATGCCGCATTATAACCTTGTCACCGATCCCGTTGCGCGCCGCATGACGCGCGACGCGTTGGCGGCGGACGGGCTTGCCGTCGACCTTGTCTATCCCTTCACCATGGCGGGGCGCACGGTCGTCGCGGATTTCAGGCCCGCATTGGAGGCCGCCGCCGATCTGGGCGCGGGACTCGCGAATATCCTCTGCTACGACCGCGATCCCGGCCGGCGGATCGAGCGGTTGGCGGAACTGGCCGAACTGGCGGGGAGCTACGACATAGATCTCGCCATCGAATTCTACCCGCCCTCGCAGGTTCGCACGCTGGCCGAAGCGCTGGCGACGATAGACGTGCTGGGACGGACCAATGCCGGTGTGACGCTCGACCTGCTCCACATCGTCCGGGGCGGTGACGTGGCGGAGGCGATGGCGTTGCTGGCCGACCCGCGCATCCGCATCGCGCAGATCAGCGACGGCCCGTCCAGCATCGCGCCCGGTCTTGGGGAGTGGGAGGCGGGCATGGAGCGCCTGTTGCCCGGCAAGGGAAGCATCGACATTGCTGCTTTCCTGAAGGCGATGAGGCCCGGCCTGCCGGTCAGCGTCGAGGTGCCGCAGCAGTTGGCGATGGATGCGGGCGTGTCGCGGCTCGAACGTGCGCGTCACGCGGTTGATGCGACGCGCCGGTTTCTCGTCTGAACTAGGACGAAGCGGGTAACTCCCAGCGTGCGGGGGTGCGGAACCTTTATTCTTTGCTTTTGAACTAACGGGCCGGTCAATGCGGTCCTGACCGGTCGATCTGGCCGCTGTCCAACAGAGGCGCGGCGTCGATGCTGTCGGCGTTCATGAGCATGGCGAGCCGCTCCGCCGACGCGAGTATCATAGCCTGTTCCCAGGCGGGCAAGGCGACGAAGCGATCCGTGAACGTCTTTTGCAGCGGGTCGGGAGCGTCGGCGAGCGCGCTCATGCCATCGGGCAGGAGGCTCAGGTGAAATTGTCGCTTATCCTTCTCGCTGCGCTGGCGCTGCACGAAGCCAAGCGCCACGAGGCGATCCACGATGGTGGTGATCGTGGCCTGGCTGAATTGCAGCGCATTGGCGATGGTGGACGGCGTTGCGGAACCGCGCGTATCGATTTCGCGCAGCACCAGCAATTGCGACGGCGTCAGGCCGGTCGTCGCGGCGAGTTGGCGACTGCCGATTTCGGTAGCGCGCAGGACGCGCCGCAGGGCGCGCAGGGTCAGTGAAGCGATCTCGGAATCCATGACATGGCGCATAGCGCGAAGCTGTCCTGGACACCAACCTGGACAATCCCATCCCGTGTGCGTAGCGGCAATATACTTTAACGAGCGAAATATAATTTCCGGTCCGGGGTTGAAACATGCGCTGCACACCGGCATATAAGCGCCGTCTCGCCGGAGCGTCTTTATTGCTCCGAGTAAAATATAATTCGGGAGATAAACAATCTTTGATTCCCAAGCTACAGCGGTCGCTACACCGCCACGGGCTTATGCGCGCTCTGAACAGGGCGAGGGGCAGGACATCGCGTTTCGCAAGCCCGTCGCCACAGACGGGCCGGCCATCAGCGGATTGATCACGGCCTGTCCGCCGCTCGATCCCAATTCGGCCTATTGCAACCTGCTGCAATGCACGGACTTTGCCGACAGCTGCATCGTCGCCGAACGCGGCGGCGAGGTGGTCGGCTGGGTGTCGGGTTATCGGCCGCCTTCAGGGCCCGAAAATTTCTTCGTCTGGCAGGTCGCGGTATCGTCCGCCGCACGCGGCCAGCGCCTTGGCGGGCGCATGATCGAGGCATTGCTGGCGCGGCCCCACCAGGCCGGTATCACGCATCTGACGACCACCATCACGCAAGATAATCGCGCATCCTGGGGCCTGTTCGAAGGATTGGCACGTCGCTGGAACGTGCCGCTCGAAAAGGCCGCCCGTTTCGAGCGGAAAGCCCATTTTGCCGGTGCCCATGCCACCGAATGGCAGGCGCGCATCGGCCCGCTGCCGACTTTGGCGCATATTTGAAAGAGATTGCAGACCATGACCGTCACCACCCGGCCCAAACCGACCGCGTCCATTCCCGACACCGCCATCTATGAACGACGCGAATCAGTCGTGCGCAGCTATGCCCGCGCCATGCCGCGCCAGTTCAATCGCGCGCAGGGCGTATGGATGCACGACAATCAGGGCGGCCGCTATCTGGATTTCCTGTCGGGTTGCTCGACGCTGAACTATGGACATAATCATCCGGTGCTGAAGAGGGCACTGCTCGACTACATCGCCGACGATGGCATCACCCATGGCCTTGACCTCCACACCGACGCCAAGGCGGATTTTCTCGCTGCGCTGGAGGATGTGATCCTCAAGCCTCGTGGCCTCGATTATCGCGCCATGTTTACCGGTCCGACCGGAACCAATGCGGTCGAGGCCGCGATCAAGCTGGCGCGTAAGATCACCGGCCGTGAACTGGTGATCGCCTTCACCAACGGTTTCCACGGCATGACGCTGGGCGCGCTGGCCTGTACCGGCAATGCCGCCAAGCGCGGTGGCGCGGGCGTGCCGCTGAGCCATGTCGCCCATGAACCCTATGACGGTTATCATGGCCCTGACGTCGATACCGCCGAATTGCTGGAGCGGCGCCTGTCCGATCCGTCGAGCGGCCTCGACGCGCCCGCGGCCATCCTGGTGGAAACGGTGCAGGGGGAAGGCGGCCTCAACACCGCATCGCCCGAATGGCTGCGCAGGATCGCCGATATCGCCAAGCGTTACGGCGCACTGATGATTATCGACGATATCCAGGCGGGCTGCGGTCGCACCGGCAATTTCTTCAGTTTCGAAGGCATGGGCTTTACCCCCGACATCGTTACCATGGCGAAGTCGCTGTCGGGCATGGGCTTGCCCTTCGCGCTTACCCTGTTCCGTCCCGAACTCGACCAATGGGCACCGGGCGAGCATAATGGCACTTTCCGGGGCAACAACCATGCCTTCGTCACTGCGACCGCGGCGCTGCGTCATTTCTGGAGTGACGAGAAATTCCAGCACGATATTGCACGACGTGCCGCGCTGCTGGAGCGTCGCCTGGACGCAATGGCGGCCGAATATGGCCTGTCGACCCGCGGTCGCGGCATGATGCGTGGCATCGATGTCGGATCGGGCGATATCGCCGAAACCATCACCGCCGCCTGCTTCGCGCAGGGGCTGATCATCGAAACCAGTGGCGCGCATGACGAGATCGTCAAGGTTCTGGCGCCCCTCGTGATCGAGGACGCCGTTCTGTCGGCCGGCCTCGACATTCTCGAGGAGAGCATCCGGTCCGTGCTGGCCGTCACCTATGGCGTCGCCGCAGAATAAAAGGAGATATCAGACATGATCGTTCGCAAGCTTCAGGACATCCGCAAGTCAGATCGCAATGTGAAGTCCAAGGGCTGGGAAAGCGCCCGTCTTTTGTTGAAGGACGACGATATGGGCTTTTCCTTCCACGTCACCACCATGTATGCGGGCGAGGAACTGCACATGCACTACCAGAACCATCTGGAAGCGGTGCTGGTGCTCAAGGGTACGGGTACGATCGAGGATCTGGGCACCGGCATCACCCATCAACTCGCGCCCGGCGTCATGTATGCGCTCAATGCGCATGACCAGCATATCGTGCGGCCGGAAACCGATATATTGTGCGCCTGCACCTTCAATCCGCCAGTCACCGGCAAGGAAGTGCATGACGAAAATGGCGCCTATCCCGCCGAGATCAGCGCTGTGCGCGAGCCTGCGCTGGCCGACTGACTAATGGCAGTGGCTCGGGCATGTCCGAGCCACCTCGCCTGAACTATCTTTACCTTATCAAAGGGGGAGTCCCATGAAAGACCTCTACCCGTCCCGCCACGCCAGCGTGGCGGAATTTTTGCCGCGCCTTGATTCTGTCGTCCATGGCGACTGGAACGACGCCGCGCCCATCAATCGGGAACAGGCCGAACAGTTCGACCGCGATGGCTATCTGGTGTTGGAGAATGTCTTTTCCGACGCGGAAGTGACCTATCTCCAAAGCGAAGCCGGCACGCTGCTTGGCAATCCCGATGCGCTGGAGGAGGAAACGGTCATCACCGAGCCGGGTGGCAAGGAAGTCCGTTCCATCTTTCGCATCCATGCCCAGAGCCGGGCGATCGAGCGGCTGGCCGCCGATGACCGGCTGGCTGGCGTTGCCCGCTTCCTGCTGGACGACGATGTCTACATGCATCAGTCGCGACTGAACTATAAGCCGGGCTTCCAGGGCAAGGAATTCTACTGGCACAGCGATTTCGAAACCTGGCATGTCGAGGACGGGATGTCGCGTATGCGGGCATTGTCCATGTCGGTGTTGCTGGCGGAAAATACCCCGCATAACGGTCCATTGATGCTGATCCCGGGATCGCATCGCCAATTCCTGACCTGCGTCGGCGAAACGCCGGAGGATCATTACCGCCAATCGCTGAAACG
>NZ_DATKFP010000430.1:0-3274 GCF_035511395.1 Sphingobium sp.
GGATCAACCGCCTCCGCGCATACTGCTGCTCTACGGCTCACTGCGGGAACGCTCGTTCTCACGCCTCACCGTGGAAGAGGCGGCGCGCCTGCTGCAATTCTTCGGCGCCGAGACGCGGATTTTCGATCCCAGTGACCTGCCGCTGCCCGATCAGATAGCGGGAGACGACCACCCAGCTGTGCATGAACTGCGCGAGCACGCGCTGTGGTCGGAAGGCATGGTCTGGTGCAGTCCGGAGCGGCACGGCCAGATCAGCGGCATCATGAAGACGCAAATCGATCATCTGCCGCTCCAGATGCGCGGGATGCGGCCAACGCAGGGCCGCACGCTTGCAGTCATGCAGGTGTCCGGCGGTTCGCAGTCCTTCAACGCCGTTAACTCGCTGCGGCTACTGGGCCGTTGGATGCGGATGTTCACGATCCCCAACCAGTCCTCGGTGGCGATGGCGTACAAGGAGTTCGACGAGGACGGCCGCATGCGGGCGTCGAGCTATTACGAGCGCATCGTCGATGTGATGGAGGAACTGATCCGCTTCACCGTGCTGATGCGACCACACGCAGGGCAGCTCGTCGACCGCTATTCCGAGCGCAAGGAGGCTGGGCTCCCGGTAGATAGTGCAGAGGATCATTCCGCAATTGCAATCACGCCTCAATCCTGATGATCGGCCTGGTACTCCGAATGACCGGTTCTGGATCTAAGCCCAATGTGGGTGATTGACCGAATTGGGCGCGTAGTAGACACCTGCCCTGCTTTCCGTTCACGTGTTCATCACCAAATCATCGTCCTTTTGCTCTCAGTAGTGAGTTAGGATGCCGCTGCTACCTTTGGCGGCCGTAGGTTTCCGGCAGCTTTGGGCCGTCTACGGTATAGGTCTGCCGCCCATGTCTCGATCCATCCAGCGGTCACTTCGTCGTGAGTCAGGTCGCCGCTTTCGATAAGCGCGCGGATCTCGGCCTGCGCTTGCTGGATGGCGGCTTCCCAGGGATCGGACGGAGTCTGTGGAGGCGCAGGTTCAGGAGTGATGGCCATCGGGCGATGGGGTTCGCGCAGTCGATCGAGCTGCGCGATGGTCCAGCGCTCCATGTGGTCGGCAGCAAGAGCGTCGGTTTTCGATACCTGCCGGCGCCGGGCATCGCGCCGTGCTGCGGTGCCCCATGCCTGGGAATCGAGCGAGGCCACGCGATGGGCATAGGGTTGAAGGTAGGGGATGGCCGCTCCCTTCACGCCGAACAGGTGCAGCCTCGGACCGGGATCGGGGAGTATCCTGTCGAGGTGGGCGACAACCGCGATCAGACCGTCAGGACCATGGATGTCGCGGCGGCACATGGAGCCGACCCCGACGACGGTGCCCGGATTCATCGACCACGCCAGCGCTTCCGCGCAGCGTTCGTAGTCTTCAGGGTAGCGGCCCTGAAGCACCGGCATGAAGCGGTCGATGATCCCAAGGTCGTAGGCGCGCGAGCGGCATTCGCGGTTCGTCGCGACGGTGCGGGCGATGCGGTCCAGGACTTCGGCGCGATCGGCGGCGATTTCGGCCTCGCAGCAATAGTCGGCAGCCGCAAAGCGGCGGAAGGGATAGGATGCAGCCAACTCCATGTAGTCGGCGATCGACCATGGATAGCCCCCGTATCTGGCCATCAGCACATATCCGGCACTGTCCAGATCGAGGCTCTTGAGCCCATGGACATTGCCGAGCTGGCCAGTGCGCCAGCCATGCCATTCGCGCCAGCCACCTGATGCGGTCCGCCAGCGCGAGAGGCAGTTCGCGGAAATCAGCATGGGTTGCTGCATCAACCGCGCGCGCTGCAGGATTGGCCCTTCGTTGAGGTGGGGCAGGCCCACGATCACCTCGATCGTCATGCCAGGATCTCGGCGTCGAGTTCGTCGAAGCTGATGACGCTGGTGCGCTCATCATATCGGGCGGCATCGACGAGGGCCTTGAACACCGGGTCGGCGTATGTGGGGCGGGCCATATGATCAACGCTGGCGAGGCGGTAGCCAAGGACGCCAACCTTGCCGGTGGGCACCCAATCGGCCCAATCGCCATAGGCGGTGGTGACAATGACCTTGCCGATGCGCGCCTCGAAGGCTTCGCGCTCGCGCCGGACGTGGCTCTGACGGGGTTCGACGGGCTCACTGGCGTAGGCGTCCCAGCGTTCGGGACGCCAGCTCTTGACGGTGCCGGTGGCGAGCGAAAGTTCGATGTCGAAGAGCGGATCTCCGGCAGCGGCAAATTCGGTCTGGAACGCCACGATCACGAGCGCCCAATCGACGTCATGTTCGTACTCGGGCCCGTCGAGGCGCAGGGCCTCAGGCATGGCGGCGTGGCGCGGTTCGGACAGGACAAAGCCGCCATGCGACGGGGTCATGACGCGCCAGATGCCGGGCAGGCGCTGGGTGGCCGTTACGGGCTTGCCCCAGCGGGTCATCTCGGGTGCGGGGGAGGAAGCGAATGCGGGCATGTATGTTCTCCTCGATCGTTCGCCTTCCCCTCCCCACTTCCCTCATTCGGCTTCGGAGAGCCAGGCCGCCATCGTATCGACGACAACGGGGCGTCGCTCGCAGTGCCGCCGTGCGCCCTCGGCTCTGTTGATGGCGCTGTGAAGACGGCCAGCGGCTTTGGAGGCGCCTGCCTCGCGCAGGAGCCCGCGCGCACGGCGCATGAGTTTCAGGGCGTCGTCGATCTGTTGCTTGGATCGCGGTGTGGCGGGTTTCAGGCGGGGCATCTCAAGTCCTCCTGTCTCTTGAGGGCAATGCGCGCGGCGACTTCGCTGGCCGAAAGATCGGTTCGCTCGATCACGCGTCAGGGTTGCATGGCATCGCCGGGAGCGACCATGACGGCGATTCCGGCCTGCATCATGCGCTGCGCGACACGGATGGCATTTTCGCGACTGCAGAGGCACGCCCGCAGCGGCGAGAGTCTGGATGCCCCGCTCATGGCGGGGGCATCGCTGCAAAGGGTCGGGGCGCGAAGATCGTTCGATGGACCTTCGTTTCGGGGACGATGGACCATTCGGCGTCCCTGAAATTGCTGATGCGGTAGTGCCCGTGCCTGCCAACGGGACGGAAGGTAATAGTCGCGCCGCGCTTGACCACGGTAAACTCGTCACCGGCGAAGCCATCGGTGAAGGTGATCGCCTGCGGAAATTTGACGCGCATGCCATCGACGATCTTTCGGGAACGCTTCTGCAGGCGGGCGAGGCACCGCCGGCGCCAATCGAGCGAATACTCGTTTGTCGTGGGCGTGAGCAGGCGAAGGATGTTCTCGGGGGCT
>NZ_DATKFP010000431.1:0-10604 GCF_035511395.1 Sphingobium sp.
AACGACGAATGATCCTCGCTGGCGGCGAGCGCTCTGGATTGCGCTTGTCGTCAACGGCGCAATGTTCGTAGCCGAGATCATTGCCGGGGTGGCCGGTGGATCGAAAGCCTTGCAGGCTGATGCCCTCGACTTTCTGGGTGACAGCGCCAATTACGCCATCAGTCTCGGCGTCACGGGGATGGCACTCGCGTGGCGGGCAAGGGCAGCGCTGCTGAAGGGACTCACTCTGGTTTTGCTCAGCCTCTATGTGCTCTGCGCGGCCTTGTGGAGCGTCTGGCATGGCAGCACGCCGCATGCGGAACTCATGGGGCTCGTCGGTTTCACCGCGCTCATTGCCAACGCAGTGGTCGCAATTATGCTCTATCGCTTCCGTACCGGTGACGCCAACATGCGATCGGTCTGGATCTGCTCGCGCAACGACGCCATCGGCAATGTCGCAGTGCTGCTCGCCGCTGCCGGAGTCTTCGGCACCGGAACGGCATGGCCCGACCTCATCGTAGCGGGCATCATGGCGATGCTCGGCATTTCCGGCGGCATCCAGATCCTCGCGCAGGCCCGAGGCGAGCTCAATTCAACCCGAAGGGGTTACACCGCCGCGGCGGAGTGATAGGGACCGACCGATGCGCAAGCTGTTGCCCTTCCTTGCCTGCCTGATGCTGATTCTCGTCAGCTGGTCCGGCATGGCGCACGCCGCAGAGGCAACGGGCGGCAACGACGCTGGGTACGATTTTTCTTATCATGCGCCGGGCGACGGTGACGAAGTCCCCGGCGATGCCGACAATGGCCTGCCTCACCATCACGGTGCCTGTCACAGTCATGATCTCGGCACCCCTTCGATGAGCGTGGCGCCGCCCATCGCCCGCTCGGCCGGGCAAGTTCGCGGATTTCGGCGAGCTACTCCGTTGTGCCCGGCGGACGACAGTGTGACACCGCGCCCTCCACGGACCTGACGCTTCCGCCGGCCGACTGATGTCGGCCAGGAATCCTCCGTCAGGAATTTCACATCATGAAGACCATACTCGCGGCGCTTATGGCCGCGGTGTCCTGTGCCGCAACGGTGCAGGCGCAGGAAGCACCGAACGCGCCTTCCGGTGCAGTAGTTCTAACACTCGACGATGCCGTCGCTGAAGCAGGCGGCTCCGCTCCCGCGATGGATGCGGGCCGTGCAGGCATCGATGCTGCCAAGGCAGGTCGGACGGTTGCAGGACTTCGACCCAACCCCGTCGCTCAAGGGCAGATCGAAAACATCATCGGCACCGGCCCTTATTCCGGTGTCCGCAGCAACGAGACCACGGTCGGCTTCATGCAGACCCTGGAACTGGGCGGCAAGCGCAGTGCCCGCGTTGCCGTGGCAAGCGCCGAACTGTCGCGCGCGGAACTGCAGGCGGCCGTCATCGCCGCCGACGTACGGCTGCAGGTGACCCAGCTTTACGTCGAGGCCATCTCTGCCGAACGGCGACTGATCACCGCGAAGGATCAGGCTCGTATCGCCGGTGATGCCCTGCGGGCTGCGGGCGTTCGCGTGCAAGCTGGCCGCGCTTCGCCGCTCGAACGGCAGCGCGCCGATGTAGCGCGGGTCAATGCTGAAGCCAATGCAGAGCGGCAGGACCGCCTTGCTCGTGCCGCCCGCACCAACCTTGAACGCCGCATCGGTAGGGCCTTTGGCCCTCTGGATGTTGCTCTGCTTGATCGGCTGCCTGCCGCTTCTGCGTCCTACGGGCCGTCAGAACCGGTCAGCCCGCAAGGAACGCTGGCACTGGCTGCTGCCGATGCGGATCTAGCCATCGCCGATGCAGGCGTGCGCCTCGCAAAGGCAAACCGGGTGCCGAACATTGACGTCGGCCCATCGGTGCGTCGCCTGGAAGCCACGAAGGATTTCGCCGCTGTCTTCGCGGTGTCGATCCCGCTGCAGGTCTTCAACAACGGCGGTGCCGCCCTGGCCCAGGCAGGGGCGCAACGTACCCAGGCTGAGGCCAATCGTCGGCTGACCGCGCTCGATATCGAGCAGGCCATCACCAATGCCCAAGCCGATGCCGACAACGCGGCGACCACCGCTCGCGCCGCATCCGGACCCGCCCTGCAGGCCGCGCAGGAAGCCGCCCGTATTGCTCGTATCGGATACCGCGAAGGCAAGTTCAGCCAGCTCGATCTGCTCGATGCCGAACGTACGCTCGCCGATACGCGCGTCGCCGCCATCGATGCTCTCGCATCCTACCAGAATGCCCGTGCGCAGCTGGAGCGCCTGACCGCGCCCGCCGTAGCGCCTCAAGGGGGGAACTGATTACCATGAAACTGAACACGCTCACCTATGCCGCGCTGCCGCTCTCATTGGCACTTGCCCTTGCGGCGTGCGGCGGCGGCGACAAAGCCGCGGAAGCCCCGGCCGCCGAAAAGTCTACCGCTGCGGATGCCAAGCCGGTTGAAGGCAAGGTCGACATGAGCGCCGAGCAGATCAGCTCGGCCGGCATCCAGCTGGGCCGCCCCATGATCGGCGGCTCGGGAACCGTGGAAATTCCCGGGACGATCGACGGCGATCCACAAGGCATGCAGGTGGTATCGGCCGCGATCGGCGGCCGCATCGTTTCGCTGACCCGCAACCTCGGCCAGTCGGTCGGACAGGGCCAGGCCATCGCCGTGATCGAGAGCCGCGAGGCCGCCTCCCTCAACGCGGAGATCGAAGCAGCGCGGGCGCGGCTGTCGCTTGCGAACTCCAACCTTGGCCGCGAACAGCGCCTGTTCGCCCAGAAGGTCTCGCCCGAGCAGGACCTGATTGCCGCACGCACCGCTGCGACCGAGGCCCGGATTGCCCTGCGCCTGGCGCAGCAGCAGGTGTCTGCCGCAGGCGCCGGCGGCGGTGCGCTCAACCGGATTTCGATCACGTCCCCGATCTCGGGCCAGATCATCGCACGCAGTGTGGTGTTGGGCCAAACGGTCGCCGCCGATGCAGAACTGTTCCGCGTGGCGAACCTTTCCAGCGTCTCGCTCTCGCTCAACCTGCAGCCGCAGGATGCAGGACGCGTGCGTCCGGGCAATATCGTCACGGTCAAGGCCGCAGGCCGCGAAACCACCGCGCGCGTGACTTTCGTCTCGCCTGCACTCGATGCCAATACCCGCCTCGTGCCGGTGATCGCGACGATCGACAACCGCGCGAGCCAATGGCGTGTGGGTGAGCCGGTCACGGCATCGATCGCGCTTTCCGACAGCGGCGGCAGCAATGCCATCAAGGTGCCCACCACCGCCGTCCAGACCGACGAAGGAAAGACCGTCATCTTCGTGCGCACGAAAGCCGGCTTCCAAGCCGTGCCCGTCACCCTCGGCGACAGCGCCGGCGACATGGTCATCGTGAAATCGGGCCTCAAGGGCACCGAGGAGATCGCCACCGTCAACAGCTTCACGCTCAAGGCCGAACTGGGCAAGAGCGAAGCGGTGGAGGACTGAGCCATGATCGCCCGCGTAGTCACATGGGCGGTCGAGAAGCGCTGGCTCGTCCTGCTTCTCACCGCCATCGCCGCCGTCATCGGTGCGGCATCGCTGTCCCGCCTGCCCATTGATGCAGTGCCGGACATCACCAACAACCAAGTCCAGATCAACGTTCGCGCGCCTGCTCTTTCGCCCGAACTGGTTGAGAAGCAGGTCTCGTTCCCGATCGAGACGGCGCTGGCCGGCATTCCCGGCCTCGAATTCACCCGCTCGCTCAGCCGCAACGGCTTTGCGCAGGTGACCGCAGTCTTCTCGGATTCCACCGATATCTACTTCGCCCGCCAGCAGGTCGGCGAACGTCTCCAGGGCGTTGCGGAGAACCTGCCCGCCGGCGTAAACCCCGAAATGGGACCGATCGCGACAGGTCTTGGCGAAGTCTACATGTGGACCGTCAAGCTTGAACACCGCAAGGATGACAAGCACCGCCCCGGGGAACCCGGCCAGCAGCCCGACGGAAGCTACATCACTCCTGAGGGAGAGCGTCTGACCACGGAAGCCGAGAAGGCGACGTATCTGCGCACCGCGCAGGACTGGATCGTCACTCCGCTCCTGAAGAGCACCAAGGGGCTGGCGGGCGTCGATTCCATCGGTGGCTATGCCAAGCAGTTCCTGGTCGTTCCCGACGTCCAGCGCCTCGCCTCGCTCAACCTTTCGCTGACCGATCTCGGCAACGCGCTCGAGCGCAACAACACCAGCGTCGGTGGCGGTTTCGTCGATCGCAATGGCGAGGGCCTTGCCGTGCGTTCGGATGCGCTGATCCGCAATGCTTCGGAACTCGGCCGCACCGTAATCGCCACCCGCAATGGCGTGCCGATTACGCTCGATCAGGTCGCATCGGTCCGTTCGGGACAGGCCATCCGCATGGGTTCGGCCTCCGAGAACGGCACTGAAGTCGTCGTCGGCACCGCGATCATGCGGATAGGCGAGAACAGCCGCACGGTGGCGACCGCAGTCGCCGACAAGCTGCAGTCCATCAACGCCTCGCTGCCACCTGACATCGTGGTCCAGCCGGTGCTCAACCGCACCACGCTGGTGAACTCGACCATCAAGACCGTCGCCAAGAACCTCGGTGAAGGCGCGGTCCTCGTCATCGTCGTGCTGTTCCTGCTGCTCGGAAACTTCCGGGCAGCGCTGATCGCTGCGCTCGTCATCCCGGTGACGATGATGCTGACCGGTTTCGGGATGCTCAAGGCGGGCGTGTCGGCCAACCTCATGAGCCTCGGTGCTCTCGACTTCGGCCTCATCGTCGATGGCGCAGTCATCATCGTCGAGAACGCCCTGCGCCGCATCGCCGAGGACCAGCATCACCATGGCCGCCTCCTCAGTGTGAAGGAGCGCCTCGCTACGGTTGCCTCGGCCGCCCGTGAGATGATCCGCCCCTCGGTCTACGGCCAAGCCATCATCATCCTTGTCTACGTCCCGCTGCTCACTCTCACGGGCGTCGAGGGCAAGACCTTCGTGCCGATGGCGCTCACCGTCATCATGGCGCTGGCCTTCGCTTTCGTCATGTCGCTCACCTTCGTTCCCGCGCTGATCGCCATCTGGTTGTCCAACCGGGTCGAGGAAGAAGACGGCCGGATTGTGACCTGGCTGAAGAAGCACTACGAGCCGGGTCTCGACCGGGCGATGAAGCGCCCCACCCTGACCATCGGTGCGGCTCTGGGCAGCCTCGTGGTTGCAGCTACGGCCTTCACTTCGCTCGGACAGGTCTTCCTGCCCCAGTTGGATGAAGGCGACATGCTGATCCAGGCCCTGCGTATTCCGGCGACGTCGGTTCAGCAGAGCCAGGCCATGCAGGTGCCGATCGAGCGGATGATGTCGAAGCAGCCGGAGGTGAAGTTCGTCTTCTCCAAGACCGGTACGGCGGAACTCGCATCGGACCCGATGCCGCCGAACGCCACCGACATGTTCGTCATCCTCAAGCCCCGCGAGGAATGGCCGAACCCGAAGCTGGACAAGGCCGAACTGGTTGCGCGCATCGAAGGTCAACTCGCGAAATTCCCCGGCAATGTCTACGAGATCACGCAGCCGATCCAGATGCGCTTCAACGAACGTATCGCAGGCGTTCGCGGCGACATCGCCGTCAAAGTCTTCGGTGACGACTTCAACACCATGAACCGCACTGCCGAGCAGATCGCCAGCATCCTGCGCAAGACTGAAGGCGCCGCTGACGTGAAGGTCGAGCAGACCACCGGCCTGCCGATGCTCGACATCAAGGTGAACCGCGATGCCATGGCCCGCCTTGGCGTCACCGCGCAGGACGTGCAGGATACCGTCACCGCCACGCTCGGCGGTCGGACTTCGGGCATGATCTTCGAAGGGGACCGCCGTTTCCCGGTGGTGATCCGCCTTTCCGATACCCAGCGCGCCGACATCAACCTGCTTCAGCAGTTGCAGGTGCCGGTCCCCAGCGGCTCCTATGTGCCTCTCGCCAGTGTGGCCGAGATCAAGGTTGTCGATGGTCCCAACCAGATCAGCCGCGAAAACGGCAAGCGCCGCGTCGTGGTGCAGGCCAACGTGCGTGGACGTGACGTCGGCAGCGTGGTTGCCGATGCCCAGGCCGACATCGGCCAGAAGGTCAGGCTTCCTGCCGGCAGCTACGTCGAATGGGGCGGCCAGTTCGAGAACATGAAGTCGGCCAGCGAGCGCTTGAAGCTCGTGATCCCGGCCTGCTTCATCATTATCCTGCTGTTGCTCTACGGCGCGCTTGGAAGCGTTCGCGATGCGGCGATCGTCTTTACCGGCGTCCCCTTCGCACTGGTCGGCGGTGTCATGCTCCTCTTCGTGCGGGGTATGGACTTCTCGATCTCGGCGGCGGTCGGCTTCATCGCCTTGTCCGGAATCGCGGTCCTCAACGGCCTGGTCATGGTCAGTTCAATCCAGGATTTGATCCGTTCGGGTATGAAGCGGGCCGAAGCCGCCCGGACCGGTGCCATGCAGCGTCTGCGTCCGGTGGCCATGACGGCGCTGGTCGCAAGCCTCGGCTTCGTGCCCATGGCGCTGGGCGCAGGTGCCGGCGCCGAAGTGCAGAAGCCGCTGGCGACCGTCGTGATCGGCGGGTTGATTTCGGCAACGCTGCTGACCCTGTTCGTCCTGCCAACGCTTTACGCCCGCTTCGGGCAGAAGGTCATCGGCCCGAACGAGCACTACAAGGAAGAGCATGAGGGCGACGACTTCCGCCACCCGCATTCCGCTCAGAACGAGGAGGTGACCCATGGCGCATGATCACAGCCAAGCCGGCCACGCGCATGACCATACGGCCGGCGCGAATGCAAAGATGTTGGGGTGGGCGCTTGCGCTCACCTCGATCTACCTCATCGCCGAGGTCATAGGTGGCATCGTCTTCAACAGCCTGGCGCTGTTGTCCGACGCAGCGCATATGATGACCGACGTTGCGGCTCTGGCCATCGCTCTCATGGCGATCAAGCTGGGTCGCAAGGCACCTGACGAGAAACGGACCTTCGGATATCGGCGGTTCGAAATCCTTGCAGCCGCGTTCAACGCTGTCCTGCTATTCGCGGTCGCGATCTACGTCTTCGTCGAGGCAATCAAGCGGTTCAGCGAGCCTCAGGAGATCCAGTCCTGGGGTATGCTCATCGTGGCGACGGTCGGTCTAGGCGTGAATCTCGTTTCGATGCGACTGCTGACGGCAGGCAAGGATGCCAGCTTCAACGTGAAAGGTGCCTATCTGGAAGTCTGGGCCGACATGATCGGTTCGGTAGGCGTCATCCTGGGGGCGCTGGCAATCCGCTTCACCGGCTGGACATGGGTCGATCCGGTGGTCGCCGTGGCGATCGGACTCTGGGTGCTACCCCGCACCTGGATCCTCTTGCGCGATACGACCAACGTCTTGCTCGAAGGCGTTCCCGCAGGGCTATCGCTCAAGGAAGTTTGGGCAGCGATCGGTGATGTGGCAGGGGTTCAAAGCCTCCACGATCTGCACATCTGGTCGGTCTCCAATGACGAGGTCAGTTGCACGGTGCATGTGGTCCTAGAGAAGGATGCCACTGCAGAACCGGTGAGGCAGACCGTGCTGGAAGTGATCAAGAATCACTTCGATATCAGCCACGCGACCATTCAAACCGAGGAGACGGGTCAATCCTGCGAGATTGATCAATCCCATCGTTGACCGCCAAAAGGGTGGCCGGCGTTGTCAGCCACCCTGCAATGGCAAAAGCCAAGCGATCGTCGGTCTTCGAACGGCGGCTTAAGCTTAGACCGGCCAATCCTCAGACCCAACATGAATGATCGGATCTGGTCGCCGCTGCCGGAACCGGGCCGTCTGCAGGTAGGGATTCGAATTTGACCGCTGGATGACCTGGAAGGGTCGACAGCGGGACGGCAGCAACGCGCACTTGTAGGCATCAGCACCGCAGCTGAGCGCTACTGGACGCTCAGCAGGATTGACACTGCAACGGTTGCCATTCTGGCCATCGTCGGCGCAGTCTCCTGATCGTCCAACTGGCCAGCTTCTTTCTCCTGGTCTTCGCCGCGGTCGTTCTCGCTGTCGTCTTCGATGCTCTGACGCGTGCGATCTGTGCGATCCTGCAGCTCGGGCGTGGACTGGCTCTCGCTGCCGCCGTTGTCTTGCTGCTTGGCGTCTTCATCGGCGCTTTGGTGCTGTTCGGAGCGCAGCTCACCAACGAATTCGATACTATCCGTCAAAGCCTTCCAGGCGCCGTCGACAGCTTGCAGGCATTTCTCGACCGTGCCGGGCTTGGCGAGGCTGTGAACGGATGGATGAAGGGACAGGCCGTCTTTTCTATCGTCGTCGCTGCCCTGACCTCGGCCGGTCTAGCTCTTCTTGGGGTGCCTTCGGCCGGAGGCCTCGGTGTGATCGCCGGGTCGCTCGATATCATTCCGATGATCGGCCCTGTGGACCGTAGCCCTGTTCATCGTCATTCAGCAGCTCCAGGGCAACTTTCTGCAGCCGATGACCCAGAAGCAGGCCGTCGATGTCCCGCCGGCTGCTCTCCTCTTTGCCACTTGGGGCGTAGTCCTTGCCGCGCCCCTCGCGTCCTAACCAGTGCGTTCGGCAACGGGCCGAACATTGAAAAGCCCCAATGTTCGGCACTCGGGGCAGGTCTTTTCCCGGACTGTAACAGAAGCGTCATGTCGCGCCTCGACTAGGCCGCCCCGACAGCCTGCGCATCATCGCAGGCATCCTCAAGGGGGCAGATAATGGGTATCCGCAACACGTTCTGGCACAGCAGCCGGGGCATCATCGCACTTGCACTTCTGGCACCCGGAGCGGCGTTCGCGGGGACTGTCAGCGGCACCGTGTCGGACGACACCGGAACCCGCGCACTGCAGTCGGCGCAAGTGCGCATCGTCGAACTGGACCGCAGCATGCAGGCCGAGCGGGACGGCAGCTTCCGCTTCCCGGACGTCGCGCCGGGCACCTATACGCTGGAGGCGCGCTACGTCGGGGCCGAGGTGACGACCCAGTCGGTGACGGTTCCCGCGACCGGCACCGTCACCAGCGACTTCTCCCTTTCAGGGATCGGCGGCGCGGACATCCTCGTCGTCGGTCAGATCGCCAGCCAGTCCTCTGCCCTTTCGCGCCAGCGCGCTGCGGATGGCGTGGAGAGCGTCCTGACGCGTGACGCCATCGGCCAGTTCCCGGACCAGAACGTGGCGGAATCGCTGCGTCGCCTGCCCGGCGTGAACATCCTGAACGATCAGGGCGAAGGCCGCTTCGTGTCGGTGCGTGGCCTCGATCCGTCGCTGAACGCGGCCTCGATCAACGGCGTGCGCGTTCCCGCCCCCGAAGGCGATACCCGCACCGTGGCGATGGACGTGATCCCGTCCGAGCTGATCGAGTCGATCGAGGTGAAGAAGTCGCTCACTCCCGACATGGACGGCGACACCATCGGCGCCTCGATCGAAATCAACACCACGAGCGCCTTCGACCGCAAGAAGGATCTGTACTCGGTCAAGCTGGAGGGCAGCTACAACGACTACGCCGATGCCCTGACGCCCAAGGGCAGCGTGGACTTCTCCACACGCGTGACCGACCGCTTCGGTATCGCCGGCGGTTTCAGCTACTATCGCCGCAAATTCGAGAGCGACAATATCGAGGGCGCGGACTGGGCGCTGGACGACAACGGAAATGCCTATGCCGCCGAGATGCAGTACCGCGACTACGACGTGGAGCGTAAGCGCATGGGCGGTTCGCTCAGCTTCGACTGGCAGGCCACGGACACGACCAAGCTCTACGCACGCGGCCTCTACAGCCAGTTCGAGGACCAGGAGTATCGCGGCGACGTGATCTTCGTGCTCGACGAGGCGCCGAGCAGCAGCACCGCCACCAGTGCCGAGTTCTCGTCCGAGGATGGCCGCGTCGAAGTGCGTCGCCGCATGAAGGACCGCTTCGAGAAGCAGAAGATCAAGTCGCTCACCATCGGCGGTGTCACCGAGGCCGGTCCGTGGAAGGCGGTATACTCCGGTAGCTGGTCGGAAGCGAGCGAGCGCGAGAACGGCTCGGTCGATCCCACCCGCTTCCGTGCCCGCTTCGAGGAGGGCGACGACGTGACGGTCGGTTTCGACTATGCCAACCCGAGGAAGCCGCGCTTCAGCGTGACGGGCAACACCGACGCCTTCTACGATCCGGAAAGCTACGGCTTCAACGAACTGCAGCAAACGGTCCTGCTCGACGCCCGCGACCGCGAATATTCGGTCAAGGGCGATATCTCCCGCGAGTTCGCGACCGGCAGCGGCACGTTCACCGTTCAGGCGGGCATGAAGGCGCGCTGGCGCAAGAAGTCGCTGGTGCAGCGCGTCGATGCCTATGACGACTACGACGGCGACTACACGCTGGCCGACGTGCTGGGCGGCCAGACCTACCGCATCCAGGATATCCTGCCGCTGCCGAGCCAGCGCGGCCCGACGGACTTCTTCAACGCCAATCGCGACAACTTCGTCCTCAATCCGATCGACACCGCGGTCGAATCCAACTCGGCCGATTTCTCGGTGAAGGAGGACATCCTCGCCAGCTACCTGATGGGCCGCTGGGACAGCGACACCGTGCGCATCATCGCCGGCGTTCGCGTGGAGCAGACCCGCAACGACATCCGCGCCAAGCTGACGCAGGTGGTCGAGGAAGGGCAGGAGTATCAGGGCGT